>DASTJB010000300.1:0-25378 GCA_035717005.1 Candidatus Angelobacter sp.
CGATCGAAGTTGTGGTGGTCCACCTCCAGAGCGCGACGGATGATTTGCTTGGCATCGGTAGTGGCGGACTCGTTCTTGGTGCCGGCTGCGGCTTGCTGGGGCACCAGCAAAGCGGCCGCTACCACATCTGCACCGGCGAGGCAGACGCCAGCAATCAGTGAGAGCCTTAAAATGGTGCTGACAATCATCACTCCCAACATACACCGGACAAGGTTTTGAATCGCAAGGAATTGCCAAACCATCGTTCTTGTACTAAGTTCAGGGTACGAGACAATGACGTTTCTTCGGCGCAAATTATTAATCGCAATTTCACTCGTATTGGGGCTTTTTCCATCCACGGGCTTTTCCCAAAGAGGCTGCCCAAGAAGACCGGTGAGCGAACAGCCACAAAAGAGACAGCTCAGAGAGACGGCTTCGGGAAGAGTGCGAGTTGCGAAACTTATCCTCTCTGGGCAGACTGGCCTTGCACCGGACGAAGAGGCTGAGATAGTGCGGAACTTCCAGGGATGGCGAGGTCCCTACGAAAAGCGCTGGGAAGAGGAATTCGCGGCGAGACTCCAGTATCCCTGGCAACAGCGCGGCTATTTCAAGGCTGAGATCCACGTCGACGCGCAGCTCATCACTGAGGACCCTGCGGAAAGGATCTTCACAGTAACAGCACAGATCGACTCCGGCCGACAATATCATCTAGGAGATATCGCGTTTGCCGGTGGGACGCAATTTCCCGCCGAACAGGCACGCAAGTTTTTCACGCTTTCTTCTGGTGAATTATTCGATATCGGCAAGATCCACTCGGGTCTGGACTCTTTGAGAAGAGCTTATGGCACTCTTGGATTTATTGAGTTCAGCTCTGTACCTAATGTCTCTTATGACGAGGTACACGGGTTGATCAATGTGACGATTGAGCTGGAGGAAGGCCGCCAGTTTCGTATTTCCCATGCATATTTTTTCGGGCTGGATCAGGAGCAGGCCAAAACTTTGCTTGCGAACTCGGGGCTGGTTCCCGGCGCGGTGGCGGACCCGGAAAAAGTGGATGACTTTGTAAGAAAATACGACGTAGACGCTGACCGGTTCATTGACGAAGGCAACGCAATGGTTTGTTACGAGTTCAGTTTTTTCCAGAGGCTGCGCCCGGACTGAACACTGTCGAGTATCATCTCTGCAGTGCTTGAACTTCATACCCCAATCAAATTTGTAAAAGGCGTTGGGCCGCGCATTGCCGAATTGCTGGGGCAGAAGAACATCTCCACGGTCGAAGACCTGCTGTACTACCTGCCGTTTCGCTATGAAAACCGCCTCAACCCTCGTGGGATCGGCGAGCTCCGGCCGGGAGAGATGGCCAGCGTGATCGCCGAGGTGCGGAACTCGGCGGTCTTCCGCACAAAAAAGGGCATGCCGATCTTCGAGCTGGTTGCCGGCCAGGGCCGCTCGACTCTCAAGTGCATCTGGTTCCGCGGCGAATACCTGCGTGACCGATTCAAGCCCGGCCAACTGGTGGCGCTCTACGGCAAAGTTGAAGAAGGATGGCAGGGCCGCGGGCTGCAGATCAACCAGCCGCAATTTGAGTTGCTGAACGACGTCACCGCGGGCGATGGCGAAGAACAACTTGATCTTGAGAACGCGAAGGAGTTCGAGTCGCTGGAGGTTGGCCGCATTGTTCCTATCTACGAATCGGCCGGCAGCGGCAAGCTGACCTCGCGCTGGTTCCGGCGCATTATTTACGGCGCTCTGGGAAATCTGGTCCAGGAGATTCCGGACGGCCTGCCGCCGGCGCTCTGCCGCCGGCTGGATTTGCTTGAACGCCGCACCGCTTTCCAGCAGGTACATTTTCCGCCCGAAGGCGAGAGCTTTCTAGCCTTGGAGAATTCCACTACTCCGGCACACAAGCGCCTCATCTTTGAAGAGCTTTTCTTTCTCGAAGTCGGGCTTGAACTCAAGCGCCGCAAGATGCGCGCGCGCCCCGGCATTGCCTTTGCGCTTACCGAAAAAGTCCGTCAGGCGGTCAAGAAGATCCTGCCTTTTCATCCCACGGCCGCGCAGAAGCGCGTGCTGAAAGAGATCGCCGAAGACATGGAGCGGCCCTCGCCCATGCGGCGCCTGCTTCAGGGTGACGTCGGCTCCGGCAAGACGATTGTGGCGTTGCAGGCGGCGGTGATCGCCATGGAGAACGGTTATCAGGTCGCCTTCATGGCGCCCACGGAGATTCTGGCCACGCAGCACTATCTTTCCGCGCGGCAGGCGGTGGAAGAGGCCGGCTATCGCGTGGTGCTGCTCACCGGCTCACTCGAAGAAGACCGCAAGCGCAATACGCGGCGCCACATTGCCAATGGCGACGTCCATCTGGTGATCGGCACGCACGCTCTGATTCAGGAGAAAGTAGAGTTTCACAAGCTGGGGCTGGTCATCGTCGACGAGCAGCACCGCTTCGGGGTGATGCAGCGCTTCAAGCTCATGAAGAAGGGTGAAGCTGAGCCCGACACCCTGGTGATGACCGCGACGCCAATCCCGCGCACCCTGGCGCTCACGCTCTACGGCGACCTGGACACCAGCGTGCTCGACGAGTTGCCTCCCGGCCGAACGCCGATCACCACGCGAAACATCTCCGACGAGCGCGCGGCGGAAGTTTGGGACTTTGTGCGCAAGCAGGTGAAGGCAGGACGCCAGGCTTACGTCGTTTATCCGGTCATTGAGGGCGCGCCGGCCGAGCAACAGGAGATGGAGTTTGCCGGCGAAGCCGCGGGATCGCGGTCGAAGACGGGCCTGAAGGCTGCACTGCACATGTTTGAAGAGCTGCGATCGAAAATCTTTCCCGATCTGCACATCGGATTGCTCCATGGCCGGCTCGAGCCGGAGAAAAAAGATGAAACCATGCGGCAGTTCAAGGCCGGAGAAATCGACGTGCTGGTTTCGACCACGGTAATCGAAGTCGGCGTGGATGTACCGAACGCGACGGTGATGGTGATCGAGCACGCAGAGCGCTTTGGACTTTCCCAATTACATCAGTTGCGCGGACGAATCGGCCGCGGCGCCGCAAAGTCGTATTGCGTGCTGATGACCGGCGGCAAGGTTTCCGATGAGGGCGAGCGCCGGCTTAAAGAGATGGTCCGCACGCAGAACGGATTTGAGATTGCCGAACTCGATTTGCAACTTCGCGGGCCAGGCGAGTTCTTCGGCACGCGCCAGGCGGGCATGCCGGAGCTGCGGGTTGCCAACATTCTCCGCGATCGCGGTTTGCTGGAGCTGGCCAAGACCGAAGCAGAACGACTGGTGGAGGAGGCAGACCCGGAGATCCCGTTTGAAGATCGCAAGCGCGTGATGCAGCACCTGCGGCAGCACTGGCAGCGAAGATATGGATTGGTGGAAGTGGGGTAGGTTTCTGAAATCCCGACCTGAGCGTTCTTTGCGAAGGGAGGGAGGCCTACCTGTTCCAGATTGCGTGGGAACATGAAATGGTCGAACGGAAGCATTTTTGTCACTAGCGAGCACAAAAAACCGCCAAGAATCGCGTTTAATAAAGGTAAGAAGGTTTACACTCGCCCTTTAGAGTCGTGCGGGAATAGGGTTCCCTCCGCCTTCGGCGTCGGGATTTCAGAAAAACCATGACCACCGTCTCCAAATCCGATCTTTACCGCCTTCTCCCTTCTGTGGACGAGCTGCTCAAGAGCGCCGAGATGGCCCCGCTGCTTGCCCGCGAAGCGCAGGCAGCCGTAACAGAGTCGCTGCGGACTGTGCTGGCAAAGCTGCGCGAAGAGATCAGTATGGGGACGCTGAGCGGCCGCGAAGCCGTGGCACTTGCGGTGGCGAACCTTCCTTCGGCGGTCGCGCGGCACGTGGAAAGCTCGATGCAGCTCTCGCTCACGCCGGTCATCAACGCCACGGGTGTGGTCCTGCATACAAATCTGGGGCGTGCGCCGCTGGCGCAATCGGCAACCCGCCGGATTGCTGAGATTGCGGGCGGCTACTCGAACCTGGAATTTGATATCGAAAAGGGCGAGCGGGGCAAGCGTGACGTCCACGTCGAGCGCCTGTTCTCCCGGCTCCTCAATCAGGAACCCGTAACCGGAATTCGGACCGTGGTCGTGAACAACTGCGCTGCCGCCGTGATGCTGGCGTTGAACACCCTGGCGGAAGGTGGCGAGGTGGTGGTTTCGCGCGGTGAGCTGGTGGAAATCGGCGGCTCGTTCCGCGTGCCGGACGTGATGGCGAAGTCGGGCGCTGTGCTGCGCGAAGTCGGCACCACCAACCGCACGCGGCTGGCCGACTACGAGCGCGCCATCAACGAACGTACGCGACTGCTGCTGCGCGTGCATCGTTCCAATTTTGCGATCATCGGATTTACCGAGCAGCCTTCGCTGGAAGAGCTGGCTGCGCTGGGCCGCAAGCACAACATCCCGGTCATGGAAGATCTTGGCGGCGGAGCGATGGTTGCTTTGCGGAGCATGGGCATCAATGAGAGCGGCGTCATGGACAGCCTGCGCGCCGGAGTCGACCTGGTGACCTACAGCGGCGACAAGATGCTGGGCGGGCCGCAGGCCGGCCTGCTCAGCGGCCGCGATGCGCTCATTCAACGCATTCGCTCCAACCCGCTCTTCCGCGCGTTGCGCGTGGACAAGCTGACCTACGCCGCGCTGGAAGCCACGCTGATGGAATACATCCGCCAGAACCACGATGCGGTTCCTTTCCTGCGCATGCTGCGCATGAGCGCCGAAGAGGTTCGCGCGCGGGCGGCAGCGGTTCAGGAAAAGCTGGGTTCCGCGACGCACCTGAAGACGGAAATTATCGCCGGGGAATCGCTGGTCGGCGGCGGATCGGCGCCCACCTCGACTTTGCCAACCTTCCTGCTGGCGATCACGGCCGAGTCGTTCAGCGCGGACGAACTCGCCTTGCGGCTTCGCCGCGGCAATCCGCCAATCGTCACGCGGGTGGAAGAAGGCCGCGTGCTGCTCGACTTCCGGACCGTCTTTGCGCCTTCTGAGGACGAAGCCATCACGCGCGCTCTGCTCGGGTTGCGCGATTAATCGCATTTGCCTGCTCTACGCAGTCTGGATATATTCTCCCGATGGCCTCTCATGTCGACTGGGCACGTGAAGTCTGTTTGTCTCTGCCGCACGCGACGGAAGACGTGCAGTGGGAGCACAACCTGCTGTTCCGCATTGCGGGAAAGATGTTCTGCATCGCCAACCTCGAACCCGCTTTAAGCCCGACCAAAATTGCCTTCAAGTGCACGCCGGAAAAGTTCGCCGAGTTAGTGGAGATCGAAGGCATCATTCCGGCGCCGTACATGGCGCGCAATTACTGGGTCGCGGTGCTGGAGATGAGCGCGCTGCGGCGGACCGAGCTTGAGGAACTGGTTCTCGCTTCATACCATCTCATTCGGGAGAAACTGCCCAGGAAGCAACTCGCCGAACTGGAAAAGAAATTCGCAGCCGGGAAAAGCGGCAAAGCCAAAACTAAGCCGGCGCGAGTTGCGAAGCGCAAGCGGTGATCCGCTCGACTGCCAGCCGCGCCGACTTGATGCAGTCAGGCACTCCGATCCCGTGGAACGAGTTGCCAATGACATGAAGTCCGGGCATTTCCCCCAGAATTTTTTCCATCTCGGCCACGCGATCAAGATGCCCGGTCTCATACTGCGCCATCGCGCGCTCCCAGCGAAAGGTGCGGGCGAAGAGCGGTTGCCGGTCAAGTCCCAGAATCTCTTTCAACTCCTCGCTGGCGATCGTCTGCAGATCGTCATCGCTATATTGCAGCAGCTCCGGGACCCGCGAGCTGGAAAAGAAGCAGCGCAGCAGCTTTTTGCCCTCGGGCGCGCGGTGCGGAAATTTTTTGTGCACGAAGGTGCAGGCCATCATCTTGCGGTTTTCCGATCGTGGCACCAGAAAGCCGTGCCCGGCGGGAAGATCAACATCGTCATACGCCAGCGCAACAGCAGCGGAAGAGGTGTAGGCAATCCGGCTGAGGCCATCGATCAGCAGCGGCACCGCCTGGCGCAACATGGTTGCCGCGGAAGGGGCAGGGACCGCCAGCAGCACGGCGTCGAATCTCTCACTCGTGCCGGCAGCCTCGATCTGCCATCCATCATTGACTGGCCGCACCGCGATGTTCTGCTGCTGCAGGCGAATCGATGACTTCGGCAGCGCATTCACCAGCGTGTCCACAATTTCCTGCATGCCGTTCTTAAGCGAGGTAAACAACGGTTGCGGTTTGGCATCGGGCCTGGTAGCAGTGCGTGCTCGGGCTTTGGCTTTGAGCGTGGCGCGCACCAGGCTGCCACTTTCGCTCTCCATCTCGGCAAAGCGCGGCAACACGGCGCGAACACTCAGCCGGTCAGCGCTGCCGCCGTAAACGCCGGCAAGCAGCGGCTCCGCCACGCGGTCGACCATCTCCTGCCCAAAGTGGCGGCGCACAAAATCACCGACAGATTCATCTTCGGCGTCCTTGTTGGGCCGGGAAAGGACCTCGCTCGCCATGCGCAGCTTGGTGGCAAACGAGAATAGCGGAGTCGTGGCCATGGGCCAGACCCGCGTTGGCACCATGAACTCGAGACCCGTTGGGATCGCAACCAGCCGGCCTTTGACCAGAATGTAAGTCTTGCGCTCCTCGTCGTTGGAGCTGATCAGCTGATCGCCGAGTCCAAGCTCCCGGCATAGGCGCGCGCCGTCAGGCTTGATGCTGAGGAATGAATCAGGCCCCGCTTCCAGAACAAATCCATCGCGGCGTTCCGTGCGGATCACCCCGCCGAGCCGGTCAAACTTCTCGAACAGCGTCCATGCCAGGTCCGCGCCGCTCTGCCTCGCTTTTTCCAGGAACCAGGCCGCGCTCAGCCCCGCGATGCCTCCGCCCACAATGGCTACGCGTTTCATGCCAGGGAGATCATGCCCGCAGCGCGTGCCAGCTGCGCGGAAGCCAGCTTTGCCAGCGCGGAGATGAACGTCGGCGAGGCATTCAGGGATTCGGGCCGCCACAGCTTCAGCCCCTGTTCGCGTGCAAATTCGCGGAAGCCGATATCAATGTCATAGAGCACCTCAACGTGATCGCACACAAAGCCGATGGGCGCTATGACCACGCCTTCATGCCCCTGCTTTTTAAGTTCGAGCATCGCGCTCTCGACCGTCGGCCCCAGCCACGGCCCTCCGGACATTCCCTGGCTCTGAAAAGCGAAGTGGCGAAGCTCCAGTGGAAGCGCGGAAATCTTTTCCCCGACAAGCTGCGCGGTCTCTTTCGTCTGCTTCTCATAGGGGTCGCCGGTCTGGATGGTGCGCGTCGGCACGCTGTGCGCTGTGAAGATGACCGGCACCTGCTCGCCAATTTCGTTGCTCGCCTGCCGCCATGCCGGCTCCAGCCTCTCCGCGAACGCCTGGATCAGCAGCGGGTGATCGTGCCAGGATTCGACAAACTGAAGGGAAATGCCCGGCTTCATCTCCGCCGCCAGCGCCTTGCGATAAAGGCCTACGCTGGTGGAAGAATTCTGCGGCGCCAGGCAGATGGCAACCACCTGCTCCACGCCCTTGTCCATCATGTCGCGCACGGCGTCGGCAATGAACGGCTTCCAGTTGCGCATGCCCACGTAAACCGGCAGGCCAAGCTTGGCTTGCAGGCCCTCGGCCTGCTGCATGGTGAGCGCGGTCAGCGGAGACTTGCCGATCAGCGAATACCGGTGCGCGACCTCCTCGATCACCGAATCCGGCACCGGGCGCCCGCCGGTGATGTAGCGTATGAATTCCGGAACATCGGCCGGCGAATCCGGGCTGCCGTGGGCCAGCAACAAGATGGCGGTTTTCTGTTCGCTCATCGGACCGCTCCCGCAGTGGAATAGTGCGGACTCAATTCTCTTACAAAATTCACCAGCGCGCGAACGTTTTCCACCGGCGTCTCCGGCAGAATGCCGTGACCGAGATTAAATATATGCCCGGGGCGTCCCGCCGCCTGTTTCAGCACGGCTTCGGTGCGCTCCCGCAACTGCTTCTGGCTGCCAAACAGCAGCACCGGATCGAGATTGCCCTGCACCGCGCCGGCATAATTCAGGCTGCGCCACGCCTGGTCCAGCGGAAATCGCCAGTCCACGCCAATCACCTGCGCGCCGGTTTCTTTCATCGAAGGCAGCAGCGTAGCGCTGTCAGTCCCAAAGTAGATGATGGGGACGCCGGTCTTCTTGAGGCGCGTGACCAGATCGGTCGCGAATGGCAGAACGTACTGGCGGTAATCCTCCACGCTCAAACAGCCCACCCAGCTATCGAAGATCTGGAGCGCGTCAGCGCCGGCCGTGACCTGCTCCGCAGCGTATTCTGCCAGCACTTCGACCAGCTTGCGCATCAGCATCTGCCATGCGGCAGGTTGCGTGTACATCAGCTTTTTTGTCTGGATGTAATTGCGCGAACCGCCGCCTTCAATCATGTAGCTGGCCAGCGTAAACGGCGCGCCGCAAAAGCCGATGACCGGCAGCTTCTCGCCAAAATGCTTCACCACGCGTCGTACGGATTCCGCCACGTATCCGAGTTCTGACGCGCGATTGGTCACCAGCGCGTCCACGTCTTTCTGCGTTCGCAATGGGCGCTCGACAACCGGACCTTCTCCGGCTTCAAAGTGGAACGGCATGCCCATGACTTCCAGCGGCAGCAGGAGATCGGCAAAGATGATGGCAGCGTCCACGTCCAGGATCTCTGCCGCGGTGATTGTCACGTCCGCAGCGATCTCCGGCTTCTTGCAGATGTCCAGGATCGAATACTTTTTGCGCACCGCGCGATACTCCGCCATGTAGCGACCTGCCTGGCGCATCAGCCAGATCGGGGTCACGTCCACCGGCTCCGAGCGGCAGGCGCGTACAAACCTTGAATTCGGCGCAGACATTAGGCTTGCCACCCCACCATTTCCGCAGCGATCACCATACCCCCCTCCCCCCCTCCCCTCTAATTAGGAAAAGAAAGGACTTAGTGGATTCATCCCCAGGGTTGATTCCATCAAACCCGGGGTTATTGGCTTCCAACCTTGCCCGTTTTCGCCTGGAATTGCAGCTCATTTCGAATCAACCCCTAGTATTGCTTCAACGCGTTGCAAATAAATGACTTACCTTAACACGGCCGGCCTTTAAAGTCAACCATTTTCCGCTATTGTCAGAGCCCTGCGCGATGATTTAGATCACAACGGTTTCGGCGATCACCCCGAAGCAACGTGGTAGCTTACTTTCTGTATGAAGAAACTCTGGCTCTCCTGGAGCAGCGGCAAAGACAGCGCGTGGGCGCTGCACCTGCTGCGCCGCCAGGGGGAATACCAAATCACCGGGCTCATCACTACCATCAACTCGGCGTTTGATCGCGTGGCCATGCACGGCACGCGCCGCGAACTGGTAGAGATGCAGGCCGAGGCCGCTGGAGTTCCGCTGATCAAGGCGCCGCTGCCCTGGCCGTGTTCCAACATCGATTACGAAGCCGCGATGAAGCAAGTCTGCGACCGGGCGCTGGCGGAAGGCGTGACCGCAATGGCCTTCGGCGACCTCTTTCTCGCCGATATTCGCGCCTATCGCGAACAACAGCTCAAAGGCACCGGACTTGAGCCAGTCTTTCCGCTCTGGGATCTTCCAACCGATCGGCTGGCGCGGGAGATGATCACCGGCGGCCTGCGCGCGCGGCTGGTCTCGGTCGATCCCAAACAGCTTGACCCAAAATTTGCGGGACGCGAGTTCGATCTTCAGTTCTTAAGCGAGTTGCCACCCGGAGTCGATCCCTGCGGCGAAAAAGGCGAGTTCCATTCGTTTGTCTATGACGGCCCCATGTTCCGCCGGCCGCTCCCAGTCAGCATGGGCGAAACCGTCGAGCGTGACGGCTTCTGCTACTGCGACGTGCTGCCCGCCGTGGCCGTGCCCTCTCACTCGCCCGCGTAATCTCAATCGTTCCGCGCGAACTCTACGTGGGAATGTGAATCACCAGATCGGTCTGCGAAGGTATGGGGATGCCTTCCTTAGTGGCCGGACGATATTTGAATTGACGCACTGCCGCCAGCACCTTGGAAACGATTCTGGTATCTGTCTCGCCCGCCACCAGTCTTGCGTCAATCACCTTGCCATCGCTGTCGATCGTGATCTCGACGATCAGGTATTGTTCAAAGCGGGGCGGAAGCTCCTCGACCGTCACAACCGGGTACTGCCCCCCGGTCTGCACCGGGAGCTCGTATTTCGGGTTGGGTGAGAACCCATACGTGGTGCGGAACTTGAAATTCTGTACCAGTCCAATGGTCTCGCGCCGCGCCCGTTCGCGGATCGCCGCCACTCCCAGCGCGGATTCCTGGTCCGACGGCCGTATTCTGCCTCCGCTCTTCTTCGACTTTTTCGGCGGCGTGGCCGCGCTGATTCCGCCGGACGACACACGGGCAACAAGCTTCGTGGGAATCATCTGCGCGCTCTGGCCCTTGGCGAGCTTTACCACCACGGGCCGCGTGCGCAGCGTGATCACAAACAGCGCCAGCAGTGCCGCCGCGGCAACATGGACCAGCAGCGACCACAAAAACGGCGCCGACCGCAGTGTCCGGTCTACCTCGTAGAAACGCACGCCTGATGATAAGCCGAATCCGGACTCTTCAGCCATAGCCTTAGTAAGGGACGAAATAGCCGCGGATTGGTAAGCCGATGGCCCTCATAAGCGGTTTGTGCTGCAATTTTAAGACTAGATGATCGTCATCACGAAGCCCCGTCAACGAGCGCGCGCCTTTATCAGCGCGCGAGCCGGGGTCCCCGGCGCGCCGATTTTGCGCGATGGGGTGGGAGTAGGGGTGAGGGACCTTGCGTTTGTTAAAAATTCAAACTGCACCATCGCGCATAAGCCGATGCTTCGCCGGAATGGCAGGAGCGCTGATACAATGGTTGCAGCCGCATACCTCCGGAGAGGTGGCCGAGTGGCTGAAGTTGAGCCGCAATGTGGGCGTGAGCGATGCGTAGCTGAGCGAGAGCCCACAGGCGAAATCCCGAGCGTTCTTGGCGAGGGAGCTCAGTGATTGAAGGTGGTTTTACCAGTTCTTTTCCATTCTGATTTTGTACGGAGAGGTGGCCGAGTGGCTGAAGGCGGCGGTTTGCTAAACCGTTATAGGGGCTAACACCTCTATCGGGGGTTCGAATCCCCCCCTCTCCGCCAGCCTTTCCGATCATGCCAGATTAGCTTTTTCTTAGCCAATGGGAATTGAAATCAGTTTTTTTGAAACGCTTTTTACTGTCCTGCCACTAATCCCGTAAGAGGTATAATCCGGCTAGCAAAAGCCCCGAGAGCTCATCCTTTCCACTGAATCGGGGATGCCGGAATCGAAGCCCAGGAAGCCCATGCCCATGTTGGAATAGCCGTCGCACGGCTGTTCTTGATCGACTTTCGGCTCACTATTTGGGGTCAATAGCAGGCGTGTATGGCGCAGCCGGTACAGATCTCCGAGATACCGGGCAGCCGCGGCAAGCGTTTCGCGATTAAGCGCAGGCTTGGCAGCGGCGGCATGGGAGAAGTGTTTCTCGCCGAAGACACAGTACTTAAAAGGCCGGTCGCCATGAAGGCGGTGCGCAGCCAGGATAGCCAGCGCCTGCTGCGGGAAGCCGAGCGCGCCTCCCGGTTGAATGACGAGCATATTGCCCGCATCCACGATGTTGTTGAGCTTGAGGGTCGCGCTTTCCTGGTAATGGAGTTTGTGGAGGGCGAGACCCTGCGCGCCAGGCTGGACCGCGGGCCTCTGGTCATGGCAGAGTTCTTCAACATTGCCGAACAATGCCTGATCGGCCTGGCTATGGCGCACCGGCACGGAATTCTGCACTGTGACATCAAGCCGGAAAACCTCATGCTTACTCCTTCCGGTGGGATCAAGATTCTGGACTTTGGATTTGCCCGAGCAACACTCAATACTCAGGACACGGAAACCATAAGCACCGAGGGTCTGGGAGGCACCATCGCCTACCTTGCGCCGGAGGTCTTAATGGGTGGATTGCCGGACAAGCGTTCCGACATCTTCTCGCTCGGGGTGACGTTCTACGAAGTGCTGACCGGCCGCCGCCCCTTCCGGCTCAATGCAATGGCAAAACCGGAGCGGCTTTTTGAAGTTGAGCCCGCGCCTTTGCCTGCGGCGGCGCCCGAGGCTGTCCGCCGATTGATCATGCGCATGCTGGCCCGGGACCCGGCCGAGCGGTACCAGAACTGTGATGATCTGCTGATCGACCTTCACAGCGCGCAGACAGGACAAGCTTCGCGAAATGAATTTACCGGCTTCAGATCACTGCTTCGCCTCGCTCTGGCATTGATCGCGGCAATAAGCGCTGCCGCGCTGGTGGTGAACCGGGCACACATCGTCTGGCCATGGACGCCGCCGCCGGCCGCGGCATCCAGCCGTTTGCTGGTGGTCCTTCCCTTCAAGGCTCCAAGCGATGAGGTAAATGCCAGGGCTTTTTCTTCAGGATTGACAGAGACGCTGGTCGCCAAGCTGGGCCAGATTGCTGATCGATACCCCATGGAGATTATCGCTTTGTCCGAAGTGCGGGCGCAGAAGATCACTGACGCCGAGCGGGCGCGCTCATTTCTGGGCGCAAGCATGGTCCTGGAAGGCAGTTTGCAGGTCTCCGGCAATACCGTACGCGTGATCTACAACCTGGTAGATACACATACGCTCCGCCAGTTGCACTCCGGCGTGGTTACGGCGGACTATGACAATCCGTTCGCGGTGGAAGACCGCGTGATTGACCAGGTCCTGAATGACCTGAACATCCAATTGGCGTCTGCGGACCGCGGCCGTATGGAAGCGCATGGCACCGTCCAGCCGGAAGCCTATGAAGCCTATCTGCGTGGCCGGGGATTTTTGCAGGAATATGACCGGGAGGAAAACCTCGACCGGGCGGTGGCGGCGTTTGAGAGCAGTTTAAAAGCCGATCCCAAATTCGCTCTGGCTTATTCCGGATTGGGACAGACCTATTACTACAAATATTCCAAAACGCATTTTCCGCAAACCCTCGAGGACGCCAAGGCCGCGTGCTCGCATGCAATTCAGCTGGATTCCGGGGGCCCGGACGGCGAATTCTGCCTGGGCATGCTGCTTAACAGCACGGGTGACTATGAAAACGCAGCCGGACACCTGGAGCGCGCCATCAAGCTGGATGGAAGCCGCGACGATGCTTATCATGAATTGGCCCAGGCCTACGAAGGAAGCAAGAGGCTCAGCGACGCTGAAGCGCTCTATAAGCAGGCGATCGCCAGGCGGCCCCAATACTGGGCCGGTTACAAGTGGCTGGGAAAGTTTTATGTAACCCACGGCCGCTATAACGAAGCCGTGGAGGAATTCCGGCATGTGGTGACGCTGGCTCCGGACAGCTTCAGCGGATACAACAATCTGGGCGCGGTGTATCTCCTGCAGGGAAATTACGGAGCGGCCATCAAGGAGCTGGAGATTTCGAATGCGATCCGTCCCTCGGCATCGAGCCGGACGAATCTCGGCGCCCTGTACTTTTACCAGCGCGACTATCCCGGAGCTGCCCGCAGTTATCAGGCCGCGCTGCAGCTATCACCGAACGATTGTGTGATCCTGGGCAATCTGGCGGAGGCTTACCGCCAGCTGCCGGGCAAAGAGCAGGAAAGCCGGAGCACTTATAAACAAGCCTTGACGTCCGCCGAGCAGCGACTGCGGGTGAATGCCTCCGATTCCGTCATGTGGTTGAACGCCGGCCTTTATGCAGCGAACTTGGGCGAAAAGGAAAAAGCGGAGCAGTACAGGCGCTCAGGGCTGAAGCTTTCGGCGCGGACCAACGATCCGCAGTCGCGGCTACGCTCCGCCCAGATACTGGCACTGTTGCGGCGTGACAATGCGGCGATCGCCGAACTGGAACAGGCGCTCAAGTCCGGGATTTCCGTAAGCGACGTTGTTAACGATCCTTCATGGCAACGGTTCACCCTCTACTCGCGTTTTACCGCACTTATGAAACGGGCCCAGCAGACCCCCCGGAAATAACGAGAGAACACGACCCGGAAAGGCACAGGGAGGAATATGAGACCAACGGTATCACAAGATGTGCAAATCACCGGTGACGCCGGCCAGGTGGATCAGGATAGCGTCAGAATCAGCCGGGATACAGACGAGGTGACCTGGACGGCGCACGGGGCGCACAAAGCCATTGTTGTGTTCGCCTCGCCCGACGGTTCCCCTTTCCACGACGCTGTTTTTCAGGTTCCTGCGAATGGAAGCGTTTCCAGTGGACCCGTAAAGAGCTCTGCACTGAACCAGCCATACAAATACACAGTCGTTGGCCAGATAGGAGTGAACGACCCGATAGTGATCATCGATTCCTAGAAGTTCTGGCGGGAAATAGTTGCGGTCGCGTAATTGACGCAATCGGAGTCGCTTCACAGGTGACTCTCGATTCCCCATAACCATGGACGACCCGGCTCAATACGCTCCCTGCTGCTCGAAAATCTTCCTGGGGTTCACCACCAGCATGGTGCGTAGCTCCTCATCGGTTACTCCCTGCTTTTTGAGCGCGGGGATCACGTCATTGTGAATGTGCAGGTAGTGCCAGCGCGGCAGCATCATGGGCAACGGCCGCTCCGGCAGCCAGTGGTTGTAGCACGCCGCGTCATGGGAGAGGACCATTTTCGCGGCGTGGCCGCGCCGGCACATTTCGGCCACAGTTTTCACGCGATCTTCAAACGGAAGAATCGTATCGATCCCGAAACGGTCCATGCCGATGTAGGAGCCGTTGCCGACGAGCTCTTCCAGGTACTTGAGGTCGGTGGTGTCGCCGGAGTGGCCGATCACGACGCGCGAAAGATCCACGCCCTCTTCACGAAAGATTTTCTGCTGGTCCAGCCCCACGCGCTTGCCCGCATGAGTGTGGGTCGAGATGGGGACGCCGGTCTGGCGATGCGCCTGCGCCGTCGCGCGCAGAATGCGCTCCACGTCTTTGGTGACGCCGGGCTCGTCGGTGGCGCACTTGAGTATTCCCGCTCTCACTCCGGTCTCGGCGATGCCATGAATGATGTCGCGCACGAACATCTCGGTCATCAGCTCCGGCCCGTCCAGGACCGTGCCCGGGCCGCGAAAATGAAAGTAGAGCGGCGCGTCATGGTAGGTATAAACGCCGGTGGCGACCACGATGTTTATGGCTGTCTGCCGCGCAATCTCCTGAATGCGCGGAATGTACCGCCCCAGGCCGATCACCGTGAGATCGACAATGGAATCCACGCCGCGTGCCTTGAGCTCGTTGAGCCTCACCACAGCGTCGGCCACGCGGCGGTCTTCGTTGCCCCAGTCTTCCGGGTAGTTTTGCAATATTTCAGTATCGAGCACGAAGACATGCTCGTGCATGAGCGTGGTGCCCAGCTCGGAAGTATCGATCGGGCCACGGACTGTCTCTACGCGCGCCATGCGGTATCCATTGAAAGGCGAGCAAGTATCGCAACGGATTATGCGCCCGTCAAGAAAGCCCCGCTCTGTGTTCCCCTGATGCCCTCTGTGTTTAGATAGAAGGAGGATGATCCAACTCTCGCAAGCCGGCAAGCGCTTCGGTCCGAAGGTCCTGTTCCAGGAACTCGACTGGCTGATCACGCCGCACGATCGCGTGGGCCTGGTCGGCGCGAACGGTACGGGGAAAACGACCCTGCTCAAGGTCCTTGCCGGAATGGATGGCCTGGATTATGGCACCATCACGCGCCAGCGCGGGATCCAGTGCGGCTACCTGCCCCAGGACGGCCTCTCGCTCTCCGGCCGCAGCGTTTTTGCCGAATGCCTCTCCGTCTTCAGCCACGTGCATGCCATGCAGCGTGAGCAGGAAGAGCTCGCCCATCGCATGAGCGAGGTCGACCATTCGAGCTCCGAGTACGAGCAGATCGCCGAGCGCTTCCACCGCATACAGGCGGAAATCCACGCGCGCGACGCTTACAGCATTGAAGCCGAGGTTGGCACTGTGTTGAACGGCCTCGGCTTCACGAAAGAAGACTGGGAGCGGCGCACAGAAGAGTTTTCCGGGGGCTGGCAGATGCGCATCGCGCTGGCCAAGCTGCTGCTGCAGAAGCCGAACCTGCTGCTGCTGGATGAGCCCACCAACCATCTTGATCTCGAGACCCGCAACTGGCTGGAGCAATACCTGCTCGACTACCCGCATGCTTACGTTCTGATCTCGCATGACCGTTATTTCCTGGACGTGACGGTAAAAAAAATCGCCGAGATATGGAACAGGCAGGTGACGTTTTATTCCGGCAATTACGAAAAATTTCTGGCGCAGAAGGGTGAGCGGCGCGCCCAGCTTGAGGCCGCGTATCGCAACCAGAAAGAAAAGACTGACCAGCTTGAGGCCTTCATCAACCGCTTCCGCTATCAGGCGACCAAGGCCAAGCAGGTGCAGAGCCGGATCAAAGAGCTCGAGCGGATGGAGAAGATCGAGGTCCCGCCGGAGGAGAAGGCGATCCACTTCTCCTTTCCCCAGCCGCGCGCAAGCGGGCGGATGGTGGCCGAAGCAAAAGATCTGGGCAAGAGCTACGGCGCCAAGCATGTTTTCTCCGGCGCGAGCTTCGTCATAGAGCGCGGCGACCGCATCGCCCTGGTCGGCGTGAACGGCGCCGGAAAATCCACGCTCATCAAGCTGCTCGCCGGGCTGGAGCAGCCGACCGCCGGCGAGCTGCGGCTGGGCCACAATGCCGATGTCGACTACTTTGCCCAGGACCAGTACAAGGCGCTGAGTACCGGTTCGCGCCTGCTGGACGATCTCTTCGAGGCTGCGCCGCGCTCCACGCAAACCGAGCTGCGCAACCTGCTGGGCTGTTTTCTCTTCTCTGAAGACGATGTCTTCAAGACCATCGGCGTGCTCTCCGGCGGTGAGCGCAATCGCTACGCGCTGGCCCGCATGCTGCTGCATCCCTCGAATTTCCTGCTGCTCGACGAGCCCACCAACCATCTGGACCTCCGCGCCAAAGACGTTCTGCTCGACGCCCTGCAGAAATTCACCGGCACCGTGGTCTTCGTCTCGCATGACCGGTACTTCATCGACAACCTGGCCACACGAGTCTTTGAAATCGGCGATGGCCGCATCGAGGTCTTTCCCGGCAACTATGAAGACTACCTGTGGCGCAAGGACGGCCGCGCCGGCGCTGCGCCGGATGGCGCGTTGGCTGCCGTGAGAGAGGCCAGTGCGGCTGTTTCGCCGGCCGGCAACGGCGCCCCGCCAACCGCGGAGGAATCTGACGCCAGGCCTAAGCGCGTGAATCCGATCAAGCTGCGACAGATGAAGGACCGGTTGCAGGAGGTCGAAGAAAAGATCGCGCGGCTGGAAGCGGCGATCGCCGCGGCAGAAACTTCACTGCAGAACTTCGTTAGCGTGGAAGAGACGCGCATCCAGACCGAGCTCCTGGAATATTCAAAATCAGAGCTGCAGCGCGCTATGACGGAATGGGAAGAACTGGGGCAGCAGTTGGAAGCGCAGCCGGAAGGCTGATTGTGCTCTCAATGAGGCTTCTGCTGGTCGGGTGCGCGGAACGGCAATTTGAATTTCCTGATGATTTCCGGCCAGAACTCGCGCAGAACGTCGAACCCCATGTCTGTTCCAATGCTGAAGCCGATCCGCTCGCTTGCCGGCCCGGCGCCGCGTCGATTGCCGGGATGGTAGGTGTTGCCCAGCGCGACGGAGGCAGTGGTTCCCATCCATTCAGAGAAATTGAACATCTTCCTGCCCGAATCTCCGTGGGCCACGAACACGTGCGTCAGCGCATGGCCCAAGCGCGCGCCGGTGGTGCCCTGGCCTGAGCGGTAATAGCGCGGGTCCTGCCGGAAGATCACCGGGAAGAAAAAAGTGTGGAAGAAATCATTGGAGACGCGATCGAGCGCGGCCGTTCCCAGGCGCTTGCCATAGCCTTCAAAGCCCTGGCCGAACGTGGGATCGGTATTCTGGGCCTGCTCAATCCCGGCGTCAAACGCTGAAACCACGATCGTCACCGGTTCAAACGTATTGCGCACAAAGAGGTGAAATTTCTGGCCTGGACGAAGAGCGCATAGCGTTCCTTCTGCCAGGGTGGGCCGCTGCACCGTCTTGATCTCCGGCTTGCGCGCCACGAACAGCACCACCTTGCGCAAAGGGCCGGTGTAGTCTTCCACCGTGACCATGGGTGCGGGCTGGATGCACGGGTTTTGCGGAGCGGGCGCGGGTTTGCCGTCCTCAGGTTGCGCCAGCGCCTTACCGGGACACAACACTGCGAAGACCAATGCCGTTCGCAAAAAAATTCTAGCGTTTTGTGGCGCGGAAAAGGTTATGGCACGCTCACTGAGGCCGTGGTGGTCCCGATCAGTCGCGAGCCCTGGTCAACCACGCCCAAAGTAAGATTGTAATGCCCGGGCTTAAGCTCGATGGTCCGCTTGCAGGGGAAATATCCCTGCATGAGCTTCTCGAAATCGGGCGTCTTGAGCGCTGCCGTCAGGCTATTGATCTCCTTCTTCACCAGCGATCCTTTTTCAGAGTAGGCCACAACCGCACAGCTCAGGCTGGCATGGACAAAGCCGTCATTGGCGCGTTCAAACGCCACGGTGTGCGGGTCGATGGCGAAGTTCACCGTGACCGGCATCCCTTTCTCCGTGGGAGGAACAACGCCCGCCTGGAACAAGACACCCGTTGCAGCCGGCATGTCAGGACTGAGCGCCTCACCGAGCAGGTGGGCCAGGTCCTTCTCTCCATCCTTTTTCTGCTCGCCTTTTTGCTCGGGATTCAACGCGTAGTAACCCTGGCGATAGCGCAGGCGCACGCCTCCGCGCTCTGTCTTTACCTGGATGACCCGGAATTTGCCGTCCCAGCTCTTGTTCTGCGGATAGTATTCCAGCGTGTAGTAGGTAGCGCCGTCATTCAGGCTGGTGCGCACGGCCATATCAATGTCATTGCGGTTGACGTAGGTCTTTCCTCCAGTGCGCTCCGCCAGCAGCCGCATGGTGCTGGCCGCGTTGGCCCGGCTGTTCTGGCTCACCCCGGAGCAGTCCACCGGATAAATCGCGACCTGGGCGTTCATCATGGCATTGGCCACGCGCTCCACTTGGTCGTTGAACGTGCGCGAGCCCTGCATCCCGATGTTGTCCGTGTCAATATCGTGCAGCGGCGTGTCGTTGGTGGTGCCTTCACCATTGCGATCGATGGCGTTATTCGGAGCGTTATGGAAGTTCGCCGGATACATGGTGAGCGGGAACGCGGCGGAGATCCAGATGAGGTTCTTCCGTCCGGGATGACCGGCCAGGATTTGTGCCAGCGCGCCCAGCGAGCTCACGGTTGTTTCCAACGTACGTGAACTTAGAGTGTAATCGCCGCTGCGGGAGTACGGTGTGGCCGCTGAGTACACATCCACCACCCGCGTAGGAGCGTTGGGCTTGTAGTTTTCCACAACGGCCCTTAGTTCCTTTGCGTCCACGCTGAAATCATGCAGCAGCTTCAGCCTGTCTTCGAGCGCATAGATCGCGGTAGGCTGGATTGCCGGCGCGCTTTCCAGATACTTGAGCAACTGGTCACGGCCGTACGTGCGGCTGAGATATTCCGCATTCAGCGAGTCCAGCAGGATCACGTTGAGTGAGCTGGCGCCGGCGAATCGCGGAACGTTGCTGAACAGGTTCAGCCTGGCCTGCTGCTTCAGTTCGGTCACGGTGCTGCTCTGGCGAAAGCTGAAGCCGCTGACCTTCTGCGGCTTATCATCTTCCAGGACCGTAAAATCGTCGATCCCAAGATCACCCACCGGCGCACCCTTGCTGTCAGTGGCCACCACGTCAACCACCACCAGCCGGGTTGTGGCGCGCAAAACCGCCGGCGATTTGTAATCCTGCTCGGGAGCGTTTTGCTGGGCATGGCCCGCGGCCAAAAATAGCACCGCGATCGCGACCACCCTGTTGCCGTAATGGCTCGACATTGTCTTCATTTTTTTACGCGCCTCGCTTCAAGGCACCCGGACCCAGGCCGTGGTTGTGCCCATCAGGCGGGAGTTGCGGTCCACCACGCCCAGGGCCAGGTTGTAACTGCCCGGTTTCAAGTCGATCGTGCGCTTGCAGGGGAACTGCTGCCCCTGCATCATCTTCTCAAAATCGTCGGCTTTCATCGTCGCCGTGAGGTTGGTGATCTCCTGCTTCACCAGCGCGCCCTTCTCCGAGTATGCGGCCACAGCGCAGCTCAACTCGACAAACTCCAGCCCGTGCTCTTTATGCTGGAAGGCGAGCGTGTGCGGGTCAATGGCGAAATTGACCGTCACTTGCGGGGCCTTGACCGAGGGCGGCGTGACGCCCGCGCGAAACACTACCGCGGTCGCGCTGGGAGCGTCAAGGCTTAGCGCATTGCTGAAATTCCTGGCCAGCGCCTTCTCCGCTTCCTTGTTCTGCATGCCGGGATCCAGCGCGTAGTAGCCCTGGCGATACCGCAGGTTCATTCCGGAACGGCCCTTGATCTGGATAATGCGGAACTTGCCGTCCCAGTTTTTGTTGTCAGGATAATACTCAAGTGTGTAGTAGCTGGATCCGTCCTCAATGCTGGTGCGGATCTCCGTTTCAATGTCGTTGCGATTGTAAAAAGCCCGGCCGCCGGTGCGGTCGGCCAGATTGCGCATTGTATTAATGGTATTCAGGTGGATGTCTCTCTTGAGTCCCGAGGCATCCACCGGATAAACGGCCACCTGCGCGTTCATCAGCGCGTTGGCCACTTTTTCCACCTCGGCATCAAAATCCTTGCCTGCTCCGGAGCTGAAAGATTGCGACATCGCCATGCTGGGTTGCACTGGATTGCCGCAGGCCGGATTACAGTTGGAAGGCGGCTCGTCATAGATGATCTCGGGATAGAGCGTGATGGGGAAGCCTTCGGACACCCAGATCAGGTTCTTGCGGCCGGGATAGCCGGCCAGCGCCTGCGCAAGCGAAGTCAGCGCGGCAATCGTGATATCCATGCTCCGGACCGTGGTGTTCGTGTCTGGTTTGCGGATCGCGAATGGCGAGGCCGCGGTATAAACGTTGTCCACGTGTACCGGGCCATTCGGCCTGTAGTCCTGAAGGACGGCCTTCAATTCTTTGGTGTCGGTGGTGAAGTCATGCAGCAGCGTCAGTTTTTCTGAGAGCGCAAACAGCGCCGTAGGCTGGTTCAGGCTTTGCTTGTCCAGGAATTTGATCAGTTCGTCGCGGCCATAGGCGTGTCCGGCAAAGTCGCCGTTGAGAGCGTCGAAAAGAATCACGTTCATGGATTGCACGTTCTTGAATTGCGGTGCATTGCTGAACGTGCCTCCGCCCGGACTGGCGCTTACCTGGGTGACCGGAATACCCTGCTGGAAGGTGAACCCGCTGATCTTCTGCGGCTTGCCATCTTCCAGCACTGTGAAGTCTTCTGCTTTAAGGCCGGGCACCGGCTCGCCTTTGCCGTCCGTGGCTACAACGTCAATGACCACCAGGCGTGTGGTCGCTCGCAGCACACTGGAAGACTGGTAGCCCGAAGGCTGATTTTGCGTGGCAGATGGCTGCTGGGAGCCGGCGGCATAGGTGAGCGAGACGGTGGTGGCCAACAGCAGAGCAATCATGAAGACAGAAAAGAAGAATATGAGCCGAGTGGGCCAGCGCATGGGCAACTCCTCATTCGATCCGCGCGATATTCGGTGGCAACATTCTAGCCGCCTGCGGCTGAAAAGCAACAGCTCGCCGGCCTTATGGCACCGTGACCTGGGTAGTTGCGGTGCCTATCAGGTTGGATTTCTCATCCAGCACACCAATACGAAGCGTATAGCGGCCTGACTTGAGCGCCAGCGCTCGCTGGCACGGAAAATAGCTGCGCATCAACTGCTGGTACACCTCCGGCTTGAGCGCGGCATTCGACTGTCCTTCCGCTCGCACGGGATCGCCCTTCCCCGGATAGGCCCAGACGACGCAGCTTACCGTCGCATGTTCCAGGTCATCCGCTTCCTTTTCGAAGGCGAGGGTATGCGGATCAACGCCAATGTTGACCACCAGCTTGTTCTGGGTCTGCGCGGAAGGCATCACAACTCCGGCTTGGAACAGAATGCCGGTGGAATTGGGCGCGTCCCGGTCCATGGCGCGGCTGAACGCGTCCGTCACCGATTCTGCGTTACCTCGCACCGGTCTCAGCGCAAAGTATCCCTGCCGGTACCGTAACCGGACATGAGGGCGCGTGACCTTCAACTCGATGCGCCGGAATTTGGCGTCCCACGTCCGGTTTTGCGGATAGTACTCGAGCGTGTAATACGTCGCACCGTCGTCCAGGCTGGTGCGAATTCCGGTATCGATGTCATTCCTGGCGTAAAAGGTCTTGCCCCCGGTGCGCTCTGACATGCTGAGCATTGCGGTTCGCGCCGGAAAGCGGTCATTGATCGAGACACCGGCAGCGTCAATCGGGTACAGCGCAACCTGTGCGTTCATCAGCTCGTCGGCGATGAGCTCCGCCAGCGGAGAAAAATCTTCAACGCTCATCACGGCGTCTCCCTGAGTCACCTCGGGAAACAGGCTGAGCGGAAAGCCGTCGGACAGCCAGAGCAGGTTCTTGCGGCCCGGATATCCAGCGAGAGCGTGGGCCAGGAAAAGCATGGATCGTGCTGTAATCTCGCGGGCATGCGGACCGGCCTGGAAGCTGCCGCGGCGCTGGAAGGGCGAGGCCGCCGCATAGACGTCCGGTATATGCGTTGGCCCTTCACCCTTGTAATGCGTCACCACCTCGCGTAACGCCCTGGTATCAGTGGTGAAATCATGAAGCATCGTCAGCTTGCTTCCCATCCCAAACACCGCTGTCGGCTGAATGGCCGGATTGCTTTCCAGATATTTCACCAGCATGTCCTGGGCATAGGCGTGATCAGAAAAGTCGGTATTGATGGCATCCAGCAGGATAACGTTCAGGCAACTGTTGGAGTTGTACTGGGGAGCGTTGCTGATGATGCCCGGGGCGGGTCGGCGCGGCGAAGCTCCCGGCTCGGGATGATGAAAGCTGAAGTCGCTGATTTTCTGCGGCTTCCCGTCTTCCAGCACAGTGAAATCGTCGCCCGTCAGGTCCGTGACCGGCGAGCCTTTCTCGTCGACGGCGACAACATCCAGCACTACCAGCCTCGTGGTCGCGCGCAACACACTTTGGGATTGATAAACCGGCTCCTTCTTCTGCGCGGCCGGAGACTGCGCCGTCTCCTGGCCCGCTCCCAGAGCCACCATGGAAATCACACAAGTGAAGCATCGAAGCCAGCATCTCAACACGGCTGCCCTCCAGAAAGCGGTATGACTATAGCAGAGATCAGGCCTGCTCCTCCGCGCCCGAAGCACACCTTGCGCGTGATTGGGTGCAACCACTTTGGTGCAGTTGCTGCACATAAATTCATTTAATCGCGCCCATCACTCCTTTTAATTGGCGAGCGAGCGCTGCCTCGCGCTATGCTTATTTGCTGATTGCCGCCCGAAATCTCATCAGTCCAAAATTCCATTATTGCGAAGGAGCTTCATGGGCAACGAACTGCGCAATTTCCTCGCCATTTCATATGACGAACTGGAACAACTGAACCTGCAGGCCAAGGAGCAGCGCAAGAACCGCGTTGCCATGCACAAGATCCAGGAAGACCGGCTCAAGTACCTGACCGATGAAAAGCGCATCAAGGCGGTCACCGTGCTCTTCAGCGACCTTGAAGGCCGGCTGCACATGCTCGATTACGACAAGAAGTTCCTGGTCAAAAGCTGGGACAACCTGACCTTTGACGGCTCCTCCATTCGCGGCTTCACCGCGCAGCGTGAAAGCGACCTCCGGCTCGCCATGGACTGGAGCGCCTTCTACTGGGCGCCCTCTGATATCTTCGGCCCCGGCAAAGTGCTGGTCTTCGGCGACGTGATCGACAAGGGCGGCGAGCCATACGCCGCCGATATCCGCGGCATCCTGAAAAGTTTTGCCGAGGAGATGCATAAGAAAGAGGGCTACACCCTGAACGCCGCCAATGAAATTGAAGGCTTCCTCTTTCAGGGCGCCGACGCCGAGCGCAAGTACCATGAGAGCGGCAAGTTCGATTATGTGAACACCGGCGGCTACTACCACTCTTTGCCGGGCGATCCGCTGCGCACCTTCATCGACACCACGGCTGAAGTGCAGCGCTCCATGGGCTTCCAGAATGAGAAAGACCATCCTGAGGTAGCGCCTTCGCAATTTGAAATCAATTACAGCTATGGCGAGGTCGTCGCCGCGGCCGACCAGATTCAGCTCTACAAGCTGATCTGCCGGCAGGTTGCGAACAAGATGGGACTCACCGCCAGCTTCCTGCCCAAGCCCGTGGTCGGCGTGAACGGCAGCGGCATGCACACCAACGTTTCCATCAGCAAAGGCGGCAAGAACCTTTTCTGGGACGCCAAGGGCGAAGAAAAACTCAGTGCCGCCGGCTGGGCGTTTGTCGATCGCATTCTTACGCACGGAAATGACATCTGCCTGCTGCTCAATCCGAGCGTGAACGCCTATCGCCGGCTGGATCCGCATTTCGAAGCGCCGAACCAGATCAAGGCTTCGCCCACGGACCGCGGCTCGATGATCCGCATTCCCATTGGCAACGAGAAGAGCATGCGCGTTGAGGTGCGCTCCGTCGCGCCGGACGCCAACGCTTACATGGTGATGTATTCGATTTTCAAAACCGGCCTGCAGGGCGAGACGGCCAAGATCAAGAACCTGCGCCAGGCTGAGCGCTACCTGCCGGACAACATCTATACGGCGATCGAGAACTTCCGCAATTCAGACTGGACGACGAAACTTTTCGGCGCCGACGTAAAGGCCCGCTACGCCGACCTGAAGCAGGGCTCGGCCGACCGCTGCCCGCGCCTGCTGGGAACTTTCGTAAAGGCGCCCGAGGTGCAATACCACCACGACGTTTACAACCAGTATTTGTGGAACCTTTTTTAGACGGGCAAAAGCGTCCTGAACGCGGCCGCCAATGTGAAAAGACAAGAAAAAGCCGGGCAGTTTCGCCCGGCTTCTTCATTGGTTAGTAATGCGGTTACATCACTAAGGCCAGACTCTCAAGCTCCTTATGCAGAGATTCCACATTGCAGTTGGAGCCTTCAATGCGGCCGGCTGCATCCAGAGCGTTTTCCGGAGACACGCCGTATCCGCGTCCGGCGAGAAACATTTTCAAGAGTTCCGCGGTCTGGAATGAGTCTAATCCACCCTGCAGGAGCTCATTCCTAAGCGCGGCTACCTCCGCCACCGAGAATTTCTCTCCCATAGGTCACCTCCGACCCTTATACCTGCTTACCTTATTAGACACGCATTACCCCGGCTTTGTTGCAGGAAAATTTGTTGCCCTCAATCATAGGTAACACGACGAAAGTAATTCAGGCCCGCCAACGGTTTGCGGGCCCGAACAACAGTTCTTGACGCTTCCTTACGTAACTTTTTCTTGCGCGAAAAACGTTTTTTCTATCGAAGGAAGCG
>DASTJB010000301.1:0-23936 GCA_035717005.1 Candidatus Angelobacter sp.
GAAGCCGCCATCCTTCACCCCTTTAAATATTCGCTTTCAGGCCAGCCATGCCGGCACGGCCCTCATTCTTAGGATGCTTCCCTCACGAGCGTATTTTGTCCTGCTCCTGGCCGAGAGCGTCTTCTCGGACGCGTCAGCGAAACTCCGCCAAAATTTACTTATGAGTAAACTTTAGGCTCAACCCCACCCCCCATAGGCCCGCGCGTTGAAAACAAAGCCCGAACCGTCATTCCACTGGACTGTGACCGGCCAGTCGAAGCCCCTCTTTGGCTGTCTTCGACCTCGAAATCACGTTGTTTCTTTTGATCGGCTTCGTCAAGCAAGTTTACCGACTGAGCAATAGCTCGGCGGCCTTGGAGCTGCAGATTCCTCGCTTCATTTTCACTTTTCAAAGAGCGCCTTCGGCTGGGTCCTAGGACCCGCTACGGGAAGTGTAGCGCTTTTTGTTCGCCCATGTCAACACTTAATTGCCCGCTTAGCCGAAGCCAATTATTCCTGCTAAGCAAAGACTCCGCGGGGTCAAAATGCTTTCAATTCCCACCAAACTCAGGTTCGTATCAGGGCCCGACTTTAGCCGGGCCGTTAAGGTGCTATAAAAATCCCGGCTTTAGCCGCTGGCCTTTTTTCTTTTCCGCAAATACGCGGAGCAATACCGATCCTGCCCAGGCGATAAGATATCCTCGAATTGGCACAAACTCAGCGCGGTTCCGGAGGGTAAGGCTGCCCAACTCGCGCCCATTCGCATTGGCTGATACGCTCGCGCTGCTCTCCGCCGCGGCCGTTGTAGTGGCTTTTGAGCTACTTCATCACGCCGAATTTCCGGTCGCCGGCCGCCGTTTCCTCATCGCTCTTGCCATTACTGGCGTCTTTGCCCTGCTGGCATGGTTCGCCGGCGGCGTCAATGTGAGCGGCGCTCTGGCCGGCTCGGCGGTGGCTTTCATCATGGCCATCCGAGATCTGCGCATGTTCGGAGCGCTTCTGCTCGTATTTACCCTGACTCTGGCGGCAACGCGAATCGGCTATGCCCGCAAACAGCAGCTCCGGTCAGCCGAGCCTGCCGGCGGACGCACCGCCGCCCAGGCCATGGCCAACCTGGGTGTGGCTGCCCTCGTTGTAGCGATCGGCGGTGCAGGCTGGCCCGTGCTGGCCTTGTCAGCGCTCGCCGAAGCGGCTGCCGACACTGGATCAAGCGAGATCGGCATGGCGTTCCCCGGCCGCACCGTGCTGATTACCACCTTCAAACCTGTGCCCGCAGGAACTGATGGCGGCATCAGCGCGCGCGGAACCCTGGCAGCCTTGGTGGCCGCCTTAGCCGTTGCCAGTGCCGCCGTCTGGGCGTCGTTGACTTCGCTCTACGACGCCGCCTTCATCGCGACGGCCGGATTTCTCGGCGTCCAGGTCGACAGCCTGCTCGGCGCCGTCTTTGAGCGCCGCGGACGCCTCAACAATGATCTGGTCAACCTGCTCAGCACTGCCATCACGGTCGGCATCGCCTGGCTGCTCCGGCGCTGGATATAGCGCGGCCGGAAGGACATAACCTCAGTAACTGAAGCGCATTTTTCTTCGTGCGCAGCGCCTTTATGGGGCGCATAATGGCAGCGTCCCCCAAAAAGTTTCCGGAGAACCTCAATGAGAACTCGCAGGTTAGGCCTGATTTTGTCTCTTGCAATCGCCATGTGCGCTACGGCGGCCTTCGCACAAACCGGCGCCGCGCCCAAAACAGGCAAGAACAGCGCCGCGCAAAACCAGATCCTGCAGCGCGGCCGCGATGCTTATTACAGCCTGCGCGCCCAGGGACTGGACCAATTCCAGTCGACCATTAAGCCGAACTGGGAGAACGTGCTCAAGGGCCAGGGCGTGGGCGATCCGGCACAACTGGAGGCGGCCCTGAAGCTCCTGAACGGACTGCATTTCACCATGGTGCTGGACAAAGAGGGCAAGGTCTCGGTCAGCCATACCTCTGACAATGAGCCGCCGAATGAGCAGGTGCGCGCGGGCTTCAACCAGATCTACAGCGGCATCGAACAGGCGGTCAGCGGATTTTTTGCCACCTGGTCCCTGTTCATGCTGACGCCGCCGCTTCCCGAAGTGAACAGTGACTATCAGCTTGACGATCTGGGCACTACGTACCGCCTCACGTACAAAGACGGCACCTCCGACGTGGTGACCATCCTGGCCCGGGACATGTCGATCAGCGAAGTCAAAGTAACCACAGCGCAGTTCAGCAGCACGGTCAGGCCGCGCATGAGCAAGACGGCCAAGGGATTTGTCCTGGCCGGATACGATGCCGATTACACTCCGACTTCCGGCCCCGGCGTGGTCCATCTGGACGTGAAGATCGCGCATGCGCCGGTCCAGGGACTGCAACTGCCCGTCAGTCTCATTGCCGACACCACGCTGGACGGAGCTCCCACCCATATAGAACTTGCGTTCTCTGATCATCAGGTCAAGTCGCACTGAACTTTGCCGATTTGGAATGCAGAGCTAAGAGGACAAATCGATTTCGCACTTGAAATGGATTTGCCCTCTTTCTGTTTCGCCGGCAGCGGCCATTTCTTCGGGTGAAGGCCGGCGCTCATCCATAGATTGCCATCAGCACGCGATCAAACTCCCGCTCCTGCTCGGAGCGCGCGCCGGTCTTCGGCTTGCTCTCCTTCTTCCCTTCTTCAACCCTGGAAGCGCATCCGCTCTGCGGCTTCGCAGATTCCCTGGAGTGGTTGTGTCTGGTTTCGCTGGCTGAGGCAAAGCTTGCGGAGGACATCGCCAGGAAGAGAATGGCCAGTAGTCGAATCATGAGGTTGTTCATAAAAGCTCTCCTTTTTTCCGATGGAAGGCCCATCGTCCCGGCCTTCGCTTCGCTATCGAAAACCAGGGAGGCGGGGCGGTTATTCCGCGTTGGCACAGAGAATATTTTTTTGCAGAATGGGAATAAAACGCCGCGCGCAGAATGAAGCGGGGGTTACGACAGATGAAAGAGCCACAAAGTGTAGCTGCCGATTTCATGCCACAGCGATTCCTGCCGCTTCCAGAAGTCCTGCGGGCGGGAATTGGGCCGCGGCGCGCCGTACACGATAATGCCTTCACGGCCAAGCATCTGCTTGATGCGGAAGATGTGATAGCTGTCGCTCACGGCCAGGCAGGAGTGCATGCCGTTCACTGACATGATTTTGGCGACGCGGCGGGCCGACTCTGCGGTGTCAGGGCTCTGCGTTTCAGCGATCAGCTCGTTGTCGGGAATGCCCAGCGTCTTCAGGTATTCGCGTCCCACCACGCCTTCGCTGAACCGCGGATCGTTGCCGGCGCCGCCGGTAATGATCACCATGGGCGCCAGCCCGCGGTGGTAAAGCTGGGCGGCATGATCGAGACGCGCCTTGTAGACCGGCGAGGGCCGGCCGTCGTATTCCGCGGCGCCGAAGACGACAATGGCGTCTGCCGGGCGCGCTTCGTCGCGCGCGGCCTGAGCCGTGATGCGCCAGTAAACCGTGCCGGAATAGGCCGCCGGAGGAACGGCCAGCAGCCACAACCATTTTTTCCAGCGCGCGGCCATTTAGTTCAGGAACTCGGCCAGCTCGTTTTCCGGGATCGCGCCCTGGCGAAGAATGCTGATGCGCCCGGGTTCGCTCATGTTGATGATGGTGGAAGCCACGTCGCGCGGGCTGGTGCCGGCGTCCACGATCAGGCCAATGCGGTTTCCCAGTTGCTGGCGCACGCCTTCCGCGGTGGTGCACTCGCTGGCGCCGCTAATGTTGGCTGAAGTCGCGGTGATGGGCACGCCGGCAGCGCGAATCACCTCCACCGGCACCTTGGCCGCGGGGACCCGCAGCGCGACGTTGCCGGTGTTCGCCGTTACCTTCAACGGCAGCCGCGACGAGGCCTTTACGATGATGGTCAGCGGCCCCGGCCAGTACTTGCGCGTGATCGAGTAAAACGCGTCCGGCAGCGGGCGAGCCAGATATTCCGCCTGTTCCACGCTTTCAATCAGAAGTGAAAGCGGCTTGTGCCGGCTGCGGGTCTTCACGTCGTAAACCAGGTCCACAGCGCGGAGGTTCAGCGGATCGGCGGCCAGGCCGTAAAAAGTGTCAGTCGGCATGCCCACCACCTGGCCTGCCTTGATGCGGTCAGCGATGTAAGACACCAGACGCGGGTCCGGAGTCTCAGGGTTGATCTTTAAGATTTCAGCGGCCAACGGCTACTCCCAACGCATTATGCATTCGAACAGAAGAAAGCTCTCCCAAAAAAAAGCACACGAATCCCGTTCGACAAACGATTAAGAATAAACCAGCTTGCCCGGAAAGCCTAGAGCAACGCGCTTCAACCATCAAGAGCAGTCGCCGTAGCGGCAACTGAAGATGAAGAGGGCGAGAAGCGAGGGCCAGGCCAGGGCCAGCGGAGCGCCCACCAGCACCCACCAGCCACGGCGTTCGAAGCGGTCAATGGCAACAAAGATCGAGCCGATCCATACAAACGTGAGCAGAACGAATGCCGGAAACAGGAAAGGAAGGCCAAAACAAAGGAAGGCGACGAGCAGGGTCCAAATCAGGTATTCACGGAACCCCTCGGGCGCAGGTGTTTGTGCCATAGCTGCCGCCTCATTATGATCAGGGGGAGATGATACACCAGAGTGAAGCCGAATCGCGCCTGCGGCAGGTCTCCAGCCGCCAGAACGCGCTGGTCAAAGACCTGCGCTACGCCTTTGCCCAGGACCAGCCCACGGAGCAGGGTTACATCGGCGTGGAAGGCGTGCGACTGATCGAAGAGGCAATCCGTAGCGGCCTGCGTTTCCAGGCCATTTTTTTCAGCCAGACGGGACGTGTGCATGCCGGCCGCTTGCTGCCGCAGATTGCCAGCCAGACTGAGGCGCTGTCGCTCCCGGATGATGTTTTCCTGAGCGCCGTCAGGACAGAGACCCCGCAGGGCGTCGCCGCGCTGGTAAAGCTGCGGCCCGCGAAATTGGCAGACATGCTGGAGCAGGTAGACTCTGCGCCGCTGCTGGTTGCCGTCGCCGGCATACAGGACCCCGGCAACCTGGGCACCGTCATCCGCTCGGCTGAAGCGTTTGGCGCCCGCGCCGTGCTTCTCGGTGAAAAAACTGTGAGCCCGTTTAACGCCAAAGCGGTGCGCGCCTCGGCCGGATCGCTGTTTCGCGAACCTCTGTTGCGCGTCAAGATGGCTGAGACGGTTCACTTGCTGAAAGAGCGCGGCGTGAGGGTGATCGCAACCTCTTCGCACAAAGGCAAGCCGCTGCACGAAGCGAACTTTACCGGGGCGGCATTGATCGTAGTGGGAAATGAAGGTGCGGGCGTATCGCAAGAATTGCTATCGCAGGCAGACGAACTGGTAACGATCCCGCATTCCCCGCGCGTGGAGTCGCTGAACGCGGGGATCGCGGCGTCAATTCTGCTGTATGAAGCTTCGCGGCAAAGGAACAAAACCTCGCCACGAATGAACACGGATGGAACGGATTTTTGAGAGCTGCTGGAGAAACCCTATCCGAATTTCTTTGATCCGTCATCCGTGTTCATCCGTGGTAAGGTTTTTCGCATCTTTTTACTATGAGCTTGTTTCAAGCCCTTCCGGAACAGCAAAACCGCGGCGCACGGCCGCTGGCCGACCGCATGCGCCCGCGCACGCTCGATGAGTTTGTCGGACAGGAGCACATTGTCGGGCCGGGCAAGCCGCTGCGGCTGCAGATCGAGCGCGACGATCCCGGCTCCATCATCTTCTGGGGCCCGCCGGGAACCGGCAAGACCACGCTGGCACAGATCATCGCGCACGTAACCAAAGCGGAGTTCATCGAATTCTCCGCTGTGCTCTCCGGGATCAAGGAGATCAAGCAGGTCATGGCCGACGCGGAGAAGGCCCGCGTTTACGGCACGCGGACGATCCTGTTCGTCGACGAAATTCACCGCTTCAACCGCGCGCAGCAGGATGCATTCCTCCCGCACGTGGAACGCGGCAACATACGGCTGATCGGCGCGACCACCGAGAACCCGTCGTTTGAGATCAACGGCGCGCTCCTCTCGCGCTGCCGCGTCTACATCCTCAACCAGCTCACCGAAGAGCAGATCGTAATTCTGCTGCGGCGTGCGCTGGAAGACACGGAGCGTGGACTGGGCAAGATGAAGCTGCGCGCCTCGGATGAAATCCTGGGACAGATCGCGGCTTACTCGAGCGGCGATGCGCGCTCCGCCTACAACGTGCTGGAGGTCGCGGCAGCCACGGCAGGCGAGGGTGGCGAAGTTACTGAGCAGATCGTGAAAGACACGCTGCAAAAACGCGTACTGCTCTATGACAAGTCGGGCGAAGAGCATTACAACCTGATCTCCGCGCTGCACAAATCGGTCCGTAACAGTGACGTTGACGCTTCACTCTACTGGCTGGGACGCATGATGCAGTCGGGCGAAGACCCTCTTTACATCGCGCGGCGCGTGGTGCGCATGGCAGTGGAAGATATCGGCCTGGCGGCGCCGGAAGCGCTGAATCTTTCCCTTTCCGCCAAAGATGCCATTGATTTTCTCGGCTCGCCCGAAGGCGACCTGGCGCTGGCGCAGGCGGTTGCTTATCTGGCGCTGGCGCCGAAATCGAACGCGCTTTACACCGCGTACGGCGCAGTTCTGGAAGACGTCGAGAAAACTTCCGCCGAGCCGGTGCCGCTCCATATCCGTAACGCGCCTACGAACCTGATGAAGCAGGTCGGCTACGGCAAGGGGTACCAGTACGCGCACGATCTCGAATCGAAAGTAGCCGATATGGAGTGCATGCCGGACAATCTCCGCGGCCGCGAGTACTACCATCCCACGCAGGAAGGCCGCGAAAAGCTGCTGGCGCAGAGGATGGAGGAGATCAGGCGGCTGAAGGACGAACTGCGCCGGACGGAAAGCGAAAAACCCACCACGGAGACACGGAAGCGCGGAGAAAAGCAAAAGCGTACTACAGATAAGGATGCTGATCGAAGATAAGATTCGCGAACGGGCGCACTTCCAATTGCTCGATTGGCAGATTACTCAAATTCCCAGGTTCACCTGAACCTTGCCCGGTGCTCCTTCAGAATGCACAAGTCCATCACCACAAAAATTCCCGCTTTCCGCGCCTTTTCCGCTGCCTCTTCGTGAACCACGCCCTCCTGCAGCCAGATAGCGGGCACTTTCATCCGGATCGCCTCTTCGATTACATCAGGCACGAACTCAGAGCGGCGGAAAACGTCAACGATATCGATCTGTTCCTTGATCTGGCCGAGCGAGGAAACGGCTTTCTCACCCAGCGCGCCCTTGATCTGCGGATTGACCGGAATGATGCGGTAGCCCTGGCTCTGCATGTACGCTGACACTCCGTAGCTGGGGCGCAATGGGCTGTCTGACAGGCCTACAACGGCGATGGTCCTGCTGCGTTTGAGCAGATCGCCGATTTGATCCGTGGTGGTCGGGTTCACGTTCGTCTCCTGAAGAAACCTCGATTGTATGGGAAGCTTGCACCAACCGAAAAGGATTGCCATTGACGGCCATCACACTGCGGCTGTGTGGTTCCAGCGGAGTGGCTATTCTTTTTTCCCGCCGCGCGAGGCCTTTTCCTGGTACAGCTTGGCCGCGACCTTGCGGATGGTGTCGGGGACATTTTTGTTGTGGCGCAGGCTCTTCAGGTCATACACCATCAACGTCTTGATCAGGGTCAGCGAGATATCCAGCGGGCACTTGGGATTGTTCACCAGGTTGCGCACCACCGGATAAAGCTTCAGAAAGCGCCGCTGGCGCGCGATCTCGCGGAAGACGTTTTCCTGGAGATTTTTGGCCGCCGCAAAGACCTCCACTTCGGGATCGGTCAGCTTGGGCGAAAACAGTACCGCGTTCTGCACCACCCGCGCGGTGTCGCGGATGAGGATGGCCCGCTCTTCCCTGCTGCCGATGAACCCGAGCTTGATGCGCTGGCCCACGTTCATCTTGGAGATTCTCTGCAGCATCGTGAGCTTCTTCTGTTCGGCGGCCTCAAATTCGTCCACGCTGTTGGGCGCGGGCATCGCTGCTATCACCGCGGTCGCCGCGGCAGTCTCCAGGGCGGGAATCTGCTGCGGCTCAGCTGCGGGCCCAGATTGCTCCGCTGGCTCAGGCTCCTCTGCCGTAAGCTCAAAGGGTTTGCCTTCGGCGGCTGCGATTTCCGTAGCGTGCTCCTGCTGGAAAGCCTGGTGCGCCGCCTCGGTCTCGGGATCTATCTGCTCTGGAGGCGGTGCTTCCTGCTCCTGAGGCGCGGCCCGGTTCGCGGCTGCCTCTCCGCGCAACGCCTGCGCCTCGGCCGGAGTCAGGTACTCGTTGGTGAGCAGCGATTCCACCACGCCGGCGTGCGCTCGTGCGCGCGGACTGGCCAGCAGCATGATGACAATCTCGCGCGGCGACTGTGCGGCCAGCTCGATCAGAGAGTTTTCCGGGATCGCAGCGTTCTCGATCAGCGTGGGCATCAGGCTGGGACGGCGGTTCGCTTCCTGCCAGAAGTAAAGCAGCACCTCGGGCGGCGCGGTATCTTTTGAAAGCACCTCGATGGCGGAAGTCGCGTCCCATTTGGCCAGCGTCATGCGCGCGTCCTGGCCAAAAAGCGGGTTATGGCTGAGATAGACCAGGATCTCGATTGACTCTTCCGCCGCAAGCGGCAGAGCGCCCTTGGCGGCGGAACGCATTACGTTCACGGGGACCGCGTTTTGCTTGATGAGTTCGAAAATGGGGGCCATTTTTAGCAGTTAGTACTTAGTAGTTAGTATTTAGCCAAAAGTTCGCAATGCGGGTGGCCCGCCAGAACAGCCTGGCCTTTCCAGGCAAAGCTAAATACCAAGTACTAAATACTAAGTACTGCCTCCCTGATCTCTCCTCGCCAGCAAAAAAGCCCGTATAAACGGCTTCAAGTCTCCATCGAGCACTCGGTCCACGTCGCCGACCTCGACCTTGGTGCGGTGGTCCTTGATCAGCCGGTAAGGATGCAACACGTAAGAGCGTATCTGCGAGCCAAAATCGATATCAAGCTTGGAATCTTCAAGCTTTTTGCTGATGGCGCGCTTTTTCTCCAATTCGAATTCATAAAGCTTGGAACGCAGCATCTTCATGGCGCGTTCGCGGTTCTTGTGCTGCGAGCGCTCGTTCTGGCAGGCCACGACGATCCCCGTGGGAATATGCGTGATGCGCACGGCGGAATCCGTGGTGTTCACGTGCTGGCCGCCCTTGCCGCCGGAGCGATACGTATCCACGCGCAGGTCTTCCTGTTTGATATCGACCTGGATCGACTCATCGATTTCCGGCGACACAAAAACGCTGGCAAAGGACGTGTGGCGGCGTTTGGCCTGGTCAAAGGGCGAGATGCGCACCAGGCGGTGCACGCCGATTTCGCTGGTAAGCAGTCCGTAGGCGTAGTCGCCGTTCACCGTAAACGTCGCCGATTTGATTCCGGCCTCTTCGGCCGGCTGGTATTCGTTCAGTTCGGCCGTGAAGCCCTGGCGCTCCGCCCAGCGCAGGTACATGCGCAAGAGCATCTCCGCCCAGTCCTGAGATTCGGTGCCGCCCGCGCCCGGGTGAATGGTTACGATGGCGTTGCGCATGTCGTGCTCGCCTGAGAGCAGCGTCTGGGTCTCCAACTTGTCGGCGATCTCGCGCAGCTCGTCAATTTCTTTACGCAGCTCTTCAATCACGGCTTCGCCTTCGCGCGCCAGATCAAAGTAGGCATTGATGTCACCGACTCGACGTTCCAGGTCGGCATCCATGGCCAGGGATTCTTCCAGACGGCGGCGCTGGCGCATGAGCGTCTGAGACTTCTCCTGGTCTGACCAGATGTTGGGATCGCCGACCTGTTTTTCGATGTCGGCTAGCTGCTTGCGCAGTGCGGGAGCGTCAAAGATAGCTCCGCAGGTCGTGCACTTTATCGCGCACGGTGGAGTATTCGCGTTCGACTTCTTCTACCATAAGTCCGTCTGTCGGCACCCCGCCACGCGCAAAACCAGCGCGCGTCGGGGACCCCGCGCAGGCCCGCGTCCCGGCACGGCGGGACGCCGATATTCACCATAGCTCAGTTTTCAACTGAGCTATGCCGGGCGGGCTTCAATCATGGTGCGCGCGCGGACGCGCCAGCGCACAAACACCGCCAGAATTGAGATTACCACACATGCCCACGCAAAGACGTCGCCGTTGCGGCTGTAAAAAGTGGTTTCATTTTGCGGCCCGTAGGGCGCGACGAGCGTTGTGCGAATGTTCCGCGGCGCCTGCTTCACTACACGCCCCAAAGGATCGATCGACGCGGTAGTGCCGTTGTTGGTGGCCAACAGCACCCAGCGATGGTTCTCCAGGGCGCGCATGCGCGACATCTGCAGGTGCTGCCAGGGCGCGCTGGTTTCGCCGTACCACAGATCGTCAGAGATATTGACGAGCACCTGGGCGCCATTGGCGGTGAACTCGCGGACCTCGCCGGGGAATACCGATTCGTAGCAGATGAAAACGCCGTAGCGCGTGCCGTTCAGGTCGAAGACCTTGCGCTCAGTGCCGCGGCCAAAGTCCCCGACTTCGCGCGTGAGTTTGCTGGCGAAAAACAAAAGGTCCTGCAAGGGAACATATTCGCCGAATGGGACGAGGTGGATCTTGTCATAGCGCCCAACAATGCCGCCATGGGCATCCATCACCAGCGCGGAGTTGAGCAGATGGGGACCTTTAGCGTCTGTGATCTGACCCAGGCTGCCGATGACCAGTTGCGAATTGGTCTCCTGCGCCAGTGCTGAAAGGCGCTGAGTGAGCTGGTTATCGGAAATAAAGAACGGCGCGGGCGACTCCGGCCAGATGATCAGACCGGAATTCCCGGCCCGGGGCTTTGGTCCGGCACTCCGGCTGAGTTGAACCAGGTCGGTCAAAGTCTGATCAAGGTAATTTTGGCTCCAGGGCTGGTCCAGCAGTGGGACGTTCTCCTGCACCAGGACCGCCTGCTGCGTGGGGAAAAATTCGCCGGGCCTGGCAAAGAGCCCGATCTGCAGCGCGATGGCCGCTGCGGCCGCGGAGACGAGCAGAGTTTTGCGCCGCCGCCCCCAGAGGAGCAGCGCGGCCACAAACGCACAGTTCACCAGCATGACGGCGAACGAGAGTCCATAGACACCGGTGGTCTGGGCAATGCGCGCGAAGGGGATGTTATCGACCTGCGAGTTTCCCAGCGGGTTCCAGGGGACTCCGGTCACGCGTTCGCGGAAAAATTCGATTGCCACCCAGAACACCGGCGCCAGCAGCAAAGGCCGGCGATTTCCCAGCGACGATCGCCGTCCCATTAACACCACCAGCGCTCCAAAAGTCCCGTGATGCAGGCCCATGATGATGCAGAAGCCGGCGGTGATGAGCGCGGCCACGGGGCCGGCCAGCTTGCCATAGCCGTTCATCACCGGGTAGATCCAGTAACAGGTGCCGGCATACCAGACCACACCGCAGAGCCAGGCGATCAGAAAGCCCTGCCAGAGCGTAAACGGGCGCAGAGAGCGGCCCTCGGGATCGAAAAGTTCGCCTTCGCCGCCACGGCCGCGCAACAGCGCGTAAAGCAGCGGGACCATTGCGATCCACGACAGGAAGAAAAAGTTGGGCTTGGGAAAGACGAGCACCTGCAGCGCCGCCGAAAGCAGCGCCAGAATCCAGGCTCTGGAGGGAATGTTGCGCACTGAGAGGGATTTTAGCAAACCACGAATTCTTTGCTTCCGCTTGAGGCTCGGACTACAATGGGAAATCGTGAATTTTGTGGTCCACTACCTGCTCCCTGTATTCGAGTATCTGTTCTTTGCCGGGATGATAGGCGCAGTACCAGTCATCATCATTACCGCCATCAAGACGGCCAAGAGCATGCTGGAACAGGATTAGCGGGGTTGGACCTTTTGATTTAAGGGCGGCCGTGCGGGCAGCCGTTGCTGGAAGGCGGCAGGACGCGGGCAGGCGTTACTTAAAAAATGTCAGCAGGCTCAGGAGCTGTCCCACCACCAATTTCGAACCGGGTTCGCATCGTGGTTGCGACCTCGGTCATGCTCACCTTCATCTCCTACTGGCGGGCCGCCGCCATTGTGTTGAATGACCTGGGTTCCTCCGCCTTTTATGCCGGAGGCATCGCCGAGCAGGCCGTAGGCAAATCCGCTCCGTGGTTCATCCTGGGCGTCATGCTGTTCGCTTTCGCCGTGCGCTCGGTTTACGTGGAGAGCTGCTCCATGTTCACCCGGGGCGGCGTGTACCGCGTGGTGAAAGAGGCGCTGGGCGGGACCTTCGCCAAGCTGAGCGTCTCCGCGCTGATGTTCGACTACATCCTCACCGGGCCGATCTCCGGCGTGGCTGCCGGACAATACATTGCGGCCCTGATCAATGAATTGTTCGCTGTCGCCGATGCGCATGGATGGGTCCCCCGCGCCATGCACACGATGTTCCATGGCACGCCGCAACTCGACGTGAACCATGCGGCCGCAGCCTTCGCCGTGCTGGTGACCCTTTATTACTGGTGGGAAAACGTCAAGGGCATTGAGGAATCCAGCGACAAGGCGTTGCGCGTGATGCAGATCACCACCGTCATGGTGGTCATATTGCTGGTGTGGGCGTTTTACACGGTCTTTCACACCGGCGCTCACCTGCCGCCGCTGCCGATCCCCTCCAACCTCAAGTTCAGTGATGAGGCGCTCGGCTTCCTCAAGCATACGGACGTCGCCAAAACCCTGGGGCTATTCGGCATCCTGATCGCTTTCGGCCACTCGGTGCTGGCGATGAGCGGCGAAGAGTCACTGGCGCAGGTCAACCGCGAAATCGCCAGCCCCAAGCTGCGCAACCTGAAGCGGGCCGCGCTCATCATCGCCATCTTCAGCTTCGTCTTTACCGGCATCGGTTCGATGCTGGCGGTGATGATCATCCCGGATGATGTCCGCGTGCCGCTGTACAAAGACAACCTGATCAGCGGCATGGCCATGTACATGGTGGGCCCGCACGTACTGAAGATCGTTTTCAGGGTCTTCGTAGTTGTTGTGGGCTTCCTGATTTTGTCCGGAGCCATCAATACCTCGATCATCGGCTCCAACGGCGTGCTGAATCGCGTCTCAGAAGACGGGGTGCTCACAGATTGGTTCCGGCGCCCGCATAAGAAATTCGGAACCAGCTACCGGATCATCAACCTGATTGTCGGGCTGCAATTGCTCACCATCATCGCCAGCCGCGGCAACGTGTACGTGCTGGGCGAAGCGTACGCGTTCGGCGTGATCTGGAGCTTCACCTTCAACAGCCTGGCCATGCTGTTGCTTCGTTTCAAATACAAAGGTGAGCGCGGCTGGCGCGTCCCGCCCAATATCAAGATAGGTAATGTTGAAATTCCGATCGGGCTCGCGTCAGTCCACCTGGTGTTGCTCTCTACTGCCATCGTCAACCTGTTCACCAAGCAGGTGGCCACAGTCGCCGGAATCACGTTTTCTCTGGCGTTTTTCGTGATCTTTACCGTCTCCGAGCGCATTAACAAGCACAAGTTCGCCCACGTCGAGCAGCAGATGAAGGAGCACTTCCAGCTTCTGCACCAGGAAACCATCGGGCGCGAGACGGTGCAGGCGCGCCCCGGCAACGTGCTGGTGGCGGTGCGCGACTTCAACACGCTCAACCACCTGCGCTGGACACTGGAAAACACCGATACGCATGAGACCGATGTCGTGGTGATGGAGGCCCGGCTCACGCAATACGGCAGCGCCGTAAGCGATCTGGCCATGGAGCAGATCTTCAGCGACTACGAACAGACGCTCTTCACCAAGGCCGTCTCGATCGCCGAAAGTTACGGCAAGACAATTTCACTCCTGGTGGTCCCGGCGCGCGACGTTTGGTCTGCCATCGCGCAGACGGCGAACTCGCTGGAGTCGTCGGCCGTGGTTTCCGGGCTCTCCAGCAAGATGACCGGCGAAGAACAGGCCTTCCGCCTGGGCCAGGCCTGGGAAGCCATGCCGGAAACCAAGCGCCAGTTCGTCTTCAATGTGGTCCGCCCGGATTACACGGTGGAAACCTACCGCATCGGCCCGCACACGCCGACCATGAAGACTGAAGACGTCGTTCTGGTCCATAAGATCTGGCTCGACATGAAAAAATTCCAGGGGACCGAAGACATCCATCACTCTGACATTGTCACTCTGGCGCTCACCCGCCTTTCGCGCGACTACAACGTGGACAAGGAAGACGTGCTCAAGAACCTGAAAAAAGGCGCTCGCGGGCCGCTTCCCAAGCCCTCCAGCTTCGTGCGCGAACCGGATACCGAGGAGACGCAGAAACGCGGCGAAGGCCCGCGCCGCGAGCAACCTATGCCCCCGGTGACCGGACCCAGATAATCGTTTCTGAAATCCCTCGCGAAGCGAGGGAGCCCTATGATCAGGAGTAAGCAGGGTTGATGACGCCATCGTGATCAGCCGTCGATTCCAATTTCCTTGAGAGCCTTGTCGGCGACAGGGTTCCCTCGCTTCGCTCGGGATTTCAGAAGCAGCGATTCCACCAAATACTTTCCCTCTAAGTCACCCTCTCACCGGCTTTCACCATCGAAGCATGTATGGCGTGGAAGCGGCAAAAGCTCCGTCTTGTCCCCGAATCGGAGGCCAGTCCTGAAGTTCTGGAGATTTACAGTGAGATCAGGCATGCGCTGGGACTGCCGTATGTGAATCCCATGTTCCAGGCCCTGGGCGGTTATCCCAAGTATTTCCGTATTTTTTGGGAAGCGCTGCACCCCGACCTGGACACCCGTGAGTTCTTTTCCCTGAGCCAGCGTCTCGGCGCCGAGGCGTACACGCGCGTGCACAACTACTTCAACGTCCCGAATCTCGGCCGCAAAGTGGAAGAGATGCAGTTCAGCCCCGGCGCCCAGGAGGAAATGCGCGACTTCATTGATCTCTATCTGTATAACAACGGGGTGCTGCTGCTGATCGCGGCGGCGCAGATGCAGGGATTCGAAAATCCGAATGCCAGCCCGCGGCCCTCATCGGCGCCGGCGGACCATCCGTCGCATCCCAAGCGGCCGATCCTGGTGGACGAGGGCAACGCGCCGCCGGAGACCCGCCGCATCTACGAAGACATCAAGAAGACCATGGGCACGCCGTTCCTGAACACCAGCTACATCAACTTCGGGCGCTGGCCGGATTTCCTGCGTGAGTACTGGGCGGCCTTGAAGCCGGCAATGCAGACGCCGCTCTACGAACAGAACCGGCTGGCAATCCGCAGCTCCGCGCTCTCCCTGGCCAACGAGTTGCCACGGCCGCTCTCGCTCTCGCCCACGCAGTTGGAAGAAGCCGGTGTCTCACACAGTGACCTGGACGCAGTGATCCACATCACGGATTTCTTCCTGGAACAGCTCAGCAAACAGCTCCTCAATATTTCTTTTGCCAAGATCGGGCTCGAGGGCGGAGTGCATACTACGGTTGCAGCGTAGGAATCGGCCCATTGGGACATCGGAGAGGCAAAACCTCACCGCTGATAACACGGATTACACTGATTTCCACTGATCTGAAAATTCCTAAATGAGTATTTGGTCTCTTAAATCCGTGTTCGTCCGGAGTGGGGTTTTTGATTTGCCCCGATGGCCCGATGATCCGATGGCCCGATGATCCGATCCCTCACAAACTCCACAATCTCATCCGTGACGTACGGCGGCGGCGTGATGCGGAAGATGGGCTTGCCCGCGAGCGAGTCCATGGAAACGGTCTTCCACTTCGCCCGGCCGTTGGATTGGTGAAGAATGACCGCATCGGCGCGGTCGAGGAATTCGCGCGCGGAGTCCTTGAAGTCCTCGGTTTCGGTATCAAGCACGCTCAAGTAAAGGTCCGGCTTGAGGAAGCGGATCACGCTATTGGACTCCATGATCACGTTCTCAGCGCCGGCGATCTTGCGCTCGATGTCCGGCATGGCCTCGGCCAGCCGGCCCTGGCGGGTGCGCACCCACAGAGAGCGCTTCGCGCCTGCAACCAGGAAGCGCGACGTGTCGCTCTGGCCGTCAAGCTCGCGTTCGTCGGTGAGGGCGCGGAAGTGATCGTCGCCGGTATCACAATCACAGGGCTTGCCATCGGCCGAGCAGATGCCGTGGCCAAACTGCGTGATCTTGAGCGCAGTCCAGTTGAACTCCGGCAACGCGGCGACCAGCCCGGCGACCACGCTGGTCTTGCCTACGCTGCGGGAGTGCCCGCCGATGACGACGATGGCCATGGGTCAATTCTAGCACTCAGCATTCAGCATTCAGCACTCAGCATTCAGACCAGCACCAGTCTCGTACAGCCATGAAAACCTTTGAAACGCGGAGGAACGGAGGAACAGGAGGAGTGGTAAGGCTTGACAACGATACTTTCAGCCGGCCCGCTAGGGTGAGACTCTAATTACGCGCTCCTATGGTGGCAACGACGTGGACAAGGATCAGTTCCTCGGAGCCCGCTGAGACCGGTGAGGCACCAGGCGTTTACGCAGCCCTCGAGGAGCGCTGGATCATCTTCGGCCACTTCCATGAGCTCGGGGCGTGAGAGCCCCCAATCAGCCAGATCGTTCTCATCGATCTCATTGGCCCAGTGCAGGAGGGCTGTCGAAAGTGACGGGCCGAAAGCCTGGGAAACATATGTTCCGCCTCTGTATTCGAGAACCACCGTGTACAGGGTTTCAGGGATCACGCTGGCTACTTCCTTCCCGCCCTCTTCTGCGCTATCACCAGCCCCCGCGGCGTGGGCAGCAACACGACTGACACCAGGCCTTCGGCCTCCAGGCGCAGGGCGGCTTCACGCACGGTCTTGAGGTGCGAGCTCGAATCATGCATCAGGATGAGGCCGTTGGGGTTGATCTGGGGAAGAAAATGGCGGACCTCGGGCTCGCGGAGTTCGGGAAGCGAGTCGCAGAAGAGAACGTCAATGGTGCCGGAGACTTTGGTATCAAGGCTGGATTCACAGCGGTAGTCGACGAACTTCCTGAACCCGGACGAATCGATCTTCTCCTTGGCCTTGGCGAACACTTCCTTGTCGGGCTCGCAGGTAATGATCCGGCCGAAGCCGTTCTGCTTGAGACCTTCCGCCATGTAAAGCGTGCTCACGGCCAGAAAGGTGCCCGTTTCAACCACCAGATTGGGCTTGACGGTGGTCATCAGGCATTTGAGAAAGTCGAGGACTTCCACTTCGGCGGTCATGGTGTCAAACATCCTCCAGCGCTCGGGGTGCGGGCACTCCGGGGTGGCGCGGTGGTATTCAGGGCGGGTCTGTTTGTTGCCGTGCTGGGTTACGTGATTGAAGACTTTTTGGACCGGGTCGAGGCGGCGAAATCGACGCCTCGCAAAGATGAGAAGAACGATTCCGGCGACGATGGTGCCGAGGGCCGCGACCTGGGCGTTGCTCATACCCCACAGCACGGGCGGGTTAATGCGGATGAACTCGACCAGGAAGCGTTCGAGGCCAAAGAGAATGAGGAACTCGCCGGTGATCACGCCGGGCGCGAGCGGATGCTCAATGGCGCGAGTGCCGCGGCGCCAGATATAGAAGTAGATCAGCACGCCGGCGATGAACTCGTAAATCGGCGTGGGATGTACGCGGCAATCGGGCGGCGCTCCCCATTTGGGGCAGGTTTCGGTGGTCGGTACCAGACCGTCAGGAAAAGCCATGCCCCAGGGCAGGTGCGTGGGGCGGCCGTAATCGCCGTCGCCTGAGATCAGGCAGCCGATGCGGCCCACGGCGTAACCGACGGCCGCGGCGGAGCTGCAAACGTCGAGCATGGCGAGCATGCTGACGCGATAGCGGCGCGCGAGCAGGAGAAGCGTCGCGATCCCGGCGACAAAGCCGCCGAACCAGGCAAAGCCGCCGCGGAACCAGGCCAGCAGCCCGCCCAGACTCTTGAGCGTGGCCCAGTCGAGACGGTCAGCAGGCGTGTCAATGACATGCCAGATCTTGGCGCCCAGGATCCCGGCCAGCGCCGTGAAGGCGACCACGGTGTAGGTATCGATCTTGAGCTTGCGCCGGGTGATCTCCGCGTCCAGGGCAAAGTAAGCCGCGATGAAGGCCAGCAGCATGAGCAGGCCGAAAGTAGGTAGCTCAAGGCCGCCAATATGGATATAGGGGAGCAGGGTCTGGATGCCTCGCGAAAAGTTTCAAAGACAGTATAAATTGCCGAAATCGCCGGAACAAAATCTTACCGCTGATGAACGCGGATAAACGCGGATCGAAATCGGGTGATAAAAAATTGCCAGAAACGCCAAAGGATCCAAATTGAGGCGGAGGGCTCTTTCTTTAGAGTGTCATCAGTGTTAATCAGTGGTGCGCTTTTCAATTTGGATTATTTGGCAATTTCGGCGATTTTGGCAATCAATGCGCCGGCTGCGCAACCGTCACATCGCGTACCTCAGCAGTGGCACGGACGGCCAGGCGGGCAGGAAGAATCAGCAGCCGGGGCAGCGTGCCATCTTTATGCCGATAACGCTTGAGGTCGGCCATGGACTTGACGCTGATGCGCTCCGCCATGAGGGCGTGGGAGGGCACGTCTTTGAACTCGAACAGGTCGGCCGGGCGGAAGGTTTGGGCCTTGGCGATGAGCAATTCGCGCTCACTGCGCAGGTCAGCGCGCAGAGCGGGATCGAGAATAAAGCACCAGAAGACGTCCCAGTCGCGCGGCTTGCCGTCCACCGTGTACTTGTTGATGACCAGGTTGTGGTCATATTCGGCCTTGCCGGCAGCGCGATATTGAACGCCCGGCACCACGACATAGAGATTGAGGCGCTTGTCGGCAGGTTTGTCGTCACCCAGTCGCTCGCCCAGGTTCCAGGGCCCGACGCTGGCCAGCCTGCGCGTGCCGGCCGATTCCGGAGTAAAGATCAGGTCGTCCCCATCGTGATAGACGGAGAACGGCTTCACCGCCGGACGCATCACGCCCGTGGCGGCAAAGCCCGCAGCGGCCAGGGCCACGGCGGAGATCGCACGCATGTGCCTGCGCAACATCTGCAAATTATTTCAATTTTTGAGGCTGCAGAGCAAGGCGACGAGGGTGTTGTCCCAGGATGCTAAAGTGAATAGAACGTGCGTAACATTCTCCAGCACCGCGGAATGCGGCTGATTTTTGCCGCCAATCTGGTGTCGATGATCGGCAGCGGGATGAACTCGGCCGGCGTGACCTGGTTCCTGCTGGAAAAGACGCACTCAGAAATGGCGCTGGGCACGCTGCTGATGCTGCAGACCATCCCTGCGCTGCTGATGCTTCCCTTCACCGGCGTGGTCATTGACCGCGAAGACCGCCGCCGGCTGCTGATGGCCCTGGACGCGGTACGCGGGCTGGTGATCCTGGCCGTGGCAATCCTGGCCTACCGCGGCCTGGCCACGATCTGGGAAATCTACCTGATGGCGGTGCTGGTGGCAGCGGGCTTCTGGATGTTCTGGCCCACGATCACTGCGCTGATCCAGGAGCTCACGCCGGAGTCACATTTTGTGCACTCCAACAGCTTCCTGCTGGCCGGGGTGCAGGGCGGATGGCTGGTGGCGGGCGCGCTGGTTGGATTTGTGTACAACCACATCCATCTCTCGGGCGTTTTGTTCATCGACTTTGCCAGCTATGTGGTTTCCTTCGCCTGTTACCTCTTTGTGCGCAAAGGCCGGGTCACGGTGGCCGTGGCCGATGACGGTGTGGTGCATGAGAGTGCCGTGGCGCGGTTCGTCCATGAGATACGCGAGGGGCTCGGGTACATTCGCCGCCGCCCGCGGGTGCAGTTCACTGGCATTTGCTGGGCGTTGTTTATCGGCGGCATGCTCACGCAGGGCATCATCACTGCGCCGTTCAGCGCGCGCATTCTCAACGCGGGCGCCGTGGGCTATGGCTGGCTAAATGCAGGATGGGCGATCGGAGCGTGCCTGAGCGCGGTGTACACGCCGGCGCTGATTAGGGGCACCGGCCATCCCACCCCAGAACGCGCAACCCCGGCGCGTTCCGGGGGGCCCGGCATAGGACATCGGCGGGCCGTGGGAATTTCCATGGCGCTGCTGGGAATCTCGCTGATCTCCCTTCCCTTCCTGGGAGCGCATGTGCACGGGACCGCGTTTGGAGCGATCCAGTTAAGCTTGCTGGCCGCTGTGTCCGTCTATTGCCTGATGGGCTGCGCACGCGGGCTGGGCGGCGTAGCCATTACCAGCTCCATGATGGAGCTGGTGCCCAAACACTTCATGGGACGGGTGCAGAACACGTTTTACTTCCTCGGGACGTCACTGCAGCTGGTCTTTTCGTTTACCGTGGGCACGATTGCGCATAATCGCAGTCTGGCCGAGGGATTTGCGATTGTCGGCGCGATCTATCTGCTGGCGTGCGTGGCGGGATCGTGGCCGGTCAAGGAGTCAGCAGGCGCGCTGGAGACCGAGAGCACGGCTGAGATCGGGACGTAGCCGCCAGGGAAAACAAATTGTGGGGTTGGCCTGTACTGAGCGAGTTAGAATCAGGCAAGGGCGAAGCCGATATGGATGCCAATCCCGTCAGGCACAATCTTGCCGAAGGGCGATTTGAGATCGCGGTAGAAGGCAGAAGGGCAATCCTGCAATACCGGCGGAGCGACGACTCCATGCGGCTGATCCATACGGAAGTTCCTGAGGCTTTACGCGGCCGCGGTCTGGGCAGCCAGCTGGCGCGCGCCGCGCTCGACTACGCGCACTTCAATCAGCTGAAGGTCATTCCCGTCTGCCCGTTCATCAAGCGGTATCTGGAAAGGCATCCGGAAGCGGCGGGCTGACCTGATTACGGAGTTGCTGGTCGCCTGTGAATCGTTATTGCGCCGGGGCTAAAGCCCAGCTTTTTCCAGCACCTTACCGCAGCCCTAAAGGGCCACTCTTCCACGGAGCGGACACTTCTGGAATTGATATAGGCTGCTCTTCCTGGACGCTACGGGTTCAAAATCACTTTGCCGAACTGCTCGCTTTTCTCCAGGCGCGCGTGCGCGGCGGCGGCTTCGCGCAGCGGGAAACTCTTATCGACCACAGGCTTGATCTTGCCCGCAAAAATGTGCTTCATCACCTCGTGAAAGTCGCCCATGGTGCCCATGAATGAGCCCAGAAACGAGAGCTGGCGGGCAAAGAGGAAGCGGATATCGAAGCTGGCCTCCGGGCCGGTGGTGGCGCCGCAGGTCACCAGCTTGCCTCCGGGCTTCATGGATTTCATACTCTCCTGCCAGGTGGCTTTTCCCACGTGCTCAAAAACGATGTCGCACATCTGGCGGTTGGTGATTTTTTTTACTTCGTCGGCAATTTTCTGCTGGTAGTGGTTGATGACGTAGTCGGCGCCGAGATCGCGGCACTCGTCGAGCTTGTGCTCATCACCGGCGGTGGCGATGCAGGTGGCCCCAAAAAGTTTACAGATCTGGATGGCGATGCTGCCGATGCCGGAGCCTCCGCCGAGCACCAGCACGGTATCGCCCGGCTTGATGCCGCAGCGCGCGACCAGCATGTGCCACGCCGTGACCGAGACCAGGGGCAGCGAAGCGGCTTCGTCATAGGTAAGTTCGTCAGGGATGGGCAGAACGCTCACGCGCGACGTGGCAATGTACTCGCAGTTGCCGCCATCGTTCAGATAGCCCAGCACGCTGAATTGCGGACAGAAGTTCTGCTGGCCGGAGGTGCACTTTTCGCATACGTTGCAGAAGGTCATGGGCGCCAGCAGGACGCGCTGGCCGGGTTCGAGATCGGTAATGTAATCGCCCACGGCGATGATGTCACCGGAAACGTCACTGCCGTTGATGTGCGGCAGCTTGATCCCGGGCAATCCCTTGCGGATAAAGAGGTCCAGATGGTTCAGGGCGCAGGCTTTTACCTGGACCATGACCTGATCGTGGCGCAGCTTGGGGTCGGGGACATCTTCATACTTCAGGACCTCTGGGCCGCCGAACTCATGGAAACGGACGCACTTCATCAGGGAACCTCCTGGGGGAAAGGTAAACAAGCGAATGTACCATCTGCTTTGTCCCGAGCGCCAGCAAGGGAACCCTTTGGAATCAGGCTAAAGGATGAACGAAAAACGGGCTTGGGCGTAAAATCTCCAGCAATGAGAATCGTGGTAATAGGGACCTCTCGCTTCGCTCGAGGCTTCGCAAAAATATGATCACGGGTCTTCATGCCATTCTCTACTCGCCCGACCCGGACAAGGTACGCGCATTTCTGCGTGATGTGCTGGGCCTGAAATCGGTTGACGCGGGGCATGGCTGGCTGATCTTTGCGGCGCCGCCGGCGGAGCTGGCCGCGCATCCGACCGAAGAGGGCGAGAAGCCGCACCACGGGCTTTATCTGATGTGCGACGACCTGAGCAAAACCATGCAGGAGCTAAAGGCGAAAGGAGTCTCCTGCGGCGAGGTGATTAAGGCGCGATGGGGATCGGTAACGTCGATTCACCTGCCCGGCGGCGGCCAACTGGGACTCTATCAGCCGAAGCATCCCACGGCGTTGGGTCTGACGTGAGCAGGCGGGAGATTTTGTGAATAAGGAGAGACTCCTGGTCCGGGCGGCGCGTGAGATTGTCCTGCCGCTGTTAATTCTGGTGGCGTTTGCCGTTCTGGCGGGTTTTCTGCCGCGGCGGAGCTCGGCCAGACTGCCGATGATCGCCCTGCAACGGCCTTCGCCGCTGCCTCTCGACCAGGACCAGCATTTCCACCTGCTGCTGGCGAACGAGCAGCTTCGGGCCTTCTCCCTGGTCTTGCCGGCGAACAGCGAGAGTTTTGTCCGCTTCGAACACAACTTCATCACCGTTGAGCCGAATGAGGGTGAGATCATCCGCTGGCGAGAAGGCGAATCGGCCATCCAGCATTTCCGCGTCAACCGGGGCCAAATTCAGTTTTTCCTGGGCGACTCGGTCCTCGGCTTTCGCAATGACGCGAAAACCGGCGAGTACCGCTGCCAGGTGATCGAATTCCTCGGCGCCGGCATCACCACCTACGGCTATCGCTACTACACCCGCAAGTGGGACTACGGTCCGAGCATCCTTAATCCCCCGGTGGACGCCGAGGGGCACTTCGCGAATTCGCTCGACCTGAACCGGGCCGTGGCCTCGGACGTGCAGCTGTTGCCGGCCGAGTTTCTGCCGGCTTCAGCACGGAAGCAGCTGCTGGTTGCGATCTCAGCCGTGGACCTGCAGATGGCGAAACGTAAATTGCGGCTGGAACCCGGAGAAGTGCTGTGGCTGGAAGGCCGCGACGCCGAACTGCGGAATGCAGGCAATCAGGCGGCGCGATTTGCGTTGGTGGAGTTCAGGACGGCAGACGAGGTGTATTGAGAGCATCGGGTGATCTTCTGATCTGTCGCTTCGCTCCAAACCGCGGGCGCGTATTCCACTGGCAGGCTTCTTCCCGCGCTTGATACAAGCAGCTCGCCGCGCAAGTCGGGCTCGCTGCTATATCGATGAACAAGGCTTGGAGAATCGTATCGGCACCGAACTTCGCTGATTGCCCGGTCGACCTTGCGCCATCGGCTAGAATATCCCTGTGGACATTTATGAAGAGATAACCCGGCTTCGGCGCGAGGGGCGGCGCGGTGCGCTGGCGACGATCATCAACGTGCGCGGATCGATCCCCTCATTTGAGGCGGCCAAGATGCTGGTGCGCGACGATGGCTCGATTGTGGGCACGATCGGCGGCGGCTGCGTTGAAGCCGAGGTCTGGGAGGCGGCGCGCGAGGCCATGAAGACGGAAAAGCCGAAGACGCTGCACTTCGACCTGAACAACAATCCCAAATACGATACCGGACTGGTCTGCGGCGGCACGCTCGAAGTTTTTGTCGAGCCGGTGCTGGCGGTTTCCACGCTCTACATTTTCGGCGCCGGCCACGTGGCCTGGAGCCTCTACAAGGTGGCGCGGCTGGCTGCATTCGAGGTGGTGGTAACGGACGACCGCGAGACATATGCGAATCGTGAGCGCTTCCCGGATGCGCGCGACGTTTACGCCGACGAGTACGAGCGCGTGACCGGGCAGCTTGCGCCCAACGACGCGTC
>DASTJB010000302.1:0-8654 GCA_035717005.1 Candidatus Angelobacter sp.
CGGAGGTCAGGACGCATCAGGGTTTTGGCAGCAGGTCGTAGTAGAGCAGGAAATCTGTGTTTTCCGGTTTGCGGCCTAGCTGGCGCAGAAGCGTCACGATCTGGCCGCGGTGGTAGCTGGAGTGGTTGACGAGGTGAAGCATCTGCTGCCACAGCAGATATTCATACGGCTTGCCCTGAAGGTTGATGTAAGCGATGGATTGCTGCAGCCGTTCTGGCGTGAGCGCTTCCAGGAAGTGGTTGCGGTCCTGCTCGACGGTCTTCCATCGTGCGCGGAGCCCGCTGAGAGTGGGGAAGTCGGCAGCGGAGAGAAGGGCTCGGGGCGAGCGTCCGAGCCAGCGCTCCAGCCAGATCCACTCGGCGCCGAGGATGTGGGCCAGCGTGTCACGAACGGAGCTGAAGCTGTTGCCCATGGCGCGGGTGAACTCTTCGGCGGAAAGCGGCTCGACGGAGGCGAGCGTGCGCTGGTTGGCCCAGTGGTTGTAGAGATAGAGTTCGCGGATGGTCGAGGGATGCATGAGATAGAAGATGATGGCAGTTTGCGCACAGGTGCAGAGAATTGCCAGAATCGCCAAAATTGAACACCCTGAAGAAAAAGAACCTGGCTCCGGGGGGGCCGCGAGAAAAACCAATGATCGCCAAACCCTTGTATTTGCTGACGAAAAGCGAGTTTGTGGGCGGTTCCAATCTAAGAATTTGGAATTACCTTGGTAACGGCGGAACAGTGGACTGGCGGGCAGCGGGGCCGGGACTTTGGGATATGATGCGCGTGTCCTCCTCCTCCCAGACTTGCACAGGTGCGCAACGATGCAGGAGAACCAAGAAGCCACAGCCACCAGCACCGCAACGGCCACGGCACCAGCCGCGGCGCCGCGGACCGCCAGCCTGGAGCTGATCAAAGAGCTGCCGCGCGGAAGCGTCGGCGTTGTCCATCAGGCGAGAAACCCGCAGCAGAACCGTCAGGTGGTGCTGCGCAAGTTCGAGGTGCCGGAGTGGCTCGACGATGCCCAGGAGCTGATCAAGAAGATCCTGGCGGAAGCCAAGTCGGCCAGCACGCTCGATCACCCCAACATCGCCAAGCTCTACACCTGCGGCTACAAAGATTTCACGGTCTTTATGACGGCGGAATTTGTCGAAGGGCAAATCCTGCGCGACGTGATGACCAAGCGCCAGCTGGAGATGGGCGAAGTGCTGCAGATCGCCAGGCAGCTGTGCGCGGCACTGGATTGCGCGCACGCCAAAGGCGTGTTCCATCATTTTCTGAATCCCTGGAACATCAAATTGCTGCCCGACGGCACGTTGAAGGTGCTGGATTTCGGCCTGCTGCGCGACAAGAACCTGATGACGCAGACGCCGGCCAAGAAGCTGGACAATGAACCGTATCTTTCACCGGAGCAGGTAAAGAACAAGCCGGTGGACCGCGCAGCCAACATCTTCAGCGCGGCGACGATTGTGTATGAGCTTTACACCGGCCGCAGCCCGTTCCACGGCAAGCATCTGGGCGAAGTGGACCGGAGCATCACGGACGTGGACCCGCATCCGCTGGGCATGGCGCATCCGCGGGTGCCGGAAACGATCTCGCGGGTAGTGCTGAAGGCGCTCTCGAAGAATCCCGCCGACCGCTACGCGAGTGGCGAGAAATTCTTTGCCGCGCTGGAAGAGGCCGCGAAGGCCGCACCCTTACCCCAGAACGCGCAGAACCGGCGCGCTCCGGGGGCCCCGGAACCCGTGGCGCGAGCGAATGCGACAGGGTCGCGGCCGGCCTATCAGGGTGGTCCCGGACCTAACTCAAGCCAGGCGATGCGCGCGATGCCGTCCTCGCCTTCGGCGAGCCAGTCGATGTGGAATCCGCCATCGGCATCAGCCAGCCAATCGTTCAAAGCAGTACAGTCGGCGTCGCAGACGCAGTCGCGGCAGGCGTCACCGGGAACGACGTACGGAGACCCGGCGCCGGGCAAGACGACAGCCAGAAAATCGCTGCCGCCGACAAATCATTGGCGTTTGACTGGACTGGTGGTCGGCGGGATATGCCTGATCGCGGGACTGGCGTTGATTTTGCAGCACCATCCATCTGCCGTTCCGTCGGAAGATGCAGGCGGACCGGTTGCGAACTCAGCAGCCGGCTCAGCGGCACCGTTCAGCGCGCAGAGTGGCGGAGGAAAAGCGCAGACGCGAGGCGCTGCGCCGGCAGCTTCGTCGCGGTCGGCCAGAGGGCCCCGAAATGCGCCCGCAGCGCCGGTTGCGCCGCCCGCTCCGGCGGAAGGCCAGTTGATCGTTTCGTCGGTGCCGATGGGCGCGGCGGTAGAGATTGAAGGCAAGCCCGGGCAGTCGTGGAAATCGCCGGGAACCATTACCGGCCTGGCGCCAGGGAATTACAAAGTCACGTTCAGCATGCCGGGATACGCTCCGGAGACGCGCGTAATCCAGGTCAGCGGCGGAGCGCGTGCCCCGATTGACGTGCACCTGAACGCCGTGAAGGGCTTTATTACGATTTCAGGCTCGCCTTCGGGCGCAGCGGTATGGATCAATGGGCGCGATACCGGAAAGATCACCCCGATTCAATTCATGGTCGAGCCCGGACCGCAATCAATTCTGCTCAAGAAGAGCGGCTACCTCGATGCTTCCACCGAGCTCAAGCTGGCGGCCGGCCAGTCAGTGAATTACGCACCGAGTCTGATGGTTGCGGGACGCACAGATAATATTCAACTGGTAAGCGGCGGGCGCGTCGGGAAGATGTTAGGCGGGAGCGGTTCGGCGTCAGGCAAGGCGCGAATTGAGATCAAGTCGGAGCCCAAGGGCGCGCAGGTGACGGTGAACGGCACGCCGCTGCAGAAGACCACGCCGGTAGAGATCCAGGTGGAACCCGGGAGTTATGACATCGTGATCCAGAAGGACGGTTATAAGACGCTAAAAGAGAGCGCGATCGTCGGCATCGACGACCGGATCAAGATCGATAAGCCGTTGTCACATTAACACTGGCCTGCTGAGAAGACGGATGTGGACGGCAGTTAATATCTGCCGTCCTTTTTTTTGTCGCTTCGCTCCGCACCGCCGGAGACTATTGAGTCCTTGAATTCTCGATGCTCCTGTTGCGGCGCCGCTCGGCGCGTGGGCGGCCTCGCGGCTCCTTCTTCGCCTTCGTTCCGACCGCGATATCCGGATTTAACGATAGAATGGAAGCTACACCCGTCATTTATCAGAGAGACACCCTTGAATTCGAAGATTCGCAATATAGCCATCATCGCGCACGTAGATCACGGCAAGACCACGCTGGTGGACGCCATGCTGCGCCAGTCCGGCGCATTTCGCGCCAATGAGACCTTGGTCGAGCGCGTGATGGATTCCAACGAACTGGAGCGCGAGCGCGGCATCACCATCCTGGCCAAAAACACGGCGGTCTGGTATCACGACATCAAGATCAACATCGTGGACACGCCGGGCCACAGCGATTTTGGCGGCGAGGTGGAGCGCGCGCTGAAGATGGTGGACGGCGTGATGCTGCTGGTGGACGCCAGCGAAGGCCCACTGCCGCAGACACGCTACGTGCTGAGCAAAGCGCTGGAGGCCGGCCTGCCGCCGGTCGTAGTGATTAATAAGATTGACCGGCCGGATGCGCGGGCGCAGGAAGTGCTGAACGAGCTCTACGATCTTTTTATCGATCTCGATGCGCGCGAAGACCAGCTGGAGTTCCCAGTCCTTTATACGAACGCCAAAGCAGGCACGGCTGCGACGGCGATCGATGCTCCGGGCGAAGATCTCCGGCTGCTGTTCGATGCGATTTTGGCCAATACGCCTCCGCCCGCGGGCGAAGCGACGAATGCGTTGCAGATCCTGGTGGCGAACCTCGACTACAGCGACTACCTTGGCCGGCTGGCGATAGCACGCGTGTTCAACGGCGAGCTGCGCACCGGGGAGGAAGTCGCGATCGCCAAGCTGGATGGCTCGCAACAGAAGGTGAAGATCACGAAACTGTTCTCCTTCAGCGGGCTGAAGCGCGTCGATATCGACCAGACCGAACTGGGCGACATTGTGGCGATTGCGGGCGTGGAGGGGATCGGCATTGGCGAGACCATCACCAATCTGGAGAACCCGGCGCCGCTGCCGCACATCGTGATTGACGAGCCGACCATCGCGATGCAGTTCACGGTGAATACGTCGCCGTTTGCGGGGCGTGAGGGGACGTATGTTACGTCGCGCAACCTGCGCGAGCGGCTGCAGAAGGAGCTGCTGACCAACGTCTCGCTGCGCGTGGAAGAGACTGACAGCACCGATTCATTCAAGGTGCTGGGCCGCGGTGAGCTGCAGCTTTCCATTCTGATCGAAACCATGCGGCGCGAAGGCTATGAACTGATGGTCGGGAAACCGGAAATCGTCACCAAAAGAATTGGCGGAAAGCTGATGGAGCCACAGGAAAAGTTGACGGTCGATATTCCGGACGCGTTTGTGGGTGTGGTGATCGAAAAAATCGGCCAGCGCAAAGGGCAGATGGTCAAGATGCACAACCACGGTTCCGGCCGCGTGCGCATGGAGTTCACCATCCCCAGCCGCGGGATGATCGGGCTGCGTTCGGAGATGCTGACCGATACGCGCGGCACCATCATCATGAATTCTCTCTTCGATGGCTACACGGAATGGCTGGGTGAGATTCCGCATCGCATGACCGGCGCATTGGTAGCGGACCGCCCGGGCACCTCGACTGCCTACGCGCTTTTCAGCCTGCAGGAGCGCGGCGTGCTCTTTGTCGGGCCGGGAACGGAGCTTTATGAGGGCATGATTATTGGCGAGAACGCACGCGAGGTCGATTTGGACGTAAACGCCGTTCGCGAGAAGAAGCTGACCAATATGCGCGCCTCGACTGCGGACGAGGCCATCCGCCTGGTGCCCTTCCAGAACTTGACGCTCGAGCAGGCAATTGAGTTCGTAGCCGACGACGAGATGGTTGAGGTAACGCCGAAGTCGCTGCGCCTGCGCAAGAAAATTCTCCAGGCAAATCGAAGGCCGAAAAAGAGTGCCTTGCCGGCAGATGTTCTCTCGTAGAGAAAAATCACTCCAGTGCTTTCCCTCGTGTTTCCGGCAACTGCGATGCCATTACGGCGGTCAGCAGAAACGCGACTGCGCACAGCAGGAACGCGCCACTCAGCCCCTTCCGGTCGCCCACCCAGCCGATGGTGTAAGGCGCAATGCAGCTTAGAGCGCGTGCGCCGTTGTAAGTAAAGCCCAGAGCGCGGGCGCGAACGCGGGTGGGGAAGAGTTCGCTGCCGATGATCCCTGAACCGGCGAAGAAGCCGGTACCAAAGAAGCCGACCAGCGCGCCCAGGACCAGAATGGTCCATTGCTGGCGCGCCACCGCATAGAGCGGAATCAGCCCAGCCGCGCACAGCGTATAAAGAATTAAGGACCGTTTGCGCCCCAGTTTCTCAGCGATCCATCCGTAAAACAGATACCCGGGAAACATTCCGACCAGGTTCAGCGTCACCAGCAGCCAGGTGCCGCTGAGCAGGCTCAGTCCCAGACCGCCTTGCTCCACGGGCAGCGTCAAATGCGGAGGCATCCAGGTGAAGAGTCCCCACCAGGCAAAGAGTCCGAAGATGTTGAGCAAGAGCAGGAACGTAGTTTTGCGGCGCAGCTCGGGAGAAAAAATTTCTGAGAACGGCGCACTTTCCTGCCGGGTGTGGCAGTGTTCCTTCCACATTTCCGACTCAGGCACGCTTTTCCTGATCCACAGCGTTACCAGCGCGGGCAGCACTCCAACGAAGAACACCTTGCGCCAGTCCTGATGCAGCTTATCGAGCATGATCCAGGCGATAAACGCCGCGCCGGCCAGCCCCCAGGCCCAGGCGCTCTGCACGATGGAGATCGCGCGGGCGCGCAGATGCGTGGGCCAGGTCTCCGCGACCAGAGTTGCGCCAGTATTCCATTCGCCGCCCATGCCCAGCCCAAGCACAAAGCGGAAGGCGATGAGCATGACGATCGAGGTCGAGAGGCCTGACGCGAGCGAGCACACTGAGTAGGTGAGTATGCTCAGCATCAGGGCCTTGGTGCGGCCGATGCGGTCGGCGATGAAGCCGAACAGGACCCCGCCAATCCCGGAGGCCAGCAGCATGAAAGTGTTGGGCAGCCCGGCCAGCGCCTTGGAATGGATGCCCAACGCTTCCATCACCTTGACCTGGATGTTGCTGTAGAGCAGTACGTCGAAGCCGTCCAGTCCCCAGCCCAGCGCGGCCGCGATGAGCGTGCGCTTCTGCGTGGAGGTGACTTGAGAGAAAGTTGGGGCGGTAGTGGAGGCCATGCTCTTGTCAGCTTAAACCAGCAAATCTACCACGGAGGCACAGAGACACGGAGAAAAATAGGGGATGAGTCTGCGCGAGCTACTTTCGGATGGCCCGATGACCCGACGGCCCGATGACCCGATTTATCAACCCGAAATACCTCTGTGCCCGCTTTACATCTTTTCCGATCTGCTCCTTCAGCGCATCGATCGATGGAAACTTGATCTCCGGCCGGCGCCAGCGCAGGAATGAAATCTCGACTTCGGTCTGCGCCGTCACGTCAATCGGGTGGAAGTTGAGCAGGTGCGTTTCGATGGCGAAAGATTCGTCGGCAAATGTGGGTCGCATGCCGACGTTGGTGACCGAATCGAAAGTTTCGTTGTCAACGCGGGTGCGGGTGAAGTAGACGCCGTCTCCCGGCACCAGATCGTCATAGCGGCTCAGGTTGATGGTGGGAACGGTGTAGCGATGGCCATAGCCGCGGCCACGGCCGGGCGCGCCGGTGATGCTGAAGACGCGTCCCAGCAGGCGCTGCGCCTGGGTGACTTTTCCGCCGCCGATCAGCGCCCTGATCTGGCTGCTGGAGACCGGAATGCCCCGCACCATCATTACGGGATAAGCCTTCACTTCAAAGCCAAGTTCGCGGCCGAGTTCGCTCAAATTCTTCGTCGTGCCCTGGGCCTTGTGGCCGAAATGGAAGTTTTCGCCCTCATGGATTTCCTTTGCCCGCAACCTCCCGGCAAGAATGTTTCGCGCGAACTCTTCAGCCGTGGTCATGGAGAAGTCGCGGGTGAAGGGGACCACCAGCAGCGCGTCCAGACCGGTCTGCGCCAGCAGAAGTTCCCGGCGCCGCAGCGGCGTGATCAGTCGCGGCGCAGCGTCCGGCCGCAGAATGCGCAGAGGATGCGGCTCAAAGGTGACGGCAACGGCCTGGCTGCCGGTTTCGCGGGCACGGCGGACCACCTCCCGGATTACCTGCTGATGTCCGCAATGCACGCCGTCAAAGTTTCCCACGCTGACGATCGTGGGGCCCAGGTCTACCGGAACTTCCTCCAGCGAGCGAAAGATCCTCATGCGATCTCAAACTCCAGCTTCAGGCCGTCGTGGGCCAGCCGGACGTGTTCGGGAAGGTTCTGGTTGGTCTCCGCATGCGGCAGATCGTGCGAGATGTGAGTGAAGAAGGCGCGGCGGGGCTTCAGTTCTTCCACCAGGTTGAGCGAGTTGGCCACGGTGGAGTGCGTGGGGTGCGGGCGATGCCGGAGCGCGTCGAGAAAAAGAATGTCCAGCCCGCGCAGCCGGTCTTTCGACTCCGGCGGAATCTCACTGAAATCGGTGAGGTACGCCGCGGAGCCGAAGCGGAAGCCGTGGATTTCGGCGTCACCGTGAATGATCTTCACCGGCTCAAAGCGCGCGCCAAAAAGCTCCAGCGATCCGTTGATGCGCTTCATCTCCACGCGCGCAATCCCGCCGTATTTGTAATTCGAGTCAAAAATGTAGCGGAAGATGCTTTCCAGGGCGTCTGCCGTCTCGTCATGCGCGTAGAGAGGGATCTTTCCTTCGCCGCGAAAGCTGAGCGGACGCACATCATCAAGGCCGAGGATATGGTCGGCATGGGCGTGGGTGTAAAGGATCGCGTCCAGGCGCGTGATCTTTTCACGGATCGCCTGCTCGCGGAAGTCGGGCGTGGTATCGATCAGGACAACGCGGCCGTCATATTCCACCAGGACAGAGGGACGCGTGCGGTGGTCGTTCGGGTCGCTCGAAGTGCAGACCCGGCAGCTGCACCCGATCGTAGGGACGCCCATCGAAGTCCCGCTACCCAGTACCGTGAGCACCGCCTTCATTTCTTTTCCGGCGGAGGCGCGGCGCCCGGCTTGGACGCGGAGCTGGCTACAGCGTTAGTGATTTCGATCCACGCCATGCGCAGCTCAAACAATACGTTCTGCAACAGAGTTTTTTCGCGATCGCTGAGATTGCCTTTGGTTTTTTCCTGCAGGACTTCGAGCGAATCGATGGTCTGGCGCGCGCCGATAATGTCTATGCGCGGCGTCTCGCCTTCCTGTCGCAGCGCACCCATCTGGATCAGAGCGCTCATGTAGAACGACTCAATCACGCGCTCAAAGGTCATCTCCATCGGGCCCTGGCCGGATTTACCCGCCGCGGCGATCATCTCGTCGATCTTCCTGGTGGAAGCCTTGTAAGCCTCGTCCTGCTGCTTCTGCTCTTCGTCCGTTGGCGGCGCCGTCATCTCTTCTTCCTGCGGCGGAGCTGCAGCAGGTTGCTGCGCTGCCGGCGGCGCCTGCGGCTGAGGCGCAGCCGAGGCGGGGGGAACAGCCTGCGCCGGAGGCGCGGGTTTGGCCGGCGGCGTCGCCGGCTTTTCTTCTTC
>DASTJB010000303.1:0-15728 GCA_035717005.1 Candidatus Angelobacter sp.
GGCAGCCGGCGCAAACGCATTGCCCGCGGCTCCGGCACCAGCGTGCAGGAAGTGAATCAGCTTCTGCGCCAGTATGCCCAGATGAGAAAGATGTTCAAAGACATGGGCAAGGCCAGTTTCGGGCGGAAGCTGGCGGGGATGAAGCTGCCGGGAATGCGATAAAGCTTTTTTGTGAAATCCCGACCCGAAGGGGAGGGAGCCCTATCGCGTTTGATTCGGCAATGCGTTTCTAGAATCTGATTTTGCCAAACCTCTCGAGCATGGGTGGGAATAGGGCTCCCTCGCTGCGCTCGGGATTTCAGAAAAACACCAACTTGTCCCTGGCTCAACAACTCGACGAACTCACTACGAAGCTGCACGCCCTGGTGCCGGCGGAGCGACTGGCGGTGGTGGATCGCGCCGCGGAAGAGTTGGCGCGTTCGGGAGTGGCAGAGCGGGCGCTGAAAGTCGGCGACCGTGCGCCCGTGTTCGAACTTCCTGATGGCGACGGCATGGTGTGGCGGTCAGAAGACCTGCTGCGCCGGGGACCACTGGCACTCGTATTCTATCGCGGGCGCTGGTGCGCCTACTGCAACGCGCAGCTTACGGCGTTGCAGGCAATTCATGCGCGGATTGCGGAGACGGGAATGTCACTGATCGCAATTTCACCGCAGACGCAGAAGCACACGTACATGACGCGCGACATGAACAACCTGCGGTTTCCCGTCCTGAGCGACCAGGGTAATCAGGTGGCGCGTAAGTTTGGGCTGGTCTATCGCTTTCCTGAGGAGTTGCAAGCGGTGTACGAGAGCATCATGACCAAGCTGCCCAGATATAACGGCGATCCCAGCTGGGAACTGCCGCTGGCGGCCACGTACGTTGTCCAACCGGATGGCAGGATTGTCTATGCACGGGTCGATGCCGACTGGCGCCACAGGCCGGAGCCGAAGGAACTGGTGGAAGATTTTTCTAAATCCCGAGCTTAGCGAGGGACCCTATTCCCAGAAAGCCCAAGTATTTGGAGCGTAAGCCGGGTAGGGGACGGGATGATGCGGGTTCTTTACCCGAAACGCCGGCGTTCCATGCCTGGAACGGCACGTAGTTATAGGGATCTCTCGCTTCGCTCGAGACTTCGCAAAAAGGTTCCTTAATCGCGGTTCCTACCTGATAATAGAGCCACCACCAAGGCCTGACTGATGATTACCGATGCGCTGTGCAAAATAGCCAACCACCGGGCCAACCTGAGCCGCGAGGAGTCGCGCACCGTAATGGGCGAGCTGCTGGCGGGCAAAGCCACGGACGCGCAGGTCGCGGCGCTGCTGGTGGCGCTGCACATGAAGGGCGAAACAGTGGACGAGATAGTCGGCTTTGCCGAGGCGATCCGCGCTGCGGCGGTCCCGCTCTCCAACGGCGATGGCACGGCGCTGGACATCAGCGGCACCGAGCGCGACGCGCTGGTGGACACCTGCGGCACCGGCGGCGATGCCAGCGACACTTTCAATATTTCTACCGCAACGGCGCTGACGATCGCCGGCGCAGGCGTGCGCGTGGCCAAGCATGGCAATCGCGGCATTACCTCGAAGTGCGGCTCGGCCGACGTGATGGAGGCGTTGGGCGTCAACATCACGATCCCACCGCCGCGAATTGCCGACTGCCTGCGCGAAGTGGGCATAGCCTTTATGTTTGCGCCGGCCATGCACGCAGCAACCAGGCACGTGCAACCGGCGCGCAAAGATTTGCGTCCGCTGCGCTCGGTCTTTAACTTGCTCGGGCCTCTGACCAATCCGGCGCGCGCGTCAGCGCAGGTGGTGGGTGTGTATTCGGAAGATCTGGTGGAAAAGCTGGCACAGGCGCTCAAGATGCTGGGATTGCGGCGAGCGCTGGTGGTCCATGGCCGGGATGGCCTGGACGAGATTTCCATCAGCGGGCCAACGCGGATCGGCGAGGTACGCGGCGAGTGGGTGCGCGGCTATGAGGTCACGCCGGAGCAGTTTGGGCTGCAGCGCGCTCCGATGAGAGCAATCCTCGGCGGCGATCTGAAGACCAATGCCGACATCATATGGAAGATCCTGGAAGGCGAGAAGTCTCCGCGGCGCGACATTGTGCTGATGAACGCCGCAGCGGCGCTGGTGGCGGCGGGCCGGGCGGACTCGCTTTCCGACGCTATGCCCCTGGCGGTCGAGTCGATCGATTCCGGCGCGGCCAAGGCGAAGTTGGGCGCGCTGGTGGAATTCACGAATCGCAGATACCTCTAGTTCAGCCAAGCAAAAACCTCACCATGGATGGACACGGATTTCACAGATAAATTGACGTCCAGTGTTGAGGCGCTTTCTTCTAAATCCGTGTGATCTGTGTCGATCGGTGGTAAGGTTTTTCCCCTTCTGTTGCCGATTTACAATACTCTAGAGTCGCAAGGAGCCCCATGCCTCTATCGCTGAGCCGCCGCGCTGCGCGCACTGTGCAATCTGAGATCCGAGCGATGTCTGTGGCCTGCGAGAAGGTGCAGGGCATCAATTTGGCGCAGGGCGTCTGCGATACCGAGGTCCCCGAGCCGGTGCGCACCGGAGCCAAACAGGCGATCGACGGAGGAATCAACAGCTATACGCGCGCGGAAGGGCTGACGCCGATCCGGCAGGCCATCGCGGAAAAGATGCGGCGCTTCAACGGGATTGAGTGCGATCCGGAGGCTGAAGTCATCGTCAACTCGGGGTCTACTGGATCGTTTTACGCGGCGTGCCTGGCGCTGCTCAACCCCGGCGATGAGGTGATCCTGTTTGAACCTTATTATGGCTACCACCTGAACACGCTGGTGGCGGTGGAGGCGGTGCCGCTGTACGTGACGCTGCGCGCGCCGGAGTGGAAGTTCAGCCGCGAGGACCTGGAGCGAGTGGTTTCGCTGCGCACGCGGGCCATCGTGCTGAACTCGCCGGCGAACCCTTCGGGGAAGGTCTTCACGCGGGAAGAGCTGGAGTGGATTGCGGCGTTCGCCAAGCGCTATGACCTGTTCGTCTTCACCGATGAGATTTACGAGTACTTTATCTACGAAGGCACCCACATCAGCATGGCCACGCTTCCGGGGATGCGGGAGCGGACGATCACCATGTCCGGGTATTCGAAGACGTTCAGCATCACCGGCTGGCGCGTTGGATATACGGTCTGCGACCGCCGATGGGCGCAAGGGATCTCGTATTTTCACGACCTGATTTATGTCTGCGCGCCGGCGCCGCTGCAGATCGGCGTGGCCGAGGGCATACGGCAGTTGCCGGAGAGCTTTTACCAGGGCATCGCCAAAGAATATGTGCAGAAGCGCGATCTCCTCTGCGACACGCTGCGCGAGATCGGGCTGACGCCTTCGGTCCCCAATGGCGCATATTACGTGCTCTCTGATGCTTCCATCCTGCAAGGAAAGACCAGCCGGGAAAAGGCCATGCATCTGCTGCATGAGACGGGTGTGGCCAGCGTAGCGGGGTCGGCTTTCTATCATGGGGGCGGCGGGGAAAACCTGATCAGGTTCTGCTTCGCCAAGAACGATGCCGATCTGGCGGAGGCGTGCCGCAGGCTGAAGACGTTGCCGGCAGTTCTGGATACCGAGCGAAGCGAGGGACCTCTATCTGTACGGAATCCTTAATATTTTCGAGATGATTGAGCTCGCCTTTCAGATCTTCCCGGTTATAGGGCTCCCTCACTCCGCTCGGGATTTCGGAAATATATAATTGCACGCAATGAACTGCTCTCAACTGCTGCGGGGTACGGGTGTCTTGCCCAGCGGCGGCGATCCGGAAATTAAAGGGCTGGACTACAACTCGCGGCGGATTCAGCCGGGCTGGGCGTTTGTGGCCATCCGGGGTGAGAGCAGTGACGGCAACCGCTACATCGATGCGGCGCTGAAACAGGGTGCGGCGGCGGTGGTGACGGATTCGCCAGGAGAGCAGCCGCGGCCCGGAGTTGCATGGGCGGTGATCCAGAATGGACGGCGGGCGCTGGCGGCGATGAGCGCGAATTTCTATGGACGCCCGGCGGAGAAGCTGAAGATTATCGGAATCACCGGCACCAACGGCAAGACCACGACGACTTTCCTCTGCGAATCGATTTTGAGGCAGTGTGGGCGAACGTCGGCGCTGATCGGGACGATTGAATATCACGTGCCGGTTCGCGGAGCTCAGTTCAAAGTTCTGCCTTCGCCGCATACGACTCCCGAATCGCTGGAACTGAACCAGGTGTTTGCCGAGGCGGTTGCGGGCGGGGCGACCAATGCCGTGATGGAAGTCTCGTCACACGCGCTGGCGCAGGAGCGCGTGTGGGACATTCCGTTTGAAGTGGCGGTGTTTACCAACCTGACGCGCGACCATCTGGATTATCACAAGGACATGGCGGCCTACTTTGAGGCCAAGAGCATGTTGTTCACGGGCTGTGGCAGCAGGCCGCCGCGAGCGGCAGTGATTAACGCGGATGACGAGTATGGCCGCAGGCTGGCGCAGGCCAGGAAGAGCTCAGGCCAAGAGGTGATTCTGTATGGAATCGAGGGCGGCGATTTTCGCGCGGCGAATATTGATCTGAAACAGGATGGCACGGGGTTCGAGCTGGTGACTCCGTCCGGCCGCGTGAAGATCGAGACGGCGCTGATCGGCAGCGTGAATGTCTATAACATCCTGGCTGCGGCGGCGGCAACGTTTGCCTGCGGCTGCTCACTCGAGCAAATTGCCGAGGCGGTCCGCGCGTTCAAGCAGGTGCCGGGGCGGTTTGAGAAGGTGGATTGCGGGCAGCCGTTCACGGTGGTGGTGGACTACGCGCATACCGATGACGCGCTGCGCAACCTGACGGCGATCGCGCGCGACTTTGCTGAGCGCGGCACAGATCCCGGGCGCGTGATCACTGTGTTTGGCTGCGGCGGGGACCGTGATAGGACCAAGCGACCGCTGATGGCGGAGGCCGCGGGGCAAGGCAGCGATTTTGTGGTCCTCACCTCGGACAACCCGCGGAGTGAAGATCCGCAGCAGATCATTGCCGATGCGCTTCCGGGGCTTAAGAAGACGGGAACACGGTTTGAGGTGGAGCCCGACCGCAAGCGGGCGATAGGCCGGGCGCTGAATGAGGCCAGGCCGGGGGACATTGTACTGATCGCGGGCAAAGGACACGAGAAGGTCCAGATCACGCGCGAAGGTATTTTCCCTTTCGATGATGTTCAGGTGGGGCGGGAAGCGTTAGAACAGATGACGCACGCAAAGCACGGAGGAGCGCGATGAAGCTGCCGCTGTGGCGGGTGGCGGAATTTGCCGGCGCCAAGGGAGAGTTTGAGCAGGACCTGGTGGCGATGGGGTACTCCATTGACTCGCGCACGCTCAATCCGGGAGATTTGTTCATTGCGATCGCCGGAGAGCGGTTTGACGGCCATGACTATGTCCAGGCGGCGCTGAAGAAAGGCGCCGTAGGGGCGATCGTGCAGCAGGGCAGGAGCGTCGCGGGCGATGCGAAGCGGCTGTTGCCGGTAGAGGACACGATCAAAGCGCTGCAATCACTGGGCGCGGCGGCGCGCCGGCTGTGGGGCAAACCGCTGCTGGCGGTGACCGGCTCGGCGGGAAAGACGACGACCAAAGAGATCCTGGCGCACCTGCTGGCAACCCGCTTCAGGGTCATGAAGAGCTCGGGCAATCTGAACAACCACATTGGACTCCCCTTGCAGTTGCTCAAACTGGAAGCCGAGCATGACATTGCCGTGGTGGAAATGGGCATGAACCATGCGGGCGAGATCCGCGCGCTGGGCGCGATTGCGCACCATGACATGGCCGTAGTGACGGTGGTGGCGCCGGTGCACCTGGAGTTTTTTGAATCGCTCAGGGAGATTGCGCGGGCGAAGTACGAGATCATAGAGACGCTGCATTCGGGGGGCGTGGCCGTACTGAATGCGGATGACGACTATGTTTGCCAGTTCGGGCGCGACTTCAAGGGAACGGTGGTTACCTTCGGCATTCATCGCGCGGCGGACGTAAGTGCGCAGAAAATCACGCTGAACGGCGCGGAAGGGTCGACGTTTGAGCTGGTGGTGGGCAGCGTCGGCGAGCAGGTGGTCCTGCCGCTGGTGGGCGAGCACAACATCTACAACGCGCTGGCAGCGACAGCGGCTGCAATGGAACGCGGGATCACGCCCTCGCAGGTGGCGGCAGCTCTGGCCGCAATCCGGCCGCCGGACAAGCGTGGCCAGGTGCTGGAGATCGGCGGCGCGGCCGTGATCAACGATGCGTATAACTCGAATCCGCGGGCGCTGGAGGCGATGATTGATACGCTAGCCAGCATGAAGGCGCAGCGGCGGATCCTGGTGGCGGGCGAGATGCTGGAGTTGGGGCCAGCCGGGGAAGAGATGCATCGGGAGTGCGGCCGGCATGCGGCGGAGCGGAAGATTGATTTTGTGATCGGCGTGCGCGGGCTGGCGCGCGCGCTGGCCGAGGCCGCGTGCGGAGCGGGCGCGCAGTCACAGTTCATGGAAACGCCGGAGCAGGCGGGCGAGTGGCTGGCGCAAAATCTTCGTCCGGGCGATGCGGTGCTGGTCAAGGCGTCGCGCGGCGTGAAGCTGGAGCGGGCGCTGGAGGTATTGCAGGAAAAGGTACCCAAGGCCAGTATTTAGTACTTAGTATTTAGTATTTAGTTAATTTAGACCTCAGCTGCATCTCGGAGGAGATATGCGGAATTACCGGGAGTTGCAGGTTTGGAGCAAAGCGCACAACTTGACGCTGGAGCTGTATAGGGTTTCTCGAACATTTCCGCGCGAGGAAATCTATGGGCTGACCAGCCAGCTGCGACGGGCAGCGGTATCGATCGGAGCGAATCTGGCGGAAGGTTGCGGGCGTCGCACCAGCAGTGAGTTAGCCAGATTTGTGAGAATTGCGATGGGCTCAGCGAGCGAACTTGATTATCACATCCTGCTTTGCCGCGACCTCGATTTTATGAGCAATGATGACTTTACCAGCAGCACAGCTAAGCTGACGGAGATCCGCAAAATGCTGACCTCATTCTTAAGCAGTGTTGAAGAACAAATCGATATGAGATCTAAAGGCGCGGGAAGAGCGTGATGTTCGTGAGAAAACGCTAATTACTAAGTACTAAATACTAAGTACTAATTACCGTCCGGAGGGTGATTGCTCTACTGGCTTCTTTATCAACGATTATTCCAGCACTTTCCTCCGTTCCGCATTTTCCGTTATGTCACTTTCCGCACGGCGTTTGCCAGCCTGACGGCGTTGTTCATGGGGCTGATTGTGGGCCCGGCGATCATCCGGCAGCTGAGGGACTTCCAGATCGGGCAATACATCCGCGAGGAAGGCCCGAAGGGCCATCAGAAGAAGGCGGGCACGCCGACCATGGGCGGGGTGCTGATCACGATCGCCATTGTGGTGCCGACGCTGCTGTGGGCCGATCTTTCCAATGTATATATATGGCTGGCGGTGTTTTCGACCGTGGCGTTCGGGGCCATCGGGTTTGCGGATGACTATATAAAGGTGGTGCGCAAGCGGAACCTGGGGTTGACCGGGCGGATGAAGCTGCTGCTCCAGTTCCTGGCCGCGGGGCTGGTGGGCGTGGCGCTGGTCTCATTGACCGCGACCAAACAGTATTCAACCCACCTGATGGTGCCGTTTCTCAAGCAATTCCGGCCTGACCTGGTGATCGAGGGGCTGCGGCATTATCCGCATTTCTGGTGGCTGGCGTTTACGCCGTTCGTGGTCTTTGTGATGCTGGTGCTGGTGGGCTCCAGCAACGCGGTGAACCTGACCGACGGGCTGGACGGGCTGGCAATCGGCTGCACGGTGATTGCCGCGGGCGCGCTCACGGTGCTGACCTACGTGAGCGGGCACGCCAAGTTTTCAGAATATCTGGAGCTGCAGATCATGCCTCAGGTCGCGGAGTTGACGATCTTCTGCGGGGCGATGGTAGGAGCGGCCATCGGGTTCCTCTGGTACAACGCGCACCCGGCAGAGATCTTCATGGGCGACGTGGGGTCGCTGGCGCTGGGCGGCGCAATTGGGACAGTGGCCATCATCATCAAGCAGGAGCTGTTGCTGCCGTTCATCGGCGGGATCTTTGTGCTGGAGGCGCTCTCGGTCATCATCCAGGTGGTGTCTTACAAGCTGCGCAAGAAGCGCGTGTTCCGCATGGCGCCGCTGCACCATCATTTCGAGCTTGTAGGCTGGTCGGAGTCGAAGATCATCACGCGGTTCTGGATCGTTTCGCTGATCTTTGCGCTGTTCGCGCTGACGACGCTGAAGCTGCGCTAGCGGAAAATCAAAACCTCACCACGGATAAACACAGATTGCACGGATCTTTTTGGAGTTCATCCAATCCGTGATATCCCTGTTCATCCGTGGTAAGGTTTTGGCGTGAGGAGCGGACAATGACGGAAAATACGTCGTCCTCCCTGAATCGATGGCTCACGTTGCCGGCCTCAATCATTGTTGGGGCCTTATTTTTTACTCTATGGTTCTGGCTGCTGCCGCGATGGCTGGGCTTTCACGTGGAGATCGCGGGCCAGGCACGCTGGCGTTGGCTGGCGGCCATGCCGTCCGTGCTGGGGTTCGCCGTGGCGCTGCGTTGCATATGGGACTTTGGCTGGACCGGCCGGGGGACGCCTGCGCCGATCGCACCGCCGCAAAAGCTGGTGGCGGTCGGCTTCTACCGCTTCGTAAGAAATCCCATGTATGTCGGCTTCGTCACCGGGTGGATTGGCTTGTGGATCGTGTTCGGGCGCGCGACCTGGCCGGCGATCGTGGGATTTGCCGCCGCGCTGCTCGGGGTGCATTTGTTCGTTGTGTTCTATGAAGAGCCGACGCTGCACCGGAAGTTCGGCGGCGATTATGACGAATATCGCCGGAACGTGCCCCGGTGGTTGCCGCGGTTGAGTCCGTGGCGCAAAGCGCAATAATCCAGAATGCCGCGGCGGAGGATTCGTGGCACAATGGGATGAAATGGAGTTGAAGAACAAACGAGTTCTGGTGGTAGGGCTGGGGCGCTCGGGCGCGGCCTCAGCATTTTTTTTGGAGGAACATGGCGCGCGCGTGATTGTTTCCGACTCCAAGAGCGAAGCGCAGCTTCAGGGCGACGTGCCGGCGCTGCTGGACCGGGGCATCTCGATTGAGACCGGCCAGCATGGCGAGCGCACCTTTCGCGACCAGGACCTGATCGTCGTAAGCCCGGGCGTTCCTTCTGACCAGCCGCAGCTTCAGCATGCGCGGTCACTGGGAATTCCGGTGATCGGCGAGGTCGAGCTGGCATATCGATTTTTGCAAGGCAAGGTGCTGGCGATCACCGGCTCAAACGGGAAGACCACGACGACAACGCTGGTGGGCGAAATCCTGAAGAAGAGCGGGAAGAAGACGCTGGTGGGCGGCAACATTGGAACTCCGGTGATCTCGCTGGCGGGGAAGTCGACGGCCGACTCACTGGTAGTGCTGGAGATTTCGAGCTTTCAGCTGGAGAGCATCGAGCAGTTCCGGCCGTGGATCGCGGCGATCCTCAACATTACGCCGGACCATCTGGACCGCCATCACACGTTTCAGGCGTATGTGGACGCGAAGCTGAGAATTTTTGAAAACCAGCAGGCAAGCGATTTTGCCGTGCTCAACGCCGACGATCCGGTTTGTGTGGGATTGAAGGACAAGGTCAAGAGCACGCTGCTGTGGTTCAGCCGGCGGCAGCGCCTGGAAAATGGCGCGGGCGCCTTTCTAAGCGGCGACCAGATCATGTTCCGGCGTAATGGGCAGGAACAGGCGGTGCTGAGCCGGAGCGATATTGATCTCAAGGGCGAGCACAACCTGGAAAACGTGTTGGCTGCCGTCGCCATGACGATGGTGGCAGGCTGCAAGCCGGAGCAGGTGCGGCAGGCGGTGAAGGAGTTCCGGGCCGTCGAGCACCGGCTGGAGCTGGTGGCGACGGTGAACGGAGTGACATTTTATAACGACTCGAAGGCGACCAATGTGGATGCCACGGTGAAGGCGCTGGAGTCGTTTCCGGGGAACATCCACATCATACTGGGCGGCAAGGACAAAGGCAGCGACTACTCGGTTTTGAACCCACTGCTGCGCGAGCGGGTGAAGCGGGTATACCTGATTGGCGCGGCAGCGGACAAGATCGGCGGGCAGGTGCAGGGCGCCGCGGAGCTGGTGCGCTCCAATACTCTTGATCGCGCGGTGCGACAGGCCTTCGATGCCGCAAAGCCCGGAGATGTGGTGCTGCTGGCGCCGGCCTGCGCCAGCTTCGACCAGTTTGAAAACTACGAGCAGCGCGGCCGCGTCTTCAAAGAGCTGGTCCACTCGCTGACGCCGGTGGCGACAGGAGACAGAACTTAGTGGCAAAACGAGTCGGCATTGATAAGTGGATGTTCGGTTCGATTTTGCTGCTGGTGGTGATTGGCGTTTTGATGGTGTTCAGCGCCTCGGCCGTAATGGCGGGCGAGCGCTTTGGCTCGCCGTATCATTTCTTCGCGCGCCAGCTGGGCTGGGCGGTGGCCGGCCTGGCGGCAATGGCCGTGGCCATGAAGGTGGATTATCGCCGCATGAAGAAGCCGGCGATCGTCTTTGCTTTTCTGGGCGTTACGACTCTGCTGCTGCTGGCGGTATTCTTTCTCGATCGCTCGCACAATACCCACCGCTGGATCAAGCTGGGCAGCTTTATGTCATTCCAGCCGTCGGAGCTGGCCAAGCCCGCGCTGATCCTCTTTCTGGCGTTCTTCCTGGATGCACGCGCGAAGTCGATGGACGACTGGCGGCACACCCTGCTGCCGGCCATTGCGCCGGTTTTTCTTTTTGCTGCGCTGATCATGAAAGAGCCCGACCTGGGCACGGCGCTGGTTTGCCTGGGCGTGGCGGCAGCGATTTTGTACGCGGCGGGGACGAGGTTGCGCTACTTTGCTTATGGGCTGGCGCCGATCGTGCCGGTGCTCGGCTACATGCTCTTCTTCGTGCCATGGCGCCTGGCTCGAATCCTGGTCTTCTTTCATCCGGAGCGCGATCCTCAGGGAATTGGGTTTCACATCAACCAGTCACTGATTGCGGTGGGCACGGGCGGAATTACCGGCATGGGATTGATGGAAGGGAAGCAGAAGCTGTTTTACCTGCCTGAGCCACACACGGACTTCATCTATGCCGTGACCGCCGAAGAGCTAGGGTTGATTGGGGCAGTGCTGATTGCGGCGCTGTTTTTTGTCTTTGCCTGGCGGGGCATGCGGACGGCGCTGCGCGCGCGCGACAGCTTTGGGAAATACCTGGCGATCGGCGTGACCACCATGATCGTGGTGCAGGCGTTTTTCAACATCAGCGTGGTGCTGGCGCTGCTGCCGACCAAGGGCATTCCGCTGCCGTTTATCTCTTATGGCGGGTCGAGCTTGTTCGTGATGCTGGCGAGCGTCGGCGTGCTGTTGAACGTGAGCCAGCAGACGGAATGAGGGGAATCGGGAGATCGGGCCATCGGGTGATCGGGAGATCGGTTTTTCTGAAATCCCGAATGCGCGTGTTTTGCGCATGAGGGATCAATACGCACTTACATGCTGCCGGTCAACATTCACTTCTGAACCGGAAATCTCTCGTGGCGATAGGGGTCCCTCGCTCCGCTCGGGATTTCAGAAAAACTACCCCACCGGCTTTCCCACCGCGCCCAGTTCCGTGCCGGGCAATGGTTCGTTGGGTTTCATCCAGTAGGCCATGATGGCGCCGAAGGCCAGCAAACCGATGCTGCCGAGGAACGGCAGGTCCCAGTTCTTCCATTTATCGATCACGTAGCCGGCGACCAGCGGTGAGACCGCCGCAGCCAGGGCCGAGCCGACGTTCATGAGCCCGCTGGCGGAGCCGGAGAAGCGGGGCGCGATGTCCATGGGAATGGCCCAGAAGGGGCCGATGGTGAATTCAGCGAAGAAGAAGGCCGCGCTCAGGCAGAGGGCGACGGTGGTGAGATGGTGCGAGCGCAGCACGGGAATCATGAACAGAAGCGAGAGCACGAAGCCGAAGATGACCAGGTTACGGCGCGCCTTGTTGCGGTCGCCGGTCCGGATCAGGATGTAGTCGCTGACGATGCCGCCCACGGTGTCACCGATGACGCCGGCCAGGAAGACGCCGCTGGAAAAGAGGGCGGACTTTTTGAGATCGAGCTTATAGCCGTGCAGGAAAAACGACGGCAGCCAGGTGAGATAGAGCCAGAGCGTCCAGCCATAACAGAAATAGACGAGGGTGACGGGGGCCATGCGGCGGGCTAGCGGACCCCATGGCACAGGGTCTTTCTTGCGGTCTTGCTGGCTCGTATATTTGGGGATGATCGCGAGCTCTTGCTGGGTGATGCCGGGGTGGGTGGACGGATCGTCGCGGAAGTAGAACCACCAGACGATGGTCCAGACCAGGCTGACCGCGCCAAGAACAAAGAACGACACGCGCCAGGAACTGATCTTGATGAGCCAGGCGACGAGCGGTGGAGTAAAGAAATTGCCCAGGCGCGCGAAGGCGTGGGTGAGCCCCTGGGTGAAGCCGCGTTTGTGCGCGGGAAACCAGTCAGCCAGGGCGCGGGTGGCGGTGGGGAAGGTTGCACCTTCGCCCAGGCCCAGCAGGATGCGGAACAGGATCAGCGTGGTGAAGCTGCCGGCGGTGCCGATGAGCATGGTGGAGCCGGCCCAGATCAGGCCGCAGACAGCGAGGGCGCGGCGCGCGCCAAAGCGGTCGCTCACCCAGCCTCCCCAGACCTGAAGCGCGAGGTAGGCCCAGCCGAAAGCGGAGAAGACCCAGCCCAGGTGTTTGGCGTCGAGGTGAAGCGCGGTTTGCATGACCGGGCCGGCGGTGTTCATGTTGATGCGGTCAATGTAGGTGAGCCCGTACATGAGGCAGACCATCAGCAGAACAAGGTTGGTGGAGGAGAAGACGCGTCGCAGCAGCGTCGGTTGTCCGGCAGCGGGAGGGGTGTAGGGCGCGGCCATGGGCGCAAGTTGTATCAGGAAGTTGCGGCGAGAAGCAATTGGATTTTTGGACAGCAGCGGCTGGGAAGATGAAATCGGCAGGAAAAAGGCCGCAGAGGAGAGCTGCGGCCTTTCATTTTCGAAATAGAACGTTCTTCATCCTGCTTTGGCGGTGACCAGGGTTGAGGGTTCTGCTTCTGCTCTTGCCGGGAGCGGCATGGCTCGCAAGACCAGCACCAGCAGCGCTGCGACGAAAGCCAGGCCGGCCGCGCCGTAAAACACGGCGTTCCAGTTGTGGAACTTCTGGAAGAGGAGAGCAGCGACGCCGCCGGCGAGAATGGCGGCCACGCCTTTCGCCATATAAAGGAAGCCGTAGTTGGAGGTGGCGTTGTTGGCTCCGTAGTAGTCGCCGATGATCGCTGGGAAGAGCGAGAACATGCTGCCCCAGATGAAGTAGACGGCCGCCATCGAGATGGTGAACCAGGTGCCGGAGACGCGGCCGACCTTCAAGACCAGGAGCAGGCTGAAAGCCTGGAGGACGTAGGGGATGAACATGGCCATCTCACGGCCGATGCGGTCAGAGATCCAGCCCCAGAAGATGCGGCCTCCGCCGTTGGCGAGACGGCTGGTAGCGAGCGCAGCGGTCAGGAAGCTTGCGCTGATGCCGAAGCTTGCGGCGACGGGCGCGCCCTGGATGGTGAGCATGGAGCCACCGACGTTGATCATCACGAAGGTGATGAACATGAGGTAGAACTGCGGGGTCAGCAGCATTTGCAGGCTGTTGAACTGCTGGGTATTGCGGCGCACCCTGGGCGAGATCGCCTTCCTGGCGGCCGGGGAGACGCTGAAGTCGGGCCCGGGATTGTGGAGGAATTGCGCCGCGATCACGATCAGCAGTCCCTGAAGGATGCCGGTCCAGAGAAACACATTCTTGTAGTTCGTTACCTGGAGCGCTTTGGCAATAATGGGGATGAAAAGCGCCGCACCGGCGCCGAAGCCGGCAGTAATGAAGCCGGAGATGGTGCCGCGCTTGTCAGGGAACCATTTGAGCGCGGTGGCAACAGAACCGCTGTAAATGAAGGCCGCGCCAATGCCGGCGATGGCATACAAGACGTAAAGCTGCGTGAGCGTATTAGCGTATCCCATGCTGGACCAGCCGATGCCGACGAGCACGCCGCCGGTTGTAAGGAAAATGCGCGGACCGAGGCGGTCAATCAGCCAGCCTTCCACCGGAGTGATCCAGGTTTCGAAGAGCAGGAAGAGCGTTCCCGCCCACTGGATGCCGGCAAGGTCCCAGCCTTTGTGGCCCTGCTGGAGTGGCTTGACAAACAAAGTCCAGGCATATTGCAGGTTAGCAATCATGCACATGGAGACGAGGGCGCTGCAAAATTGAATCCATCTCTTGCCCATGGTTTTTCTCTCCCGAAATTTAGTTTTTTTGCGCCGCCGCGCTGCGACGCTCGGCCAGCAATTTAGTACAGGCGTAAACAGAGCGCGTGTGCGGCATGGGCAGGCCGATGCGTTCGCCCACTTCCAGCACAGCGCCGACGATTGCTTCCAACTCCAAAGGTCTTCCCGCTTCCAGGTCCTGGAGCATTGAGGTCTTGTGCTCGCCGACCTTGGCTGCTCCGGCCATCCGTTGCTCGATCGAGACTTGCATTTTCACGCCCAGCTTTTCCGTGAGCGCCTCCGTCTCCTGCATGATGTTGCGAATGAGCTCCGTGGTCGCCGGATTGCCGAGCATCTGCGCCAGAGTTGCGCCCGTGAGGGCGCTGATGGGATTGAAGGCCACGTTGCCCAGGATCTTTACCCAGATTTCGTTACGCAAATGCGCGGTGACGGGCGCGCGCAGGCCGGAGGCGATGAGCACGTCGGCGATTTTGCGTATGCGGTCAGTGCGTTCGCCGTTTGGTTCACCCAGCGAGATGCGATTGCCCTCATTGTGTTTCACCACGCCGGGCTCGATGATTTCAGTGGAGAAATAAATCAGGGAGCCGATGACGCGGCGGGCAGCGATGGCAGAGGAGACCACGCCGCCGGGATCGACGCGCTCAAGATGCATGTTGGCCAGCGCTCCCGGCGCGCTTGAATCTGGCGTGCTGCCGCCATCGGCCTGGAAATACCACCACGGGATACCGTTCTGCGTGCTGACGACGGTGGTATCGGGGCCGAGCACGGCGGGAAGCTGGGCGGCCAGCGGCGGCAGGCCGTGGGCCTTGACGCAGAGAAAGACGACGTCCGCAAGGCCGGCGTCTTTGAGGTCAGCGACGAGACGCGGGTGGGCGACGAAGTCGTCATCGGCGCTGATGACACGCACGCCTTTTTGCTGCATGGCGCGCAGGTGCGGCCCGCGGGCATGCAGAGTGACGTCATAGCCGGCACGCGCCATCAATGCGCCCATGTAAGCTCCAACGGCCCCGGCGCCGACGATCAGAAACTTCACTGCCGCCCGCCTGCAAATGCCGCCGCCACGGCCCGGCGCTGGATCTTGCCGGTGGCAGTGCGCGGGATCTTTTCCACGATATGGATTTTCTTCGGCACCTTGAAGTCAGCGAGGTGCTGCTTGCAGTGCTCGATCAGGGCAGCTTCGGTCTGCGGCTCTTTGAGAACCACGGCGATAGCGACTTCTTCGCCCCAGGTGGGATGCGGCATGCCAAAAGCAACAGCTTCCATGACGCAGGGATGCTTGAGCATGATCTCATCGATTTCGAGGGGCGCGATCTTTTCGCCACCGCGATTGATCAGCTCTTTGATCCGGCCGGTGAGTGTCAGGTAGCCGGCCGCGTCAAGGAAGCCCTGGTCGCCGGTGCGGAAGTAGCCGCTGCTGAACGAA
>DASTJB010000304.1:0-29400 GCA_035717005.1 Candidatus Angelobacter sp.
GCTGACTTACCCCGGTCTGAAGACTACGATGGCTCACAAGGCAAAAATTCTGGTCGCAGAGGATGATCACCATATCCTGGAATTCATGAACCGCCTGCTGACCGCGTCAGGCTATGAGGTGATTCTGGCGACCGACGGAGGCGAAGCCCTCATACGGGCCAGAGCTGAACGTCCGGACCTGGTGCTCAGTGACATCCTCATGCCTCACATGGATGGCTTTGAATTGGCGGAGCGGATCCGTGAGGATCCCAACCTGTGCCATACACCTATCGTCTTCTGTACGGCAGCCTACAAGGATGACGCTGCTGCTGAGCAGCTGGCTCGTCTTTGCGGCGTGACAGAGCGGATTGAAAAGCCGGCTGAATCGGAAGTAATTCTGCGCGCCGTCACACAGGCGCTGCGTACGCCGGTACCACGTGCCGATGCCCATGTTGTCGCGCAAAAACATGTGCGCCTCCTGTCGGACAAGATTGCGGCGCAATTTGCGGAGCTCGAAAACAAGCAGAAGGAGCTGGAACAGGAGATTGTCCGCCGAAGGGCGTCTGAAGCCAGAATGCAACAGGAAAGTGAGATGGTCAGGCTGTTGCTCGACTCCACTGCCGAAGCAATTTACGCAATCGGTCTCGATGGTCGATGCACGATGGCAAATGCCGCCTGCGCCCGGCTTCTGGGCTATGAGCATCCTGAGGAATTGCTGGGCAAGAACATGCATGATCTGCTGCATCATTCGCATCCTGACGGAACACCCTATCCCGTTGAAGATTGCCGGATATTCCAGGCGTTTCGAAGTGGCGAACGCTGCCATGTGGACGATGAATCCGCCTGGCGTAAAGATGGGTCCAGCTTCCTCATGGAGTACTGGGCGCACCCTGTGCGCAAGCAGGGAGAAGTGATCGGCGCGGTCGTGACCTTCCTTGACATCACTGAAAAGAAAGCCATGGAGCGCGAGGTGCGGACGCTCGCTGCTGTTGTGGAGAGCAGCAACGAGTTCATCGGCGCTGCGGACCTGGACGGCAAAGTGACTTTCTTGAACCGCGCTGCGCGCACCCTGGTAGGACTGGAACGGGACGAATCCGTGGCGGGCAAAAATGTGCTTGACTTTGTCACCGATGAACAAAGGCGCACTCACGCTGATGATGTTCTTCGCCTGGTACAGCGCGACGGTCTATGGCAGGGAGAAACGGAATTCAAGAACTGGAAAACCGGCGCAAGCATCCCGGTCTTGCAGTCTGTTTTTACCGTCTTTGACCCGCAAAACCAAAAACCCATGGCCATCGCTACCATCGGCCGGGACATCTCCGCGCGGAAGCACTCCGAGCAGGAACTAAGGGAGTCGGCGGAACGTTACCAGGATTTGTTCGAAAATGCCACCGATCTGATCCAGAGCCTTGATCCGGACGGGAGGTTTCTGCTCGTGAATCAGGCGTGGAAAGACACACTGGGTTACTCGGAAGAAGAAATTTCCAGCCTTTCCATGTGTGATGTTGTGCGTGCGGACCAAAGAGAACAATGCATGGCACTGCACAACCGCGTCATGGCAGGGGAGGACATCGGACGCGTAGAGGTCGTTTTCATCACTAAGGCGGGTGACCAGGTCATTTTGGAAGGTAATGTCAATTGCAAGATCAAGGACGGGCAGGCGGTCTCCACACGAGGCATTTTCCGCAACATCACCGAAAGAAAAAAAGCCGAGCGGGCATTACGCGACAGCGAGAAAAAATTTCATTTATTGGCCAACAATATCAACCAGGTCTTCTGGATCATGAATGGTGACGGCCAGGTTCTGTATGTAAGCCCCGCGTTCGAACAAGTCTTTGGGAGGAGCTGTGAAAGTGTCTATCAGAATCCCCGCTCCTGGATTGAGTCCGTGCACCCTGAAGACCGCAGCCTGGTCGAGCAGCAATACCAGATGCAACTGGATGGTGAACCGGCTGACTGCGAATATCGCATGTACTCGTCAGACGGTGGGCTCCATTGGCTGCGCCGGAAAGCGTTTCCCGTCCGCGATGCGAGCGGGAAACTGGTCCGCATCGTGGGTCTGGCCGCAGACATTACCGAGCGCAAGCTTGCGCAGCATCAACTGATGCGAGCCAAGGAGGCGGCTGAGGATGCCAATCGGGCCAAGAGCGAATTCCTGGCTAACATGAGCCACGAGATTCGCACTCCCATGAATGGCATCATCGGACTGACCGATCTGGCGCTGGAAACAGAGTTGAGCCCCGAACAACGTGGATACATAAGTTCGGTGAAAGAATCAGCAGACGTCCTGCTGCGCATCCTGAATGACATTCTCGATTTTTCCAAGATCGAAGCGCGCCAACTGGTTCTGGAAAATATCCAATTCGGTCTGCGCGGCAGCATCGACGGACTCATGAAGACCCTGGCTGCGCGGGCCGATGAAAAAGGCCTGGAGCTTACGTCCTTTATCGCGCCGGACGTGCCCTGCCGTTTGTTCGGCGATCCCACCCGCTTGCGCCAGATTCTCTTAAACCTGCTCGGCAATGCCATCAAATTCACTGACCGTGGAGAGGTTGTTTTGCGTGTCGAAAAGTCTGGCGAATTCGACGGCAAAGCGCAGTTGCACTTCAGTGTGCGGGACACGGGGATCGGCATTGGTGCGGACCGCCAGGAAGCCATTTTTCAGAAGTTTATTCAGGCCGATAGCTCTTCAACCCGGAAATACGGAGGCACGGGCCTGGGCCTGGCCATCACGTCCGAACTGGTCCGCATGATGGATGGGCGTGTATGGCTGGAGAGCGAAGTAGGACGAGGTTCAACCTTCCACTTTGACATTCGGCTGGAAGTTGCCGAAGGGGGCGAAGATGAAGTTCCGGCTGGCATGCGCGCCCTCCAGGGTTTAAAGGTCTTGGTGGTAGATGACAATGCGACCAATCTACAGATCCTCCTGCATATGCTGTCCAAGTGGGGATTGCAGCCCCTGCCCGCGCGTTCCGGCGCCGAGGCCCTCGCCGTTTTGGGCAAAAGCGCTCGAGAGGGAACGACGATTACATTCGCGATTCTGGATGTCCTGATGCCGGAGATGGACGGATTCACTCTCGCGCAAAAAATCAAGGCTGACCCGAAATATGACGGGCTCAAATTGCTGGCCCTCAGTTCAGCCGCCCAGGTCGGGGATGCAGCCCGTTGCCGGGCAATGGGCATGTCAGGACATCTCACCAAGCCAGTGAGCAAAGCTGAGCTTCTGGGAACGTTGTGTCAGCTGTTGGGTTCGCTGGACGAGCCGAAGAGCCAGCCCCCGGTTGCGCCACCTCCGTCCATGCACGCGCCTGAGCGGCCGGCTCACGTCTTGCTGGCGGAGGACAATCACATCAATCGTATGCTGGCAACGCGGCTGCTTGAAAAACATGGTTATACGTTCTCTGTTGCTGAGAACGGAGCGGAGGTCCTGGAAGTCCTGAAGAAGCAAAATTTTGACTGTGTGCTGATGGATGTACAGATGCCGGTCATGGATGGTTTTGAAGCTACGGCCGCCATCAGAAACACCGAGCGGTTGAATGGCAGACACCTGCCCATTATCGCAATGACAGCCCACGCAATGACCGGAGACCGCGAACGGTGTGTAGCTGCCGGCATGGACGGATATGTTTCCAAACCGGTCAAGCCGAAAGAATTGTTTTCAGCGATTGAAGAAGTTCTTGGCTCCCGTCTTGCGACCGCTGATGCTTCCTAGCAGGTTAAAGTATTTATCGAGAGCAATTCTCACGTTCGCCTTGCCCACCCGCGTCCTCCAAAACCAGCCGAATCGCGGTTTACGGTCTGACATGCTGAAGGGTTGGGTGACCGTTGGAGCCGGTCCTTCGGCGATTAAAAGTGTCCGTCTATTTTTTGGGCAGCGAGCCCAGCTATGTCTAGAATCTGGACACCTCATGGCCGACTCGCCCTGCTTCCATTTTTGCAAGCCCTTCAGAAAGCTGGCCCTCAGCTTAGGTCTATAAATTGCACACAAGTAGACTTCATGGACAATCCCGGAGCACGCGACGGAAAGTTGGAAAAGCAGCTGCTTTATGAGCGGACCATTGCCCGGCTGGCGGTGATGGCCCTGAACTCTGACATGTTCGAAGCAACGCTTCAGGGGCTTTGTTCAGATATTGCCCAGACATTGAAATTCAATGCGCTGCAGGTCATCGAATTGGATTGGTCTCGGCATGCGAGTCATACTCTCGCCCAAACCGGTGAGTCCCTGACAGCTGACTTTGGTTGTGGTCTCGCGGGCTTTGCCAGCACATTGGTTGGCCAACCGGTGTTTTCTGACCTCTTGACTGAAGGCAGGTTCCAGGTAGAGCCGGAGTTGCGCGCCGCAGGTTTGAGTGCGGCCCTGGCTCTGTGCTCGGCTGAAGCCAGCAGCATGTGCTTTACCGTGGTCTGTGGTTATTGGGACCGGGACACGGCTATTAACGAACAAGACGAACAGTTCTTCACGCGCGCAGCCGATCTTGTGGCCAAAGCTGTCCGCCAGGAGCGGGACAAAAAGCAGCTGCTTGACCAGGCTGCACGCTATTCCGCTTTGTTTGAGAGCGCTGCGGACGCGATCCTGTGTATTTCCCTCGACGGGCGAATGCTGGACGTGAACCCGAATGCGGTGCTGATGCTGGGCTATAGCCGCGACGAACTCATGGCCATGACCCTTTTCGATCTGCTGGCTCCAGAGTCATATACGATGACCCGCAAGATGATGGATGAAAAGATTGCCGGGCGCCGCCGCACCATCTATGAATCAACATTCGTAGGCAAAGGCGGAATGTTGATCCCGGCGGAGGTGAATAGCGCCCCGGTGCGTGATTCTAAAGGAGAGATAGTTGGACTCCAGGGCATTGTGCGCGACCTGCGCTCGCGAAAACTGGCTGAGAAGGCCCTGCTTGCCAGCGAGGGCCGTTTTCGCAGCGTGGTTGAGTCAGAAATGATCGGCATTGTTTTTTGGAATGGAAAGGGCCTCATCACGGATGCCAACAAGGCCTTTCTTTCCATGCTTGGTTATTCCCATGAGGAAGTCCTGGCGGGCGCTCTGCATTGGGATGCGATCACCGACAGCGGAGGACCCGAAACCGTCTTTGCGGCACGGTTGCGAGGGCAGCAACAGGTGGTTCCCTTCGAAATGGAGTGCCTGCAAAAGAACGGGTCCCGTGTACCCGTGCTGATTGGCGGAGCAACTCTGGAGGGGACTGACAATAGCGGAGTAGGATTCGTGCTCGACATAACCGAGCGCAAACAACTGCAGCGCCAGTTTCAGCACGCCCAGAAAATGGAGGCGGTGGGCCAGCTGGCTGCGGGTATCGCTCATGACTTTAACAACATCTTGATGGGCATCAGCAGTTTTGCTGAGCTTCTTCACGTCATGAGTGCTGACGATCCCAAGAAGCAGGCTTACACCCAGCAAATTCTCGCCGCATCGGCAAGAGCCGCTGAACTGGTGGAGCAGCTCCTGGTTTTCAGCGCAAAAAGAAGCGTCAAGGCCGAGCCCGTGAACCTGATACGCACTCTGCAGGAATGTCGAAACCTGTTGAAGCAGATCCTCGGCCCGAAGTGCGAATTGCAGATGGATTTGCCTCACGGCTTATGCAATGTGATCGCTGACCCGGTCCAGTTGGAACAGGTGATCCTGAATCTGGCATCCAATGCGCGCGATGCGATGCCCAAAGGCGGCATTTTCCGGGTCAATCTGGCGCAATTGAAACTATCAAAGCCCGAAACCACCCAGAACGTAAGCGTTCCGGCAGGTTCTTATGCCTTGCTTACTTTTAGTGATACCGGCGCCGGCATCAAGCCGGAGTTAGTCAATCGCATCTTTGAGCCTTTTTTCACCACCAAAGCAACAGGCGAAGGGACGGGGTTGGGCCTGGCCATGGTGTATGCAGTGGTGAAGCAATGCGGCGGCTACATCTTTGTGGAATCCGTCCAGGGCGCGGGCACAGTCTTCCGGTTGTTCCTGCCATTGACCGCTCGACAGACCGCCACCACAGCCAAAGCCGCTCTTGTTGCGCGTTCCCCGGTTCCCGGCACCGGGATCCTGTTAGTGGACGATGAGTTACAGATTCGTTTCTCATGCGCTGAATATCTGCGTGATCTGGGGTATGACGTGTTTGAGGCTGCGGACGCCAAGATTGCTCTTGACCTATTCAGCGCGAATCCGGATCGGATTAGAATGTTGATCACTGATGTAGTGATGCCCGGCATGGATGGTAAGGATCTTGCCCTCGAACTGAAGAGGCGTAAGCCGGATCTGGTGGTGCTGTTTATGTCCGGATACACGGGCAATAGCGCGGCTGGTTTGGAAGAAATCTCGTCGGTACGAATGTTGATGAAGCCTATGGCGCTTTCAACTCTGGCGGACGCGGTGTCTAAAGCATTACATTCGCAGCTGTCTGAAGAGGTCAGTCGTGGGTAAAATGCGAATTTTATTTGCCGAAGATGAGGCCTTCGGAGAAGCTGTACAGGGTTTCCTCGAGGTGAATGGTTTCGAAGTTTCCTGGCAGGAAAGCGCCGCAGCTGTGCTGAAGGCGGCTGAAGTTTTCACTCCGGACCTCATTCTGCTGGATTATTCGCTCTCCGATGGGAATGCGCTCGAATTGATTCCGCAATTGAAGGCAATGCACCCGGGCAGTGCGACAATCGTACTGACCGGACGCGGTTCGATTGAACTCGCGGTCGAATGCATGCAGGTTGGGGCTGATCACTTCCTGACAAAACCGGTGCGGCTTGATGCCCTGCTTGCCGTAATCCGAAAAGTACTGGCCGCACAGAAAGACCGGCGCGCTGCAAGGAGCGCTCGCTTGCGCATGACCGGTGTTCTGAATCCTTTTGTCGGCGGCAGCAGAATGATTAAAGAGCTGGAGGAAGAAGCCCGCCGCTTGCTGACGGCGCAGAGTCCTATATTCATCCAGGGAGAGACGGGCGCGGGGAAGGGAGTTCTGGCCCGCTGGATGCACCAGAATGGTCCCCGGGCGGACGAACCTTTTGTGGAAATGAACTGTGCGGGCCTGAGCCGGGAATTGCTGGAAAGCGAGCTCTTTGGTCACGAAAAAGGCGCATTCACCGGTGCTGCGACCGCCAAGGAAGGTCTTTTTGAAGTAGCAAACCGGGGGACGATTTTTCTGGACGAAATCGGAGACATGGATGCTGCAATTCAGCCCAAACTCCTTAAGGCTGTGGAAGAGAAACGCTTTCGGCGGCTCGGGGAGACCCGTGAACGACAGGTAGACATTCATCTGATCTCCGCCTCCCATGCTGACCTGCGGGGCAAGGTGGCTGCCGGAACTTTTCGGGAGGATCTCTACTATCGTATTGCTGCACTCCCGCTGCGTGTTCCCTCGCTCAAAGAGCGGCCGGCAGACATTCCTCCTTTGGCAGAACTGCTGCTTGAGAGTATTGGCACCGAATTGGGCAGAAGCAATTTGACGCTTGCTGCGGGGACCCTGAAACAGATGCAGCTCTACCACTGGCCAGGAAACATCCGGGAAATGAGAAATGTGCTGGAACGGGCTGTTTTGCTATCGCGCACCGACTGTCTGGAAAAGCTTGAGCTCAATCTCCAGACCGAAACCAGTCAGGCTCCTTACGCTGGGAGCTTGCAGGATGCCGAACGGGAGGAGATTTACCGCGTACTGCAGGAACAGTCATGGAACGTAACCGCAGCCGCAAAATTACTTGGCATCTCACGATCGGGTTTGTACACCAAGATCAAGCAGTACGCTCTGCGTCCAGGGAATGGACAGGTCGTCTAAATTGTGAAACCAACGGACCTGGAAGCCAGAGAATTCTTCTGAATACAATGTACTTACCATTGTCCAGGAATGAGGAACTCTGGTTGCTTGTTCAATTGGCATGAAGAAGGTCCTTCTTGTGGATGATGACGATGCCGTGCGGACCGCGTTAAGGGAGGTCCTGATCTCGGCTGGGTTTGATGTTACTGCGGCGGAAGAGCGTGAGGAAGCCGAGGCCCTTCTGGCCATCCGTTCCTATGATCTGGTGATCACTGATTTGCGGCTGGGGGATTTAAATGGCTACTCCGGGCTCCAGGTCCTTTCTGAAGCGGCGCACAGAATCGGCGCCGGACGAGTTCTGGCGATGACTGGTCATGCAAATCCGCTGGTGGAATCAGCGGTTGAGGAAGTCGGGTCAGGACTCCTGAAGAAGCCTTTTTCTCTCAGCAAATGCGTCTCTCTTTGCAACGAGATGGTACAGTGAGGCGAACATCTATGTCCCGTCTGGCGACCCTGGCCCTCGATCCGAGGCAGTTGCATGCCCGCTATCAGCCAATTGTGGATTGCCAGGATCCCCTTACCCCAATCGTCACTCTCGAGTGCCTGATTCGCGGTCCCCAGAACACGAACCTCTTTGACCCCCAGGTGCTGTTTGAGTACGCACGGCGGAAGCATTTCGAACACACCCTGGATCTGCTGTCATACCGCTGCTTCCTGGGAGAATTGAGCTGGCTTTGCGACGTTCCCTTCTCCATCAATCTTCATGCCACTACGCTCAGCCATGATCGCGAAGTGGTACAGCAGATCCTGGACCCTTTGCATGAATCTGGAATCGCTCCAGAACGACTGAACATTGAGCTGATTGAGTCGGTACCTGAAATCAATGTAAACCTCCTGGTGCAAAACTTGAATGACTTGCGGGCCGCCGGCGTCAAGCTGGCGGTGGATGATTTCGGCGTTGCTTACGCCAATCTGCATCTGCTTGGTCTTGTGCAACCGGAGATCGTGAAGATTGATCGCAGCCTGTTGCCTGTCAATGGCAGCGATCGCAAAGCCACCGCATGTTTTCTCGCGGCGGTGCGTAGCGCTCGTACGCTGGGCGCGCGAATTGTAGCGGAAGGCGTCGAGACCCGGTCGCAATTTGAGTTTGTTCGCTCCCTGGGTGTGACCTATGCGCAGGGTTATTTTTTTCACAAGCCCCTCGAGTTCCGCGAATTGGAAGATCGGATTCATTCAACCGGGCCGGCCGGTACGTCGAATCGCCACCTGGCAAGTTGACGCTGATTACCATGCGAGTATTGGTCATCGAAGACGATGCGTTTTTGCGCAAGGCTTACGAAGTGAGCCTCCGCGACCACGGTTTCGAAGTCAAGGTGGCTTCGGATGGTGAGAGTGGGTTGCGGATGGCCGAACGCGTTCAGCCCGACGTGATTCTCCTCGACGTATTACTCCCAGTGCTCACCGGAGTTGAGGTCTTGCGGCGTATCAAAAGTAGCCCCGTTATTGCAGACATCCCGGTTGTTATCTTCTCCGTTTCAAGCGACGCGGATGAAATTGCGTCCATTTTGGACCTGGGCGCTTCCGCCTACTTTTCAAAATCCGACATAGATCTCAACTCTCTGGCACAGAGAATCCGCGCCATTATCTCCGGCCCGGCCTGAAAATTCTGAGCTTTGACCAGGAAGCGTGTTGCTGGATTGAAAAGGCGGGTATTGGGTCCGCCTTTGCCACCTAAATGCGCGAGAAGGTTTCGCTGATCTGCTGGACAGATTGCAGCAGCTCCAGGCAACCTGAGCGCAGCCGGGCAACTTCGACCGTATTAACCCAGGTTGGTGTACGAAACGCAGTACCAATCTCCAGCGCACGTTGTGAACTCGCCACGGCACCGAAAGTGGACAGACTCCCCGATAGTTTAAAGGCATCAAGGACCGCCTGCTGACGTTGCTGCTCGTTCAGTCTGTCGCTTCCCAGAAGTAGCGTTGCCTTGTCCAGACGCCGCACCCGTGCCGTAGTGGCGGCGCTGTGCCGGTTCCAAAGGTGCATCCGAAAGCGCTTTGCCAATTGAATTTCAGGTACCATTTCTCTTCTCCTTCAAAACGGGCCGTGATCCGGCGATGGCGGCCAGGAACGGCGCTGATTTGATTCTTGCGACTTGCGAGGGGAGCGATTTAGGGGGTTGCCCCGGGGGCCAGGCGGCTGTTTCATCTCTTTCTGGATGCAAATAAAGTTCACAATCTCAAGTTGTTGAAAACACTGGTAAACTCTTGTGGTAACCCCCGCCCCCCGCGTATGATCTTCGGACAAGGCGTCTCTTCAATGAACGCTGAGGTTCACATTCACCGACAGCGTCAGCTCAGGCTTACGCGACCATGAAGATTGATGGTCTGGATACCGTGGATGGATTTTGAACAGTTCCAGCCAAGGGTAGTGAACTACTCTTTAAGCGAAGGCCGCAGTAAACCTGCATAAATCAATAGCTTGGCGCCGGAATGGCTACTCCGCCATCAGCAAGTATCATCTGGTAGTTCAATTGCTATATCTATTGCCACAGGAAGTAATCATCAGGTTTCAGCAGAAGGCGACCTCCTCGTTCTGCTGGAAGGCCAATTTACGATGTGTCTGATACGGGGATCTTTGCGAGGCTCGATCACGGATCAGACACATCATATTTTTTCTTCATCACTTACCATCGCTTGAGATTGTGCGCTTCCCCTGAATCGGTCTGAGAAGCCGGAGTAATGAGGTACTCGGACGGCTGGCGCCTTAATCGCCGCGCTAGATGCTGTGGTCAGGAAGAGTCAATGTGAAGGTCGTGCCCGATTCCGCATTCGAGACTAAGGTGATTGAGCCCTTCAGGTAATTTTCCGTGAGGATCTTCACACTGTAGGTACCGATACCTCGCCCGGAGCCGCGCTTGGTGCTGAAGGAACGCTGAAAAATCTGGAGCCGCACGTACTCCGGCATCGCACTCTCATTGTGAACGGAAAAGGTAGGTCCGATGTTTTTGTGAAACCCGACCGTGACGTTTTGCCCGGGAACAGAGGCTTCGAGCGCATTTTTCAGGAGGTTGCCGATGATGCGGCGCAGGATCAACTCGTCAGCGACCACCGTCGCTTCCTCAGGATCGCATGCGGGTGTGATCGTCTTACCGCTGGAAACCACGTGATGCCGGTACATGGAGCAAATGTCCGTCAGAAATTGGCGCACCTTCAACCTGGCTGGCTTGACGACCAGTTCCCCGCGCTCTGCTGCCCCAAGATCTCTGCCCGCTGTTATTTGTTCCAGCAGGTCGCCCGTTTCGCTGCGCAGGAGGCCGAGAATCTGGGCGCCTTCCTCATCCGCCGGTGCGGGAAGCGCATCAAGCAAGCCATGAATACCGCCGGCTGAGTTCAGAACATCGTGGAAAAAAAGTCGTTCCAGAACCATCCGCCTTTTTTCGTCAGTGATGTCCGTGAGGGAAACGATCGTAAATTGTTCCCCGTCGATCCAAAAAGGTTTGGCAAAGACGCGGAGGTCCCAGGCACGCCATGTCCCGTCTGGTTCACTGCTGCTCAGCCGGCATTCCTCTACCTTCTTCACACGGTCTGTCCAGCATCCAAGAACGGCTTTTACGGCGCCACAGGTTCGGCAAAAGATTGAGGTTCCACACCCGCCCGCCTCGTCCTTGCTGTAAATGCAATCGAACGCCTCACCGACCCTCAATCCCACCAGGGCCTGCGCTGATCGGCCCAGCAGGTCCATGAAGTTCTGATTGGCGGCCACAATCTGCCGCTCCTCGTTGAGGATCATGGCGGACATTGGAAATGACTCCAAAAAAACCGCCACATTGGGAGACGCCAGAACTTTTGTGCTCTGGACTCTCACGTTCGCAACGCTGCTTCGTTGCGCCGGAGCGAACTTTGTGGGCGATTCGTTGATGCTCATAATCTCCTCGTCCCTGTGAAACCCTCCCGACGCCAGGGCGGGTGTCGCCAGAAAATAGCAGAAGGGCAGGCGCCCGCGCCGTGAGCCCCGTCACGCTTCTCCTGCACCGATGTTCGTTGGCGGACTATGGCCCGACGTTCAACTGGAGCACATGCCGTCCATCTTCTGGACAGTGGTTGCGCGGCACCCAGGGCTAAGCCTTTTGTAATCAAGGGGCCTGTTTGTGTACGTCAATTGCAGTTCTTTTCTCCACGCAGAGGTGCAACTTGAGAGAAACCGAGAAAAGGCTGCGAATGCTGTTGCGGGACTTATCCAGGCTGGAAGCTGACCTGCTGTCGGCCGGGTGGTACGAAGAGCACGGGGGCAATGGCCAGAACACCGCCGTCTTTGCCGATCTAAAAAGTGCTCTGGATAATCTGCGCACTTCGTTGTGGTGCCGGATCCAGGCGAGCTCCGCAGTAAATCGAGACGCGGTGATCGGATTGATTGAAGATCACCGTTTATCAAGGGCGACTGAGCTGTTGCGGTCGGTCCGCGGTTCCTCCTTGCACACTCCGCAAAGCGATTCGGGTTCGCCAAGAATGAGCTCGACGCAGGAAGGCATGGCACTTGGGAGGTCCTTATGAAACACATACTCGTCGTTGATGATGATCGCGTCGTGAATCTGCTGATTACTCGAGAACTGCAAAAGCGAGGCTATGGAGTGCTGATGGCGTATGATCCGGTGCAAGCCGCGATGACCCTGACCCGGAGCCGCATCGATGTGGTGATTGTGGATGTGATGATGCCCGGCGGCAGTGCTTTCGACGTGATCAAGCGCATGAAAATCTCGACGCGGCTGGGCCCCATCCCCATCATTGTCATCAGCTCGGGGATGACCCATGAAATGGCTGACGAGCTCACGCGGCATGGCGCCAACCGCTGTCTGAAAAAACCCCTGGACTTGGAACTTCTGGCGAAGGTTGTGGACGAGGTATTCGCCGAACTGAGCCTCAACCTCCTTCATCGTTCCAACGTGCCTATGCCGGCGGCGGGTGACGACGGTCGCGTAGAAGTGGTGAGCACCGCGTCGTGAAGTCAATCCCTTGTCATTACCCTCCCCCGGGCATGGACGCTTATTTGAGGCGGGCGGTGCGCGAAGGCGGCCTGCTGCAAATGGCAAACGCTTTGGCCCCAATCTTTTTCACCGAGCAAAAACCTGGTCCCACTCCGGAGGCGATATCATGCTCAATTTCACCACTCTAACCGAAAATTGTGGCGGCGACCCCGGGTTGGTCGTCGAGTTGGCGGAAGTCTTTCTGCAGGAATATCCAGGGTACGTGACTGCCCTCGACACGGCGATGGCAACGCGCAGCAGCGATGGCATCCGTTCTATCGCCCATCGTTTGCGTGGCGCACTGAGTATATTTGACGCACAAACGGCCATTGCCGCCGCAACCCGTGTGGAGAGCCTGGGTTTGAAGAACGATCTCTCATTGGCGGCAGAGGCAGTCCTCGCCCTGAAAGCTGAGCTATTTCTGGTGGAGTGCGACATAAAACAATTGGTCCAGGACGAGCATTCTGGAAGCGAAGTGCGCCCTTAAAGAAAACCAAGTCTGCGACGCAGGGAACCGGCTCTCGGTGGTTTGCCGACGAAGAACTGCGCTCTGCGGCTCTCTTGCTGGCCGGGAACGCCGAACTGCGCCGGCGCATCATTTGGTCCCGATCAGGTTAACGAATATGCCTCTGTGGTTGTATTTAAGGTCGGTCAACTCGTCGGAGAAGTCGGTGAAGTTGTAGCCCACGCCGGCTTTCAGGTTCTTGCTGATGTGATGGTAGACGGCGGCCAAGACGCCGCGGCGGCGCTGATTGATATCCGGGAGGCCAAGCTGTCGGACCTCGGCCAGGCTGTCCCATTGCTTGAGGAAGCGCCAGTCGAGACGCAACACGGAGAGCTGCGCGGTATTGTTGAAGAAACTCGGTTGCACGCGTTCCAGGCTCGCCTCACCGATCCGGTACGCGTACTTGCCGCCCACGGACCAGTTGGCTGTGAGGTCGTAGGTAAGATCGAGCGCTGCGATGTGACTCTTCTGCAGGAACTCGGTCGCCGTGTTCTGCAGTCCCAGCTGATCCGTAGTGGGGACGTTATAGAAGTACGTGTATTTGATCAGGGCATTCAGCCGGTCATTCCGGACCGGCCGGTATGCATAACCGACCACGGCTTCGGTGTAGCCGCCGGCATAGAAATCGCCCAGTGAGCTATCACTGATGGAGTGATCCAGTTTGCCGAGCAGGCGCCAGCTGGGCGTCAGCTGGTATTTGAAATTGTTACGGAACAGCACCACAGTCTGTATGGCATGAGTCAGGTCGAGCTGTTGTGCGTCGTCGCGGCGAAACTCGATCGCGCTTGAGAACTGGATCTTATCCAGCCCATAACCCAAGTGGATTCCGGCCGCCTTGCGTTTGGTCTCGGCGGCGGTCTCCGAGTTGAACAGCTTGCCGAACTCCGCGCTGCCGCCGAAATTCCAGCGCTCTTTGGTCACCAGGTTGATTCCGGTGGCGTGCGTGAGGCCGCTTTGCGACGCGCCAGTCTGGTAACGCTCCTCGAGGTAGACGCTGGAGCTATCGGAAAGCCGCGTCTTCACGCCCGAGACCAAGTTGCCCCAGCTGCCGCTGTGGACCAGTTGATCATTGTCCGTGCGCTCGTTTTCCAGAGAATAGTTCAGGTAAAGACTGGTCCGCTCGGAATAGAGAAAGGTGGTGCCGATCTTTCCGCCGGGACCCAGGTCTCCGTCGGACGCCTCACCATCGATCTGGAAGCGTTTGGTCAAACGATAGGAGCCGCCCAGGCCGATGCGGCTGTTATCTGGACGATTACCGGTTGCTGCGACCGTGTCCTGGCCGAAAACATATGCGCTCCAGGTGTCGCTGGGACTGAATTTCAGCTGCGCGACCGCGTCCGTACGTTCGCCCTGCTCCTGGGTCAGCGGAACAACCGGCGAATTATCCGTACGCATATCGTTGCGCACGCCGGCGCTGAAGTTCCATCTGTTGGTCAGCCTATAGGTCAGATCCAATTCCATCGCCCGCGTATCGAGCCCCTGGACCTGGGTCTTCTGATCCGCCTTGGCCATCAGTGTCAAGCGGCTGGTCACCGGCGCCTTCAACATACCGCCGTATTGCTGGGTGTCCTTGATCGTCATTTGTCCCGGCGCCGAGTAACCGGCGTCGAGTCTCTGCGTGTAAAACGCGAGACGTCCGTCATGACCGTTAAAAAAGTCACTGAGCCCCAGGCTCACGTCGGCGCGGTACGCCCCAGCTTTTGAGTTGGTGAAGAACTGGTCGCCAGGACCCTGGAACCCGAATCCGCCATCACTGGATTGCAGAGAGGGAGAGAGGAGACCCGTGGTGCGGCCTGCCTGCACCTTGAGCCAGGAATTGGCGCTCTTCCGCAAGGTCAAGTCTGCGGCGCCAAGGTTGCTGGCTCCGTCTCCCTCGTTGGAGTCAGCCGTGAGGCCGAGCTTCACGTAATTATTTAACCAGTAGCTGCCCTGGCCGCCCACGGCGACCTGGTCCAGCTTGTCCAACCCTGGCGTGTACTCATAGCGCACCACGAGAAAGGATTGGTTACCGCTCACGCCGCTGCTACGCACCAGCAGGTTGTCGCTGGCGGTGGCGGAGAGCGGTTCGGAAAGCAGCAGCCGGCCCTGCAGATAGTCGATGTCGTAGTCCACGTTGGGCCGCAGGTTGACCACCCCCGTGACGATGTTCGAGGCCTTGTCGCGGACTTCAATACGCACGCTCTCGGAGCCCGTCAGGATGTCCTGGTGGTGCAGGAAATAGAGCGACCCACCTGTCCCGAGGAATTGCTCATAGCTCGCCAACGTTCCCGGTTGGGCGGCGAAACCGTCCATCATCAGCCGTCGCTCACCGAAGCTGGTGAGTCCGGAGCCAAAATGCGCGTCCGCTCCGTACAGGCCGCGGTCGACGTGAGCCAGATCGTTGCCCACGTAGGCGACCTTGAAGTTGCCCCACATCCCATAATCCTGGCCGTGGCTCGCTTTGACATAGAACTTGCCCAGGGTGGGCGCCGTTTCTTCCACCACACTGTCATCGCCGAACGAGGGGTAATAATAAGCGGGGTTGATGCGCCGGAATAAAGAATCGGGTGTCTTCGCCAGGAAGTTGCTGAACAGGTCTTTGAACGGGCCTTCGCGAGTGTCCGCGCTGGCCGTCAAATGCCAGTTCTGAGTCACCTTACCGTTCAAGTAGAACGCCAGCCGGCCATCCAGCGACGAATCGACGGGCTGCGCAGCGTTATCACCCTGCTGCAGTCTTTCCGCCGCGCTCACGCTGTTCTTCGATATCGTCATATCGGCAATACCGACGAAGAACATGTCTCTGCGCTTGAATTCCAGATCGCGGAGATATAACGAGCCGTTGCCGTCGGCGTCGAGGACCTCGACTTCGACGGTATGCGTGCCGTTCGGAAGGACTTCCTCCGCAATGAAGTTGCCTTTCGGGTCAACCGGAACTTCGCGGCCGGCTACCCAGACCTTGTGGCCCGCCGGAATGCCGCTGCCCTGCACCTTCACCGAGCCGCTGCCGAGCGGAATCTGCTGGCGTGCCAGATCGTTCTCGCCGTAGGCGGCCAGCAGCGCCTGCGTTGGCGGTTTGTCGGATTTCGCGAATTTTCCAGCAGATGTCTCGTGGTAAAGCCACAGCGGCCGCGTATCCGTTTCGTCGAAATTGCCCTTTGCGTCATAGGCGCGAAGCAGGTACTTGAGTTGGCGTGCCGGGCCCGCGAGAATCTCTGCCGCCGGCTGCCATGCCGCGAGGCCCGTGTCATCCACCGGGATGATCGCGAGCGGCTCGGCCTGCATTGACTGCTGCTCGAATATTCGGATTTCAGCGCGCTTGAGGAAGCTCGTATAGTTGCTGTACATCCGGAAATGCACGACCGGTGGATCAAGATCGCTGCCTGGGCCGCTCATGACCACGGCAACCGGGTCCGCCGCGACGCCGAGCCGCCGCCGCGACTCAAGATTGTCGATGCGGAACCGGATATTAGCGTTGTCGAGCGCAACGTCGGTGCAGCGCTGGACGTCGGAAGAGCTGCGGTCCAGGTCATCGATCGGCTTGCCGTCGACGGTGATGTGCATCACATTCAGCTCGTACGGGCTCTTCGGACGAAGCTCCTGGGTGAGACGAGTGATGTCCACGCCCTCGTAGTTGTCCAGCGGCAACCGTTCGTCATACACCACCTCCACGCGCACGAACGACTCTTCGCTTTGAATGAAGCCAAGGTTCACGACGTCATCGGACTGGACGTAGCCGCGTCCCTCATGTTCGGAGCGGGCGCCTGCCAATTGCGGATCGTTCATGACCATGTCCATGGCGTGGCGGGCCCGAGCCGCGGAAAGGCCGATATCGTCGTCGTACACGGACGCTGTGCGGCGGTCGAGTCGTTCGTTCTTGGTGTAACCAATGAACCGCAGCCGGGCGTTGGTGCGGTCCGCGATGTCAGTAAGTGCGCGATGAAGATTCGCCGCGTAGTCGGGCGGAATGATCAACTCACCGTTCTCGAGCTTGATATCCGGGATGCTGCCCCAGGCGGGATCATAAACCCTGGTTACCGTTTCCTCGAGATCGTCCGGGCATAGTTGCGGTGCCTCCGGTAACTCCTGAAGAGGATCGTCGTACCAGAATTCCACTTCGATGCGGCGATTCATCGCACGCCCCTGCACGGTTGCGTTGGAGGCAAGCGGATGGGAGGCCCCGCGACCGTCGCTCTTGATTGCCGAAGCGGGCAATCCCAGGATCTTTTGCATTGCCAATGCGACTCGTTGCGCCCTTGCCTTCGACAACGACAATGGGTTCCCGTAATGGCTCTCATCGCGGCCGGTCAGCGGCGCATCGTCCGTGTAACCGATGAACCGTATCGTCACGCCCTGCTTGTCCCGGAAGTTGTTGAGCGCCTGATGGACCTGTTTGGTGAAAGCATCGGGAATGGGAACGTTCTCGTCTTCGTACCGCAATGGCATGACGAGGTTCTTGACGCGCGTCCGCGGCGTCTGGCCTTCCTTGTATCGCATCTTGCAGACGTTCTCCACTCGGCAGACCTTGATGCGCTTGACGTCATCGGTGCGATTCGAGTCGTGCGACCATTCCTTGAATGTCTGGTCGCTGGAGAGATGCCGCTCAACCGGTTCGCCCGGCTTGGCCGTGTTGACCTGGCCGATGCCCACAAGGGGCGCCGTGATCAGGAGTCCAATAGTCAGCAGTAGATGGCGTCGCATGCTCATACCGTTCACCTACTCTCCGGCCCACGCACGTCGGACCGTTTGGCGGGGGCGCCGCGCCGCCAGAAGACCTCCGGTTCAATGGTCAGTACGTAGTGGTCTTTTTCTGCATCCCACGCTTCGGTCAAGTGCCGCTTAAGCGCTTGCATGCGCCGTTCGACGAGTGCCGCATCCTCGGTATCGCCGACGTAGGACAGGCGCAGCACCGAGGGCGCTTTGCGCAATTCGCCGAGGAGCAGGTCGACGCGCGACCTCCACTGGACGCGGATCTCTGTCGAGCCCGGCTCGAAGGCCGCATCCGACAGGTCGACGGCCACAACGCGGTAGATGGACGCACCGAAATCAAATTTCAGGGCCTTGCCCGCCGTGGCGTGCTTGATCTGCACCAGGTCAGTGGACATGCGGAAGCCGCTGGGAAGGGTCCTGTCGTCGAGTTTCAGCACGAAATTGCTGCCGCGGATATCGTTCGGCACGACCGCGCAGGTGATGTGGAATCGCCCGTACTGGTCCGTGGTCGCTGCCAGGCCTTGTGCCGTCACCACCCGCACTCCGGGCAGGCCTTTCTCGCCAGGATCCTGACGGCCGTTTCGATTCACGTCGTCGAAAACTTTGCCAAAGACGTCTGTGCAATCGAAAGTCTGGTCCGGCACCACACGAACCGTTGCGGTCGCCACACCGGACATGGGCTGGCCCGTCGAGCCCTGGATGGCCTGCGCGCGGTTGGTGAACTCGCCTTCGCCAACACCGGCGCCGACTGCGAGCAAGAGCGTGATCGTCGGATGATCGTCGCTGTCGAAGCTGAGGCCGCTCCACACGAGCTGGCCGGCGGTCACCGTGGGCTCTGTGGGCACACCATTCAGGCGTGCGGATCCTTTGATGTAGCGGAAGCCGGCCGGATAGCGATCGACAACCTGCACACCCTGCGCGGATGCGCCTAGCAGAGTACCGATCGTGATGGTGTACGGGACGAGCTGCCCGCGAGTGACGTTGAGCAACGGCGTCGTCTTGGTGATCGAGATTGACCCTGCGATCTGCGGGTCGACCGGAATGTGGTTGTTGTAGATCTGGTTCGAGCCGGGCACCGCGGTGCCATCCAGGATGAGATTCAGGTAGTACTTAGTCCCGGCGCTGCGCGCGGGCACCGAGGATGGCGGCGCGAACTCCGACCCCTGTGCTTCGCAGAACGGGACGCCCGGAAGTGCATCCTGCAGGCTACCCGGACAGGTAGGCACAGAAAACGGCGCAGTAGATGCGTCGGAAGCTGCGGGGATCGCCGACGATTCACCGGCTACGAAGGCCGGCGGCGCGGTCATCTTGATGACAAAGCTGCCGCCGCTGGAGCAGGCAGGATCCGTGAAGTTAACGTCGAAGCGGTAATAGCCGCCCGTCTGCGTAATCTGGCCCTGTTGAGCCGGATCGTCAAAGCAAGCTCCCGGCAATGGCGTGCTGCTGCCGGCGCTGAACATGTTCAGGGTCACGCCCGCAATCGGAGCCCGCGTCGATGAGTTGTACACGACGCCATTCGGCGCGATCGGCAGATTCAGATTCTGAAGGTTGCTGTTAGAGGGCACGGCGATGCCGGTGATCCGCTGCAGACTGTTGGTGAAGGCTGAGTCGGCTATACCTAGTTTGGCGGTATTCGGGCCCGCGCCGGGCGCGGTGAACCGCAGCTCGTACCGGTTTGAGGTCCCGTCGGTCGGCGCCACGTTACTCAAGCGATAAACGCCGTTGGCATCCGTGAGAACGGACTGCAACTGGACCCCATTAAGAAACAGCGCGACCGTCCAGCCCTGCAGACGCGGCTCGCCGTTGTCGGGCACCTTGTTGAGGTTGGCATCGAGCCAGGCGGTGCCGTTCAAAGTGCCGGCGCCCGGAGCGGGAGCTCCTGCGATAGTGATCGAAGCGCTGGCGCTTGCAGTTTCTGTTGGCGTGTTCCATTTCACCAACCCAGTGTTCGTGAGAGTGGTGCCGGCGGGAACTGCCGCGGCAATCTGCGCCCGGAAGCGCAAGTCGATCGACTGACCCGGCTGCAACGGACCGTTGGATGTGGAGTAGTCTGCAGTTATTACCGAACCGGCTACAGTGACACCGGCGGTTGAGCCGTTCATCGTTGGCGCTGGGTTCACGAGCGTGAGACGACCTACACCTGCGCTGCTGATATCGTCAGTGATTACGACCGAAGAGGCCTGGAAGTTCGGGGGGTTATTCGAGGGATTGGTCACGTGCACCAGGTAATCAAGCTGCCCGCCCGGCAGCGCAGGGCCGCCACCCACCACGCTGACTTGCTTGGTAATTGCCAGTCCCGGGATAACTACCACGACGATCTTGGTGAGGTTCCCGCCCTCAAGACTGAAAAACGCGTTACTGCCTGGTGCAATGCCACCATTGCCAAAATTGACGATCCCACTGTTCACGTTGAATATTGTGAAATTAATCCCCGCGGGACCATAACCGTGCGGATCCGTTGCAATGGCGCAATTGGGGTTGGGCCCAAGAGCGCTAAAAATCCATCCCGGGAGGCCACATACACCATCGTCCTCGAGACCAAAAATAGGGACTGTGTTGCTGGTCAGTTGCAGGGCGGTAATGGTTTTGCTGGTGTTGTTGACGACGCCAATCAGATTGTCGTCAAGGCCTTTATCGTAAGACGGGGAAGGATTGGGAAAAGTCGTTGTGATAGACCCGTCGGCGTTGAGCGTGATCAAAATGGTACAACCCTCATTGGCGCGTCCATCTTGATTAGCGAGATAGGTCGGGCTGACACCTATTCCTTGACCGGCAACGCCGCCGGTGATAATGGCGCACGTCTGGACCTGGGCGAACGCCGAGTTCGTTCCCATCACCAGAGCGACGATGGCGAAAACAAGTAAAGCCCTCTTCGTAACGCGTGCTCCTTTGAACAGCCACGCTCTTTCTGAGCTGCCAATAGCCGCAGGAACTATGAGAAGCTTCCGCACATCATCGATTTTGGGAAGTCGCACGCGGAAGCGGAGCGTCAGGCGCAGCTTCTCGAGCAGGATTTTGATCCAGCTGCCGCGCGGCGTCGATTTGTTCGTGTTGGGGGATGTCATTTACGCCCTCGTTCCACTCACTTAGTACTCGGGACCGAGGCAGCCACTCTGTCGGCTGGATTTCGGCGGTCCCGCCGTCCTGGGGCTCGCAGCCCGTTAGACCGGTGACTTTGCGTCGCCATCTTTCGATGGCTTTGCCTTTGTCAAAATCGCGTTGAGGGTCAACTGATCAGATTCTTGAGTTTCTCTAAACCTCCTGGTCATCCGTGCCCATTGGGCTTCGGTCGCCGGACTTCACGTCGCCGGCAGAAAGTCAATCGGGTACACGATCGTGACGGCCGGCACATCCTTCGCGCCGAAATTGATCGTCTTGACGCGGCTCACCACCTGAGCGGCGAGGTCCGGCGCATCCATGTCAGTCGATTGCAGCTGGCACATCGACACGGCGCCGTCCGGCTCGATCGTCAGCCGCAGAACCATCTTGCCCTGCAAGGTCGGATTGCTGCGCAGGGCCCGGTTGTAATCCCGGTAGAACGCCGACTTGTAACGATCGAACACAATCTGTATTTCTTCGTCGGTGCGGGAAGCTCCCGGGCCGCTGTGAGCCTTGGGCCGGCCGTCGCCGCCGCCGATACCCGCGATCGAACTTTTCGCGCGGGCTACCTGCACACCAGGCCCGCCCATGCCGCCGCCGCCACCGCCCCTGCCTCCACCACCGCCCACGCTGCGGCTCAGCGAGCCGGCGTCGATACCACCACTTGATCCCGGCGTATTGGTCGTCAACACGGAGCGTAATGATGCCTGGCCCACTTCGTCCGCGGCAGAGTAACGCGCATCGCTTCCGAGACGCGGCGCGTTCTGGTCCTGGGCCAGGCTCGCGAACTGGTCCTTGTATTTCAAAATGCCGGCCGTTCCCACGTTTGGCTCGGGCGGCTTCGGGTCGGCGGAAAACCCTTTTTCCGGGCCCGCTGGGAGATCAGGCTTCCCAGGTCCTTTGGGAGCTTCCGACGCCTTGGCTTTCGCTTCTCCGGTTCCCTTGGCCGGAGGAGGCGGGACCGCAGTTGGCGTGACCGGGACCGCCGCTGGACGATAGAAGACGATGTCAATCTCTTTTTTCGTGCGGGGCGCGCCGCTGCGGGCCAGCAATGACGCCCCAACGAGCATCAGCAAGGCCAGCATGACGACATGGAGCACAATGCTCTCCGCCATGCTGCGGGCGGACGGAGCCCCGGATTCTCTGAACATGCGCCGGCTGATTTCCATGGTTGTCACCAAAGCAGCCACCTCAATTGGCCGTAATAAATTCGACCTTCAAATCCTCGACGCCCGACTTCGCGAGATCGAGGATGCGCAGAACTCCCTCGTAGTTCAAGCGGTCGTCGGCGGCCAGAAACAGCACGCGTTTTTCCGGAGGCCGGCTGCCCAGGATGTCTCCCACGCGCGCGGGCAACTCGGTTGCAGCGATCTTTTGATCGCCCAGTATCACGCTGCAATCAGTCGGAAGCCCCTCCCCTGCCGAAGGCTTGAGAATGCCGCAAGTCGTGGCGGAGATAATCAGGATCAGCCGCGATTCCTGGGACTGCGCGGGCGTGGCATTGGTCGAGGTTTTAGGGATATTGACGTCATAGCCCTGCATGAGCAGCGGAACCACGACCATGAAGATGATCAGCAGCACGAGCACTACGTCGACTAGCGGCGTAATGTTAATCTCGGACTGCAGATTGGATCCGGAATCGCCTCTGTTGAATTCCATGATCTCATTCTCCTTGCGCCGCTGTGCTGCGGCCCTTGGCGATCAGCCCCACCCCGCGAAAGCCGGCCTGCTCGACCGCCTGCATCGCCTCTCGGACCTGGCGGAAGTTGAGCTTGGCGTCGCCCCGGATCACGACCTTGGGATCGGACTCGGCTGCTACTGCAGCGCGCAGGGCGTCGCCGAATTGCGCGGCTGCGACCTGCCTGTCGTTAACCCACAGCGCGCCGGCCTCGTCGATGGAGACCAGGATCCGGCCTCTCTCGTCGCCCTGCTGGCTCGGCTTCTCCGTTTTCGGCAAACGGACTTCCGGCCCTTTCCGCATCTGCGGCGCCATCACCATGAAGATGATCAGCAGCACCAGCACCACGTCGACTAACGGCGTGACGTTGATGGACGCCTGCATTTTGGCGCCTTCACCGAGCCGCATACTCGTTCTCCTCCGCGTCTACTGACATCTTGGCGACCCGGTCGATCCCCTGCGCCTTGAAGAGGCGGTTCACCAGCTGGGTTGAAGCCCGATTCATCTCGATGTGGAAGTTCTCAATCCTGCCGGTGAAGTAGTTGAACGCGGCGACGGCCGGAATCGCGACGAAGATGCCCAGCGCGGTCGTGACCAGCGCCTCGGCGATGCCGCCCGAAACTACAGACATACCGCCGGATCCCGTGACAGCGATGTTCCGAAAAGCGTTGATGATTCCAGCCACCGTACCGAAGAGGCCAACGAACGGGGCCGTGGAGCCAATGGTAGCCAGGAACCCGAGACCCTGTTTCAATTGCACCAGCGTCTCTGACATGGAGTCTCTGAGTGCGCTCGTCACCAGGTCGAGTGAAGCGGACTGATCGCCTCCGGCCTCACGCACGCCGTCGTATTCGAGGATGCCCGCCGAGACCACCTGGGCCACGTGGGATTTCTCATGCTGCCGCGCGGCTTCAATCAGCTCCTGGACCTCTCCCCCGTGGGCAAACTTCACCAGCAAGGGTTTGAAGGCCTGCGTTTCGCGCGCGGCCGCGCGGAAGCGGCGGTACTTGTCAACCATCACTGCCACCGAAAAGATGGACAGCGCGGCAAGGCAACAAATCACGGCGGCCCCGAACACGCCGACGTTTTTGAGTAGCTCCGTAAAGGTCATTGCATCCTCCTGTGCGCTGCAGCCCCGGGCCGCACCGCACTCGTTTTGGTCGGCGCACCGCTGGGGCGCACTGTTAGCAACTTGATCTCGTGTTTTTTCATTTGTGTATTTCCACCCAGTCCCTGGACAGCAGTTTCCGATGGCACAGAGTATTGTGCAGACTGCTGGCGGCAACAACAGTACACGGGTGCTAAGGTCTTCTGTATCCGAGTGCCAATACCTCCGTAGGTGCATGGTGCCCGGGAAAAAATCACCAATGACTTCGTCCAGCAGGGCAATGGACGAATTGTTGTTTACGAACCTGCGATGTCCGAAGGTAACGCCCTCTCAACGGCGCTCACGGCCCGGCAGGCCGGCCAGCTTTCACTGCGAAATAGCCACCGAATTTAGGGGCCACAGATGATCGCAAGCAAGAGGGTGACAGGCAGGAGCAGAAGTTTCATGTCCGGCGGACGTTTCGAATTGAGCGTCGATGGGACCCGCAAGCGGGAATGGACACTTAAGAATTCATCTAAGAACGGTCACTCGCAAATTCGCGGATCAGGATAGTGATGCGCCATGTGGAAGCTCGCGCTAGAATGAAGGCACGCCTCCGCGCAAGCGTCCTGCAACTAAACGCTCGATTGCTTCCAAAAATCCACTTCAGAGAAACGCAAACGGCCGGCTCACGGCTTCTTTTCCGACCTGATCTCGTAATAGCGCAACTCCCGCATGAAGACTTCCTTGTCTACAGGCTGCCTGGAGTCGTCGAGCATCGGCGAGATGCCAGTCGCCCGGCCAACTTCCGAGCTCTTCCAGGGAACGATCACCAGCGACGTCGGCGCTTCCTGATTGCCAAGAATGGACATGCCCAGCGCTTTTCCTCCCGGGACGGAAGTCAACTTCGGATCCTGGTCCGTTTGTGCCTGCGGTTCTTCCGTCTGTCCTGCTTCCGTCTTTACCTGCGCCACTTCAGTCTGCCCCTGTTGCTTTTTCGTTTCTGCCTGCGCTTCCGGCGTTCGTTCCCGAGCTGCTTTCGTTTTTGCCGGCGCTTCTTTTTTCTGGGCCCTGACTACTTCCGTCTTTACCTGCGTCCTGGCGCCAGCGGCGGCGTGTTCGGCCGCAGGTTTTTGATCCGTTTGGGCGGCGACACCCGTCGCCAGCAACAGCGCGAGCAGCAAGTTTCCTCTCATGACTTCTCCTTTCGGCTCGAGCGTTTGCGAAGGTCGGCAATCCACTTGACGACCTCGGCGTCGTCCGGAACGAGCCGGCTGTATGCCTGGTAATGCTCCAGCGCGCACGCGTAATCCCCGAGATACAGGTCGCACAGAATGGCAAGGTTCCTGTGCGCATAATGAAAGTCGGGGAACTGTGCCAGGGCCGCTTCATAACTGGCGCGCGCCTTCGCAAACTCTCCCTTGCGCCGTTGCACCAGGCCGAGTTCGTTGTAGGCGGCGAGGTGATGTGGATTCAATTCCAGCGCCTTGTTCAGGCTGGCCTCAGCGTGGTCCAGGTCGCCGGTTCGGGCATAGGCAACGCCCAGGTTGATGTGCGCTGCCGTTGATTTGGGCGACCGTTCGGTCACCTTGAGCAGCAAGGCGATAGCGCCGTCGTATTGCGCCGCCCCGAGCATCCGCACCGCCTCGTCGTATTCAGCGCGCACCTCATCAGGGACCGGCGCCTGCTGCGTTATCGTGAACCCATCTGCGTCCCGCTGGAAGTCCGGAAGCGTGTCCGGCGGTGGTGGTGGCGGCGGCAATTTCGTCTTCGTCGACCTGGCAGTCACCGTATGTTCGGCAGCAGGGCAGCCGAGGACGAGGAGCAGCGCCAGCAACGGTATCCCGCAGCAAATCGTCTTTAACCATCGAGTCTTATTGCGGATTGGCATGTTTCACCGCTCCTTGGTTCGCCGCCATCGGTGCCGTGTGCGTCGTCGGCTCCGGCTTGCTCGGCGTTGTGTCGCCCGGTGCCGGTTGCGTCGTCTGGTCCGTTTTGCTCGGTGTAGTGCTGCCGTTGCTCGGCGTCGTGCTGCCATTGGCCGGCGCCGCACCGCCGTTGCTTGGCGTAGTGCTGGCGTTGCTCGCTGTCTGGCTCGCGGCCTGCGCTAACGGCGATCGGTACACGTAATGGTCAATCGCCCCGATGAAGCCGCTGCTCATTTCGTTTTTCGCGTAGCGCCCGGGCACCATCTCGGCGAGCCGGCTGAGACTCTTCTCAGTCCAGGCGTTGAAGACGCCGGCGTGCAACATTTCCATATTTTTTTCGTGCACCTTGATAGCTTTGTCCTCGAACGGATACGCTGCCTCGTCCAGGTCCGCCTCGAATTTTTCCAGGTCCGCGGCTTTCAGGTCGGCGGGGCGCTCCGACTCCTTCAGTGAGCGACTGAAATCGAAATAGGTCTCAGCCATGTAAAACGTGGCGGCGGCCGTCACGTCGGCGATTTGGTAGTCCACCAGCCCACCCATGGCCTTGATCGTGGCATCCATGCGCTGCTGTTTTTCCTTCAGGCTGGTCTCGAACGGTTGCCGCAGCTTTACGGCCACGAAAGCCTGATATATCTGCTCCGCCAGGACCAGCGCCGAACGGGCGCCGAGCGTACGGGTCCGGCCCGTCCTTTCCGGCCCTCCCGCCGCGTCGATTCGTACGATTTCTGTCAGGTCTTTCTGATAGAGGGCGTCGTCGTGCGCCGTTTTATGTATTTCGGCGATCTTGAAGCGGGTCTCGAGCGCCGGCTCGAGCGGCTTCGGAAAATCGGTGACGTAGCGCTGGTACGCATTCAGCGCTTTGTCATTTGCTTTGGACTGCTGGTAGAGGTCGCCTGCTACGAGCAGGGACTCCCTGCGCACTGTCTCATCTGTGGACTCAGACGCCAGCCGCTCGTACTCCCCGGCAGCGTGCGACAACTCGCCGCTCTCCCGATAGGCGCGTGCGATCAGCCTGGTGGCCTCGCCCGCCATTTTGTCCTTTGGGTAGCTGCTGCGAAACGCTTCGAGCACGCCTGCGGCCGCCTTCCAGTCCTTCAGTTCAATCAGCGCACCGCCGGCATCGTACTCGGCCGTCGCGCGGATGGTGGAAGTAGGCGCTGCCGTGCGAATCCTCAGGAAATGACCGGCGGCGGCGCGATAGTCCTGCGCGTTTCTTGCCAGCTCACCCTGCTTGTAGATGGAGGCTGCCAGGTTGTCAACGAACTTGGCGTGCGACTCATCGCTCTCCGGCGTGACCGTCAATACCTGCGCGTAAGCGTGTTCGGCCTGCGGGTACTCGGCAAGTTCGAACGAGCCGTGCGCAACCACAATCCATGCGGAGCGTCTGATGCGCATCTCCGCCCCCGGATACTTATCGATGACACGTTGGGCGGAGCCGACCGCGGCGCGATAGTCCTTCATCTCGTATAAGTCATCGGCGGCTGCTCCCAGGACTGCCGCGGCCTGGGCGTGGGTTGGGAACGTGTCGGCGAATTTGATCGAGCTTGCGACCGTATCGTGCTTGACGGCTTCCTGACTCTCCTTGCCGACGACCTTCAGCTGCTCGCGATATGCGTAGACTGCGGCATACCCCGCGGCTGCTGACTGAGCGTTTGCCGGGTATCCGTAGGCCGTGCGCTCGTACTGTTTGGCCGCCTCGCCGAAATCCTTGTTCTCGAAGAGAAGGTCCGCAAGCCGGTAGTTGATCGTCGGCGACTCCGCGTCCGCCGGGAAGGACTTGAGGTAGTCGCCGTACCATCGTTGAGCTTCTTGATAGTTCGTAAGCTTCTCATTCGCTTCCTGCGAGCTCTGATACTCAGCGTGGTAATGCGTCGCCAGGTCCTTCAGGTCCGTCTTCAGGTAGGCCAGCACCTCCGGCAACTCTTCCGGCTTGTTATGCCGCCAATATTCCGCCTGCAGTCCATACTTGGAGGCAAAGTCCCGCTTCGACGCCAGAACAAGCTTGGGGAACCCGCCCTTGGTGAAAGTCTCCACCACGCGCATGCTGAAACGCGGGGCCGCACGGTGGAAAGGATGGAGCGCAATGAAACCGTTGTATGTCTTCGCCGCGTCGTCGTAGCGCAGTTTCGCCAGGTAGTGCTCGCCAAGATTGCTGTAAACGCGGTCCTCATAGGATCGACTCTTGGTGCTGGAGAAGTACTGCTGGACCGCGTCCGGCCCGCCGAGGTTGCTGAAGCTCAGGCTGACCGCCCGAAAAGTATCGGCAACGCGGCGTTCGTCCTCTTTCTCGTGCTTCTCATCGAAGTTGTAGCCGGTCGACACTTTGTAATCGAGCAGCGCCATGTACCGCTGCAGCGCCTCCTCGTATAGTTCCTGCTTGTAGAACGTCCAACCGAGCTTGTACAGAGCAAGCTCGTAATACGAGGAACGGGCGCCCAGATTGGTGATGGCTGAATAGGCATTCTCGGCGTCGCGAAATTTTCTGCGTGTGAAGAAATACTCACCGCGCCGGAACTGCACTTCGTCGAAGTGCACGGAATTCGGATTCGCGCGAATCGCGCGCTCCATTGTTTCCATGGCCTCTTCAGTGCGACCGAGCTCGTCGTACGCTCGCGCCATCTGATAGAGGACCTGGTCGCTATCCTTATACTGGGGGTACTCGGCGAGCAGCTTCTTATAGAGAGCGATCGCCTCCAGAGGACCTTTGGGAGCTGCATCAGCGCCTACGACCTCTGTCGACGCGGCGCTGCTATCGCCGCTTGCCGGGATCCGGCTCTCCGCCGTCGTGCGCCGCTCGAATTCCTGATCGGATTCCCCACGGCCGGCCTTCGCCACCGCACCAGTCTTATTCGGAGTCTTGGCCGAGGTACTCGCAGCTACCTTAGCGGACTCTGGAGCCGGCATAGGCCGCGGCTTGCCGTCGCCGGTGTGTATGCCGTATTGCTTCTCGAGTTGCAGGTCTGCGAGACGACGGATGGCCTCGGGTGTCATCGGGGTTTCCGGTGATTGCTCGAGGAATTTCCGGTAGTGCTCCATGGCCTGATCGACGCTCTGCTTCGTCTCCGCTTCCTTCACGTCCGGGGCCACCTTATGCAGGTCTGCCAGCGTCCCCTGCGTGGGCTGCTTGTGTTGCGCGGCGCAGCCGCCGAGGAAAGCCGAAGCAAGCAGGATTGAAATGGTGCGGCAACGCATCATCGTCCCCCTGCGCCAGACTGGGCGCGCGAGGCCCGATCGTAGCTATCGGCGACACCGAAGCGCGCCTGAATCTGCTGGGCCACCAGGCGTTGCCGGCGAGCCTCAAGCTGGTTGATGGCGACGTTCTCGATCATCTCTCCCTGCCGCGCCATCAAAATGTCAACGTTCTTTAGTGCACCGCCAACTCGCTGACGGAGCTGCGCAATCTGGGCGTCGTATCCGACATAACTGTGCGTCGCCGCCTGCCTCGTCCTGACGAAAGCCTCGTACCGCTGATTGAGAGCGTCCACCTGGGTATTCAATTCGTCGAGGTGCTTAAATGCCGCAGTCAGCCGCTTGGGGTACTCGGTCTCCACACGCCACGTGAGCACACCGCGCAGGCGTGCCGCGCGGTGACGAAGCGCGAGTGATTCGGGGCTATCAGAGTTGCCGAGCTGCTTTTCAATGAGTGCGATGCGCTCGCTGGCGATCCGTTCGTCCGTGG
>DASTJB010000305.1:0-3898 GCA_035717005.1 Candidatus Angelobacter sp.
CGCGCTTGCCCCGATTCACGGCCTGAATCCGTTCGTTACCAGCGCCTATGCGTCCGGCGGTGGTAGCAACTGCACCATTCCGACCGGTGCGCCGCCGAGCCCGACATTCGGCGTGCAGCCGTTCTCAACCCCAATGCCGCGCTTTGATCTGATTTCGCGCGGAAACAATCCGCTCGGAGGCGATCTGAGCCCTGTCCCCCAGGCCCAGGCCAACCAGACCCAGCAGCCGCTGGATCCGGCCCTGGTCGGCGGACAGACCGGCCTGACCGGTCCCATTGAAGGCCGTCCCCCGGGACCAATCTGGGCGCACCAGGGTTTCGGTGATCACGCACCGCAAGTCTCGGTTGAGATGTCACAGGCCCAGGCGCAGGCGAATTTCGTCTACAACCCGGGATGCTCTTCGGACCACAACTCCGGCATCGATCCAACCTTGGCTCTGCCCTGCAAGTTCCATCCCGGATTCCCGACGCAAAATCCGAACTCGGTGTGGACCTTCAACGGAACCATTCCGCCGAAGTTGGTCATGGCCCGTTACGGCGAGCCGATCCTGTTCCGCCATCACAACCGCCTGCCCGCGGACGTGACGCAGAACAACGGCTTTGGCCGCAACACCATCTCCACGCACGAGCACAACGGCCACCACGGCGCGGAGAATGACGGCTTTACCGGCGCGTTCTTCTTCCCCAACCAGTTCTACGACTATCACTGGCCAGTAGTGCTGGCGGGCTTCCGCTCCGTCAATACAACTGCCACGGATCCCAGGGCCGGCAGCCCGGCTGACAACGGCGGGATCAACAAGGTCCCGGGCGACTGGCGCGAAACCATGTCGACCCACTGGTTCCACGATCACATGTTCACGTTCACTTCGCAGAACGTGTACAAGGGCAACGCTGCGATGTTCAACATCTACAGCTCGCTCGATCGTGGTGACGAGACGGTGAATGACGGCGTCAATCTGCGCCTGCCCAGCGGTTCTTCCAACGGAAAAGGCTGGGGCAACCTGGATTACGACGTGAACATTATGCTCAACGAAAAGGCGTTCGATGCCAGTGGGCAACTGTTCATGGACATCTTCCAGTTTGACGGCTTCCTGGGCGACCTGATGTGCGTGAACCTGACCTACAAACCGTATTTCGAGGTCGAGCGCAGAAAGTACCGCTTCCGCATCCTGAACGCCAGCGTGTCGCGCTTCTTCAAGTACGGCCTCTCAGACGGCTCACCGATGATCCAGATCGGCAACGACGGCAACCTGCTCCCCAACCCGGTGGTGCAGACCGTTTCTGACGAGCAGGGCATCGCCGAGCGTTATGACTGGGTGATCGACTTCTCGCGCTACAACATCGGTGACAAGGTGTGGATGGTGAACTGCTGCGAGCACAGGGACGGGAAGAAGCCTTCGGCGGACCTGACGATCGCCCAGGCGCTTTCCGGAACGTCCACCGATCCTTGCGTGGGCAAGTTCCTGGAATTCCGCATTGTGCGGAACCCAGCAACTCCTGACGTGAGCCAGGTCCCCAACGTGCTGATCCCGAATCCGGACCTGTCAGCGATCCCGGTTTCGCGCCAGCGCACCTTCACCTTCGGCAGCGGCGCTTCGCAGCCACTCTCTCCGGACGATCCGGCGGCTTACACCACCGGCGCGGGCGGACAGAAGGGACAGTGGGGCGTGCAGACGGACAATGGCAAGATGCTCAACGCCAGCTTTGGCCGTATCTCGGCAGCGCCGGCGTATGGCACGCGCGAGGTCTGGACGCTGCAGAACGGCGGCGGCGGCTGGGACCACCCGATCCACATCCACTTTGAAGAAGGCCAGATCCTGGCCCGGAATGGCAGCGCTGCGAACGTTCCAGCGTGGGAAAAAGGCCGCAAGGATGTGTATCGCCTGCGTCCAGGCGGGAGCGTGACCCTGACCATGCAGTTCCGCGATTGGGGCGGCATGTTCATGGAGCACTGCCACAACACGGTGCACGAGGACAACGCCATGCTGGTTCGTTGGGAGATCGATAACGGAGGCGCGCCGTTCCTGCGGCCGCTGCCGACGCCGATCCCGACTCCGCAAGGTGTCAACTTCGTGGCCCCGGACGACATCGCTCCGACTGCTTTCTAAGCAACGGAGTGCAACAAGAACAACGGGAATGGCGGTCCGCAGCGCAAGATGCGGGCCGCCGATCCTCAAAGAGATCTTCCGGGAACAAAAGTATTTCAGGGGACAGGCAAGGAGTATCAAACCATGCGACGGAAACGCTGGGCCGGGTTCGCGGTGATCGCCGCACTCATTCTTACAGGTATCTTTCTTCTTACGGGTTCCACTCCGGCGGCGGCCGACTCACGCTACGGAGCCAATTACTTTCCCAACGTCGTACTCACCACGCAGGATGGTACCAAGGTCCATTTTTATGAGGATCTGCTGAAAGGCAAGAGCGTGGTGATCGACATGATCTATACCACGTGCGGATACGCCTGCCCGCTGGAGACCGCGCGACTGGCCCAGGTGCAGAAGATGCTGGGAGATCGCGTGGGCAAAGATATTTTCTTCTACTCGATCACCATTGATCCCGCGAATGACACGCCCAAGGTGCTCAAAGCGTACATGCAGAAGTACCACATCGGTCCCGGCTGGACTTTTCTTACGGGCAAGAAGTCCGATATCGAGCTGCTGGGCAAGAAACTGGGTCTCTGGAACAACGAGCCGGACCCGAACAATCCGGACGGGCACACGCCCAGCGTGCTGATCGGGAACGAGCCGGGCGGGCAGTGGATGCGCAACGCCGCCACTGACAATCCGCGGTTCCTGGCCAACATGATCGGCAACTGGCTCAATGGTTGGGCTGTCTCCAGGCCCGCGGACGGGACGAATGTCAACTACGAGAAGGCCTCACAAATCGACCTGAGCGACAAAGGGCGCTATATCTTTGCTTCGCAATGCGCCGCGTGCCACACCATCGGCCACGGCGACAAGATCGGGCCGGACCTGCTCGGGGTGACCAAGGTGCGCGAGCGCGCCTGGCTGGAGCGCTTCATCACCACGCCGGACAAGATGCTGGCGGAAAAAGATCCGATCGCAACGGCGCTCTTCAAGCAATACAAGGAAGTAAGAATGCCGAACCTGAGTATGGCCGACATCGATCTCAAAAATCTGATGAAGTTCCTGGAAAGCCAGAGCGAAGCGCCGCAAAAAGAAGCGCCGGCGGCAGAGAAGCCAGGACAGGGTGACACGGGCGATAAGACTGCGGCGGCCAAAACAGATTCGGCCCAGCATCTGCATTAATGGATCACAGCTGCGAGCGTGGCGGGTTCGCGGCGGACAAGTGGCTGCGCTCGACCGGTTTTTAGAGGGCAGAGAGTTGCGCGGGGAAGAAACTCTCATCCACGTCGGGCGTCATTGGCAGGCGGCTCCAGGGCCGCCTGCCGTTTCGTTCTGTCGCTTCGCTCCAAACCGCCGGCTAGAAGACGATTTCACCGCAGAGAACGCAGAGGTCGCGGAGAAAAGAAATTAGGGCATATCCTCTGCGCTCTCTGCGAACTCTGCGGTGATGGGCTTCTATCAGGTTGCCGGCTTGAGCGCGTTTCTGATCGCCAGCAACTCGGTCAACAGGCCTTCCAAGTGGCTTAAGGGTAACGCGTTCGCCCCGTCTGACTTGGCTGCGGCGGGATTGTCATGCACTTCCATGAACACGCCATCGACGCCGGCTGCCACTGCGGCGCGCGAGAGCAGAGGGATGAACTCGGGCTGGCCGCCGGAGACGGCCTTGCCGCCCGCCCCGGACGAAGGTAGCTGCACGGAGTGCGTGGCGTCAAAGACCACGGGCGCGAATTGCCGCATAATGGCCAGCGAGCGCATATCGACGACCAGGTTGTTGTAGCCGAAGGAGCTGCCGCGCTCAGTAAGAAAAATGTT
>DASTJB010000306.1:0-14478 GCA_035717005.1 Candidatus Angelobacter sp.
GAACAGTTTCTTCATAGTCCCCCTCCAGTGCTACGACGGTGGCTTAGTAATTCCGAAGCGCAGGGACGAGAGGGGGTTGTCTTACACAATCGGGTGATCGGGTGATCGGGTGATCGGGAGATCGGGGGATCGGGGGATCGGAAAAGCAGGAGCTTACGGCGGATGGGCTGGAGATGGCCGCAGTAAGCCTGTGATCGAAAGGATAACGCAAGGTCCCTCACCCCTACTCCCACCCAATCGCGCAAAAAGGGCGCGATTGGGGCCCGGTACTCGCGCGCTAGTACGAGCGCGCGCTCGCTTAACGGGGGGTTCGGGATGACGACTCTTAAGTAATCCAAATTGAACCACCACCCAAGTCGGCTTTGCGCTTTTGGGCGGGCCATGTTATTCTTTTTAAGTCACTAACAGGACGAGATTTAGACAAGGAGTCGACCAGAATTCAGTGTTAGCGAGAGAGCGAAAGGCCGACGTGATCAACCGCTTCCGCACGCATCAGTCAGATACGGGCAGCCCGGAAGTACAGATTGCCATACTGAGTGAGCGCATCGGAGAGCTGACGGAGCACTTCAAAAGCCACCAAAAGGACCATGCCTCCCGGCGGGGTCTGCTGATGATGGTCAGCAAGCGACGCCGTTTGCTGGACTATCTGAAAACGTACGACACAGAGCGTTACAAAGACGTCATCCAGAAACTTGGCATCCGCAAATAATCGACTGAAAACGATTGAACGGACCGACGTTTAACGCCGGCGGAGAACGTGTGTCTCCGCCCGTCGCACTTTTGGCCTTCGACCCAAGCCTTTTCGCAATGCAGGCGTTCAACCTTCTCGGTAAAACGGCCGCTGGTCCTCCTGGAAAGAGGAATTCATGAAACAGACAGCCACCATTGATCTAGCAGGCGGCAAAATCCTAACAATTGAAACCGGACATCTGGCCAAACAGGCCCAGGGCTCAGCGATTGCCCGCCAGAATGACAACGTCGTGCTGGGTACGGCGTGCGCCTCACCCAATCCGCGCGAAGGCATCGACTTTTTCCCGTTGACGGTGGATTATCGCGAGTACACCTATGCCGGCGGCCGGATTCCCGGCGGCTTTATCAAGCGCGAAGGCCGGCCCAGCGAACGCGAGATCCTGACGGCCCGCCAGATTGACCGGCCCATCCGCCCGCTGTTCCCCGAAGGCTTCCGCAATGAGACCCAGGTGATTGCGCTGGTGCTCTCCGCCGATACGGAAAACGACCCTGACGTTCTGGCCATCAACGCCGCTTCCGCCGCGCTCACGCTCTCTGAGATTCCCTTCCATGGCCCGGTGGGCGCAGTGCGCGTGGGCTTTGTGAACGACGAATACATCGTCAATCCGACTTACGAGCAGATGCGCGACAGTTTGCTGAACATCATGGTGGTCGGCACCCAGCAAGGCATTGTGATGGTGGAGTCAGGCGCGAAGGAAGTCACGGAAGAGCAGGTGCTGGGAGCGATTGAGTTTGCGCATGAGCAGATCAAGAAGATTTGTGCTGCCATCGTCGACCTGGCCGCCAAGGCCGGCAAGAAGAAGTTGGAAGTCGCCGCGCCGGAATTCGATCAGGCGTATTACGACCAGCTGAAAAAGAAGGTCGGCGCCGAACTGAAAGACGCGCTGGACACCAAGAAGCACGGCAAGATCGAAAGCTACTCGCTGATCGACCAGATCAAAGACCGCCTGGCGGCAGAGCTGCCGGAGGACGACGAAGAGGCCGCGGACAAGCTGAAACACTACTACGAGACGCTACGCGAGCGCATCTTCCGCGAGCAGGTCACGAAGGAGCGCGTGCGGCCTGATCATCGCGCGTTTGATGAGATCCGGCAGATTTCCATTGAAGTTGGCGCGCTGCCGCGCACGCATGGCTCCGCGGTCTTCACCCGCGGCGAAACCCAGGCGCTGGTCACCACCACCCTGGGCACGCCGGACGATGCTCAGCGCATTGAGCGGTTTGAGGGCGAAGCCAGGAAGCGCTTCATGCTCCACTACAACTTCCCGCCGTTTTCGGTGGGTGAAGTGGGCCGCATGACCGGCGTGGGGCGGCGCGAAGTCGGGCACGGGGCGCTGGCAGAGCGCGCGATTTCCGCCGTGCTGCCGGATGCAGACAAGTGGCCTTACACCATGCGCGTGGTTTCGGACATTCTGGAGTCGAATGGATCGTCGTCCATGGCGTCGGTTTGCGGCGCATCGCTTTCGCTGATGGATGCGGGCGTGCCGCTGAGCTCGGCTGTGGCGGGAGTGGCCATGGGACTGGTGAAGGAAGACGAGTCGTACGCCATCCTGACCGACATTGCCGGCGCAGAAGACCACTACGGCGACATGGATTTCAAAGTCGCCGGCACGCGCAAAGGCATTACCGCCCTGCAGATGGATATCAAAGTGCAGAATTTGACCGCGGCGATTTTACGTGAAGCGCTGGAGCAGGCGCGGCAGGGCCGCATGTTCATCCTGGACAAGATGGAGGAAACAATCTCCGGCGGACGCGAGAATATTTCCACCTTCGCACCGCGCATCTACACGCTGCAAATTCCGGTCGACAAGATTCGCGACCTCATCGGGCCGGGCGGAAAGATGATCCGCAGCATCATCGAGGAAACGGGCGTGAAGATCGACGTGGACGATACCGGCCGCGTGAACGTCGCCTCGAACGATGGCCCGTCGGCGCAGAAAGCCATCCAGCGCATCAACGATCTCACGGCTGTGCCTGAGGTCGGCAAGACCTACCTGGGGAAAGTGGTACGGCTGGCGGAGTTCGGGGCGTTTGTCGAAATCATTCCCGGAACTGACGGCCTGCTGCACATCAGCGAGATCGCCGAACATCGCGTCAAGGAAGTCAAAGACGAGCTGAAGGAAGGCGATCAGGTGCTGGTGAAAGTGCTGGGCATCGAGGGGAACAGGATCAAGCTGTCGCGCAAGGCGATCCTGCGCGAGCAGCGCGCAAAAATGCAGACCCAGCAGCAGCCGCGTGGCGAAGGCGAAGCCACTGGCGGCGAAGAACGCACAGGCGAGGTCGGAAACGGCCATCCCCGGGCTGAAGGCGAAGAGACCATCACCTTTGAAGGCGGCGGCGACTTCTCTGAGGAAGAGAGCGAACCAAACTTCAATCGCGAAGACGCGAATCGCGAAACCGTCCATGCCGGCCACGGGAGACCTGATCGTGGGCCGCGTGGCGGCCGCGGCGGCGGCGGAGGCAGACATCGCCGTGGTGGTGGCCGTGGCCGTGGCGGAGATCGTGGCCCTCGTGGTGGCGGGGATCGCGGCAACCGCTAAGTAAGATTCACCAGATGAAAAGGGCGCGGCAAGCAGCTGCGCCTTTTCTCTTTCTGGATCAATGTGGCGTTTCGCGGCAGCCCTCCGTCGCCCAGGGCCGGGGCATCTAAATCCTCATGGGATCAGGAGTCGATTCGAATCGCAGTCGCGACTTCAACCTGACCATCCTGCTCAGCGCGTTGCTGGCGGGGATTCTCGCCATTCTGATCGTGGGCCTCTACTATGGCTGCGCCCATTCAAGCAGGCCCGAACGCCCGCCCAGCCCGCCTCCACCCTCGGGAATGGTCGCACCGGGAAATATTACGCACGGAATTGAAGTGAACGTAGAGACGTAGCATGCTACGTCTCTAACGGCAGCCCAATCAGAAATTGTCAGTGTTCATCAGCGGTGAGATTTCTTCTTCACGCCGCAGTTCCCGCGCCGTGGCATTTCTTGTACTTCTTCCCCGACCCACACGGACAAGGATCGTTTCTGCCGACCTTGGCTGCTCCACGCACCACCTGTTGCGGCGCCGTGTTGCCGTTCGATCCCGCCATGCGCGCCTGTTCCAACTCCTTCTTCTTGCGCCGCTGGAACTGCGCTTCCAGGTCGTCCATCGAGGTCGACGCCCGTTTGCGCGGCGGCGGCGCTGCCTGCGGCGGCTGGTCGCCATCGCCGGGCGCGGCTGCGGCCGCGGGCGGTTGCTGCGCTTCCACAATCTGCATATGGAACAGGTAACGCACGGCCTCTTCCTGCGAGCGCCGCATCATGTTCTCAAACATGTCGAACGATTCGCGCTTGTACTCCACCAGCGGATCGTGTTGCCCGTATCCGCGCAGCCCGATTCCCTCTTTCAGGTGGTCCATGGCCAGCAGGTGGTCTTTCCACTGCGTGTCCAGCACGCTGAGCATAATCATGCGCTCGTGATAGCGCATGGCGTCGGAGCCCAGCTGCTTCTCTTTGGCTTCATAGAGTTGTTTCAGTTGGTCGAAGATCGCGTCACCCAGCTCCTGGCGGTTGAGCTGGTCGGGATCGATCCCGCTTTTCTCCAGGTCGAGTCCAAATTGTTCCGTCAGGTACTTGTTCAGCGCATCGATCTCCCACTGGTCGCCGTGCACGTTACGCGGAGCAAAGCGGTCCAGCGCATCCGCGATCATGGAAGCAACGTACTCGTCCAGGATCAGCTCTTTCTGGTCGATCCCCGAGAGCAGCTCCTTGCGCAGCCCGTACACCGCTACGCGCTGCTTGTTCATCACGTCGTCATATTCCAGGACGTGCTTGCGCGACTCAAAGTTCTGGCCTTCCACGGCCTTTTGCGCCGCTTCAATGCGCCGCGAAATCAGCCTCGACTCAATGGGCACTCCTTCTTCCATGCCCAGCCGCTGCAGCAGGTTGGAAACCCACTGTTTGGCAAAGATGCGCATCAGGTCGTCTTCCAGCGAGAGATAGAAACGCGATGATCCCGGGTCGCCCTGGCGTCCCGCGCGGCCACGCAGCTGGTTGTCGATACGCCGCGCCTCGTGCCGCTCCGTACCCAGAATATGCAGCCCGCCCACCTGAACCACCCGGTCATGCTCGGCATCAGTGTCTTTCTTGTATTTGTTGTAAGTCTCGTTCCATTTGTCCGTCGGACACCGGTATTCAACGCCGTTGTAATAGAACACGATGTTCTCGTGTGTGTCCTGCTCCAGAGCTACCTCGCCGCCCGCCGTGCGCAGCTGCTGCGCGATTCCCTTCTTCACCATCTCCTGGCGCGCCATGAACTCCGGATTGCCGCCCAGCAAAATGTCCGTGCCGCGGCCGGCCATGTTGGTGGCGATGGTCACCGCGTTCAGCCGTCCTGCCTGCGCCACGATCTCCGCTTCGCGCTCATGGTATTTGGCGTTCAGCACCACGTGCTTCACCTGTTTCCGCTTGAGCAGGTCGGAGAGCCGCTCTGATTTTTCAATCGACGTCGTGCCCACCAGGATCGGCCGGCCTTCCACACTGATCTTCTGGATCTCGTCCGCCACGGCAAAATACTTTTCCTTTTCCGTGCGATAAACAATGTCCGCGTTCTCTTTCCTCAGCAGCGTCCGGTTGGTCGGAATCACCACCACCTGAAGTTTGTAAATCTTGTCGAACTCCGCGGCTTCGGTTTCCGCCGTGCCGGTCATGCCGGCCAGCTTCTTGTACATGCGGAAATAATTCTGGAAGGTGATCGTCGCCAGCGTCTGCGTCTCGCGCTCGATCTTCACGCCTTCCTTGGCTTCAATCGCCTGGTGCAATCCATCAGACCAGCGGCGGCCCGGCATCAGGCGCCCGGTGAATTCGTCGACGATGATGACCTCGCCATCCTTCACCACGTACTCCACGTCGCGCCGGTACATGGCGTGCGCCTTCACCGCGGTTTCAACGTGGTGCTTCATCGCCCAGTGTTCCGGGTCGGCGATATTCTCGATTCCCAGCAGCCGCTCCACCTTCTCCCAGCCCTGGTCGGTGATCATCGTGTTCTTGTGCTTTTCGTCGATGACGTAATCCCCGGTATATTCCTTCGGCTCTCCCGGCGGCTTCTCGATCTCCTCGCCTTTCACCAGGTTCGGCACAATGCGGTTCGCCCGGTCGTATTTGTCGGTGGATTCGTCGCTGGCGCCGCTGATGATCAGCGGCGTTCTGGCTTCGTCGATCAGGATCGAGTCGACTTCGTCCACGATGCCGAAGTTGTGCCCGCGCTGCACGCAGTCGTTCAGATCGAACTTCATGTTGTCGCGCAGGTAGTCGAAGCCGAATTCGTTGTTGGTGCCGTAGGTCACGTCGGCGGCGTAGGCTTCGCGGCGCTCTTCATCGTCCAGTTCGTGCACGATCACGCCCACGCTCAGCCCCAAAAAGCGGTAGAGCTTGCCCATCCATTCCGAGTCGCGCTTGGCCAGGTAGTCGTTCACCGTCACCACGTGCACGCCGTCGCCACTCAGCGCGTTCAGATACACCGGCAAGGTTGCCACCAGCGTCTTGCCTTCGCCGGTCTTCATCTCGGAAATCTTGCCCTGGTGCAGAACGATTCCGCCGATCAGCTGCACGTCAAAGTGGCGCATGTTCAGCACACGCCGGCCGGCCTCACGGGTCACAGCAAAGGCCTCCGGCAGGACCTCATCCAATGCCTGCTGCTTGGCCTCTTCGCGCCGCTTGTTCAGCTGGTCCAGTTCGGTGGTGGTTTCACCTTCGGGAGATTTCTTCAGCTCCTCGGTGATCTGGGCAATTTCATCCTCGACCGCCTTCAGCCGCTCCCGGACGCGCCCCCGGAACTCATCCGTCTTGGCGCGCAGCTGCTCGTCGGTGAGCTGCTTCATCTGCGGCTCAAACCCATTGATCTGGTCCACCAGCGGCCGTATCCGCTTGATGACGCGTTCGTTACTGGTGCCAAAAACCTTGGCGAGTGCTTTTCCGATCAATTTCCTTTGTCCTTAGTCCCCGGTCGATTCGTCTGCCCTTCGTTTCTCTGTATCGCCGTTACGCAGGCCGCCAGCGGCTTCTCTCGCCTCAAGCTGGGCACAATCCCGCAAATTAAAGCCTAACATATTGGATGAGCCCGGCTGGACTTACGGTTCCATCCGCCTTCCAGCGCGCCATTCCGCGGGACTCCTGCCCTTCTTTCCTATTTACGTTCGATTGCCTCTTAGGTTTCAACTTTGAGGGTTTCAGCTCTGGTGGAGGACGGGGCACGATTAGCGCGCTTCAATTACTTTTGTCACCGCGGTTTTAAGAAATCCTAATTACTCCAGTGATATGGCCCGGACTGTCCCTCAGGACTAGGCTGGTACTATGACTTCCGGAACCTGGTTGGGCCGGCATGAATGGCTGGCGGCTGTAGTATTCATCGGGCTATCACTCGGGCTGATCGGCGTCTTCGCCTGGCTGGAACGACGCTTTTTCCGGAAATAAAGATGTGAAGCCCGTCATTTCCGCCCGGGACGCCTGGGCCTCCGGACCTGAACAATCCTCGATCCGAAACAAGAGTCCTCGCCGGACCGCGCATAAGCGCAGAGATCGGCCACTTCGAGGCATCTCAAAGAATCGGACTTCTGCCCCCTTAGCGGGACGAAGCCTACTTTCCAAGCACCGCAAAGGAATTCAGGAACTTGGTGGTTGTGGGCGGTTCAGTTTGCGTCGCCGGAAACATCACCATCACCGCGTACGCATAGCGCCTGCCCCAGTAGAGGTTTCCCACGATCGTTATCTTGTTCGGCGCAGTAGCGCAATTCAGGTGATACCACCGCCCGACGTACCCGGCCACCGGCGGCGCCGCGGCGCCATCCTTCCCCACCTCACAGCTCGGCAACTCCTTGAACACGGCGTTCTTGAACACCTCATAGGTCTCGTTGTCCACCTTCTGGTCGGTCTTCATCGCCGTGTAAATCACGGTGTAATAAAACGGCGCATCGATCGCCAGCAGTGTATGGGATTCGATGTCCTTGTCGTTTTGGTTGACCGAATCCTTTGGGTCGCCCGGAAACATTGCCGTGAAGTTGCCGGTGGTGTCTTTATGCTCCTTCCACTGGGCTGTCTGCCCGGAGAATGGAAGGGCCAAGAGGATTGCCAATAGTGAGCATGAAAGTGCTCTGCGCATCGCGTCACTCCGCAAAAAGATTGTTGGGATTACCGCTGCGATTCTCCCACGAGTTCCCTGCGCATACAAGAAATGATTGCTTTACCGGCTCACTCCGCCAACCACCCGGTCCAGCCAGGCGACCAGGTCCCTGGTCACTTCGTCGCGGTTGGTCTCATTCATGAGCTCGTGCCGCGCCTCGGGATAAATGCGAAATTCAAGATCTTTGTGACCGTCCGCGCGGTATTCTTCCACCCACGGTCCCACCTGGCGCGCATTGCCGCTTACCGGGTCGCGGCCGCCGGCAATCACATAGATCGGCAATGTGCGGGGCACGCGCCGCCGGTGCTCCTCCCGCGAAACCGCGCCCCAGCCATCCAGCAGGTCCACCCAGAGCTGGATTGAGGGCGCAAATCCGCACAGCGGGTCGGCTACATACTTGTCCACCTCCACCGGATCGCGTGAGAGCCAGTCGAAGGCCGTACGCGTGGGCGCAAACTTTTTGTTGAACGCATCAAAGCTCAGCGAAAGCGCCAGCTTGCTCTTACCCCGCGCGCCGAGCCTCAGCCGCTCAGCCCGCGTGATCTGCCGCCCTATCACGGCCATTCCCGTGGGCTTGCCGTTCGCGCCACTCAGTACCACCCCGGCCAGCGAATCGCCGTGATCGCCCATGAACTGCTCGGCCAGCGTGGAACCCATGGAGTGGCCGAGCATGATAATCGGAACGCCCGGGTGCGCCGAGGCAATGTGCCGGTTCACCAGCCAGAGATCGTCGATGCACTTGCGCCAACCGTCCTGCTCGGCAAAGAAACCCAGCTCTTCCGCTGACTTTACGGTGCGGCCGTGCCCGCGAAGATCGTTGGCATAGACTGCATATCCCGCAGCGTTCAGCGCCTGCGCCAAACGACCATAGCGTCCCGCGTGCTCCGCCAGCCCATGAACAATCTGCACAATGGCCCGCGGCGGCTGTGCGGTCAGCCAGCGATAGACGAATAGATCTACCTCATCAGCCGTCTTTAAGAGAAACGTTGAAGCTTCCATTCAGTGTGGGAATCGCAATCCGGACCTATGACGGGCGAAGGAACACCCTCGCTGTGGACACTCCAAGAACGCCAAAACCGAGCAGAAAGGGGAAGAAATCCATCATCAGCAACCAGACAATAATCAGTTCAGGAATGCCGATCTTGCCGCCGATCATACTCGTGACCTCCCGAGCACTAGGATCGCGGCGAATTTTAACACGAAGTGAAATTGGTATTCCCCTTCAGCTGCCTTTCCGATGGGAGCTGTTGCTCCGATTAAGGCGATCCCGCCATTTCGGCAATTCTTGTAACCCGTCTTTGTCCCGTAATGAGATGTCCGATGGCCCAGTTCCTTTGTGTTCCTTCGTGTCCTTTGTGGTTAAGGGTTTTGGCTTTTCCGAGGCCCCGATGGCCCGATCACCCGATTCCCCGTTCTCTGTGGTAAAAAGGGCTTGTCTTCCCGGAGGAGCCCCATGTCCCGTCACGCGCGCATTCCCGCCATTAGCCTGCTGGTGCTGCTCTTCTCGGCCGCTTACGCCCAGACCTCCGCACCGTCGCAGCCCCAGCCTGCACCGCGGCGCTTTTTGATGTGGAAGGCCGTCTCGCCCACCTCAACGCTGTACCTGGTCGGCTCCATCCACGTCGGCGACAAGACTATGTACCCGCTTCCGCCCGAGGTGGAGTCGGCTTTCGCGGCCGCCAGGGTCCTCACCGTTGAAATCAACATCAACACTGTCGACAAAATGAAGGCCACGCAGCTGATTTTGAAGAACGGGACCTACTCCGGCGGCGACTCTCTTTCCAAACATATTTCCAAAGAAACTTCCGACGCTCTCGACGATTTTTGCAGCAAGCACGGCCTGCCCCGCGCCGGCCTTGAGCAGTTCAGGCCCTGGCTGGCCGCGGTCACCATCGCCGGCCTCTCGTGGAAAGAGGCTGGCGAAGACCCCGCACTCGGGATCGATCAGCATTTTCTCGATGAGAGCAAGCCCCCGCAGCGCATCGACGAACTGGAAACCATGGAGTCTCAACTCAATCTCTTCATCGATTCATCGGAAGAAGAGCAGCAGTCGTTTCTCACGGCCACCCTCAAACAGCGCGACCGGATGAAAGACATGGTCAAGCAGATCCAGGCCGCCTACGTTTCCGGCGATGCCGGCGCGCTCGACAAGATCCTCAAAGAACAGTCTGACACCGGCTCAAAGACCCTGACCAGAAAATGGCTCTATGATCGCAATATGACCATGGCTTCGCGCCTCGAGGACTATCTCAAAAGCAGGGAAGGAGCGTTCGTGGTGGTGGGCGCCGGCCATCTCGTGGGCGAAAAAGGCATTCCCAGTCTCCTCCGCGAAAAGGGCTACAAGGTCGAGCAGGTCATCCTGGAGACAAAATAGGCACGCACCCTTGTGCGTGCCAATTCCGTGCTGTGCTCTGGCTACTTCTTCATCGCCAGATCAATCCTCGCCTCGCTCGGTTCGTACTCAACAATGTACCCCGCCACCGCACTCGCCGCGACGGTGTACGGGCTGGCCAGGTACATCAATCCCGGCCCGCTTCGCCCGGGGAAGTTGCGGTTCTGGGCGCTGATCACCACCTGGTCCGGCCGCGTGGAAACGCCCGGCCCAGCGTTGATGCAGGCGCCGCAGCTCGGCTCGATCACAATCGCTCCTGCTCGCTTGAAAATATCGAGATAACCGTTCTTCACGCAGTAATCCCGCGTCTCCTGCGAGCCAAACTGGATATAAAACTTGCAGGAATCGGCCACCCGCTTGCCCTGCTGCAACGCTTCTGCGAGCACCTGCGCGTACATATCCATATCGGCATTCTTGCCCGCAGTGCAGGTGCCGCCGTACGCGATTTCCACCGGCACCGGCGTGTTCAGTTCGCGGATGTACTTGCCGTTTCCCGGGTCGCCCGGCGTCGCCACCATCGGCGTAATCTCTTCGGCGTTCACCTCGATCACGTGGGCGTACTGCGCGTCGGGATCGCTGAACAGTCCCTGGCAGAGCTTCTCCGCCTCAGCGCGGGACATGCCTCGCCGCTCCATCAGGAACTCAACCGTCTTCGCATCCGGCGCCACAATCCCGGTAAACCCGCCGATCTCGGCTGCCATGTTGGTCATGGTGGCGCGTTCGTCCACGCTGAGCGCTTCAATGGCCTCGCCGGAATATTCCATCACCTTCGCCAGCGCCTTCCCGCTGCGGATGTAATCCATGCTCAGCAGCAGCAGGATGAAGTCTTTCGCCGTGACGTTCGGCTTGCGCTTGCCGCGCACGATCACCTTCACTGACTCCGGGACCTTCACGCGCACGTCCCTGGTGATCCACGAGTTGAAAACGTCCGTGGTTCCGATTCCGAACGCAATGCAGCCCACCGCGCCCACGTGCGGCGTGTGCGAGTCCGAGCCCACGTTCAACTGCCCCGGCAGTGCGTAGCTTTCCGCGACAATCGAGTGGCAGATGCCTTCTGAGCCCTTGCGGTCCTTCAACTCGCCATGCAGCTTGATACCCTGCTTCGCCGCAAAATCCTCTTGCTTGTACTTGAGCTGCCCGGCCAGGTCCAGCAGTCCCATCTTCTTCTTCTCTTCCGAAATCACTTCGTCAAGGAAAGTCAGGTGGTCGCGGAAAAACAGGATCGTCGCAGGATCGTTGACCTTCGCGTCCTTGCCTACAAAATGCTCAAAGAAGATGGCCGACATCGGCGTGACATACTCGTGGCTGAAGCGCAGGTCCGTCCTCGCGAAGCCCGAATCTCCCGGCTTTACGTACCTCACTTCCGGCTCATTCTCCGCATTCAGCATGTGGCGCGCAAAAATCTTCTCCGCGATCGTCATCGGCCTCTTGCTGGTCGTGATCGGCGGTAGAGAAACCTTCTTCTCCGCCCCGTCCTGCCCCGATTGCATCCTCGCCACGTTGAACGGGAACAGCCCGCCGTACTCGATCACCTGCCGCGTAATGTCGTCTTCGCCCTCGGTGAATTTGCTGAGTGGAATCTCTTCCCCGGCGCGCACCTTGTCGATGAGGCTGAAGTCAGTTGAAGTCAACACGCCCAGGTTCTGGCAGTTCTGCTTGTAAATCCGCTCAATGTTTTCGGCGATCACCAGCTTGATTCCGGCGCACAGCTCGGCATACGGCGACTGCTCGCGGCTCGACCCCTTGCCCCGCCGCTTCCCGCTCACCGCCGCTACAAAGCCGCCCTTCTTCACGTCTCCACGCTTGATCGGAACTTCGCTGCCGCACTTCAACCCCGTATAAGGCCACTCGCCCAGCTTTTCATCGAAGAAGAAGCAGATGTGCGCCGGCGTGATCTCATCGGTCGAGATGTCATCGCGCAGCTTGGGATTGTTCTGCGGGTTCTTCGTGTCCCAGGCCAGGTCTTCACCGGCCAGCTGCCGGCGAATCAACTCAGGATCTTCGGTCAAAAAAAGTATGCGTCCTTCGAACTTGCATTTGTCCGGGCGCTTCTTGATAACGCGGGTAAGCAGTGATGGTTCCACAGAAAAATTCTAACAAACTTCCCCAACTCTCGTTTTCTCGTCGGCAACGGGCTGCCCCCGGCCGGAGCTCAGGAATTTCGACTCCTTTGTTATCCTGTACCCATGCCTAGCTGCCTGAAATGCGGCGCGCCGCTGGCCGTAAACGAAGAAGGCGTCGCTCCTGTTCTCTGTGACCGCTGTGCCGGCATCGCCACCGGCAAGGCCCGCCGAAGCCTCGCGCTCGGGACGGCGCCGGTCACCACGCTGCTCATCGCGGTGAACGTAATTGTCTTCATCCTGCAGATGGTCCCCGGCCTGGGCGTCACGCAGTGGGGGGTGAACTACGGCCCTTACACCCTGAGCGGCCAATACTGGCGGTTGTTTACCCCGGCATTCCTGCATGGCGGCATCTTCCACATCGCCGTGAATATGTGGTGTTTGTGGAGCCTGGGACGGCTCTCAGAAAGGCTGTTTGGCAAATGGCAGACTCTTGCCATTTACCTGGTTACCGGAGTCGGCGGAGCGCTGCTGAGCATTGCCTCCAATCCCAATCACGCCGAGCTTGGCGCCTCCGGCGCGGTGTTTGGCATTGTGGGCGCCGTCATGGCCGGCGTAAAGTTTGGGGACCTCAACATCTCCTTCGGTGAGAAGCGCGCCATCTTCTCCAGCGCCGTCAGCTTCGCCGTGCTCAATTTCATTCTGGGTTTTTCCGCTCTCGGCAGCAGCGGCATTCTAGGTGGCCGCGTAGACAACATGTGCCACCTCGGCGGTTTTGTAACCGGTCTTTTGGTCGGACTCCCGCTAGGAGCGTTTGCTCGCCGGCACCAGCTACTCCAGCTGGCTACCGTAGTTGTCACCAGCCTGGTCCTGTTCGTTGCGGCCCGCGAGCTGGTCCAGACCCACGGCGCGGCAGCGAACCGCGGCATGGCTTTGCTGGCCGAACGACAGCGTGACTATCCTGCTGCCGCGCAATACACCCAGGCGTACCTCAAGGAGAATCCGCAGGACGACGACGCGTGGCTCGACCTGGGAAAGTATTACGTCCTGATGGACCAGAATGAGGCCGCCGTCAGAGCATTCCAGACTGCCTTGAAGCTGAATCCCAACTCGGAGATGGCGAAAGAGGCATTGCAGTCCCTGGGTTCCGGGGCGCAAACGGATAAGAAGTAGCGACCGGTTAGGAAGCGGCCCTATCGCCGCGACTGAAAGTACTCCACCACGCTCGGCACTCCTTCAACCCGTCCGTCGATAATTGCGCGGAATTCCCGTAGCAGCTCTTCATGCAGCACGGTATTGCTGCCCAGCACCTCACGGCTGTCGATATTGAACGCCCCGCCACTGAAATTCGTCACCGTCCCGCCCGCCTCCTGCACCAGCAGGACGCCCGCAGAGGTGTCCCAGGGATTCAAGTTGAACTCCCAGTAAGCGTCATAGCGGCCGCACGCCACATAGCAGAGATCCAGCGCCGCCGAGCCGGCCCGCCGCACGCCGTGCGAGCGCAGCGTGATCTGGTGATAAAAATGGATGTTCGGGTTCTTGTGCCGCTTGTGGCTGGGAAAGCCCGTAGCCACCAGGCTTTCTTTCAACTGTCGCGTGGAAGATACCCGTGCCGCTCTTCCATTCAGCTGCGCGCCGGCGCCTTTTTCCGCGGCAAACATTTCATCGCGACACGGATCATAGACCACTCCCGCAATCCGCTCGCCCTTGTATTCCAGCGCCAGGGAAACGCAAAAGACAGGATAGCCATGGGCAAAGTTCGTCGTCCCATCGAGCGGATCAATGTACCAGCGATAGTCGCTGCCGGTCTCCCTGCGGCTTCCCTCTTCACCGATCAGGTCGTGTTCGGGCCACTGCCGGCAGATCTGCTCGACAATCATCTTCTCTGACGCGCGGTCTGCCTGCGTTACCAGATCGACGTCGCCTTTGTATTCAATGGAGACCTTGCCGAAGTACGAGGTCAGAAGCGCCCCCGCCTCGCGGGCCAGCGCCTGCATAGGGGTAAGAAAGTCGGCTGATGAAGCCATTGAGGTCCCGCATCAGCGGGCGCGGCGCCCGCTGTCTTCCGCAATGTACATGATCTCGTGCTTGAAGATGAAAAGGTTCGGAGCGCCCTCGCGCGTGAGCCGTATCAT
>DASTJB010000307.1:0-11834 GCA_035717005.1 Candidatus Angelobacter sp.
GCTCAACGAGGAGACTGGACGAACGCTGGTTTTTGTCCGGACCAAACGGGCGACGGACCGCCTGGCCGAAAAACTAAAGCGGCAGGGCTTGAACGTGAGCGTATTGCATGGAGACCGCAGCCAGTCGCAGCGAAACAGCGCATTGGCCGCGTTCCAGCAGGGCAAATCACGGGTGCTGGTGGCCACTGACGTGGCTTCACGCGGTATTCATGTGGACGAGATTGCCCAGGTCATCAACTACGATCTTCCCGCCATGGCGGAAGATTTCATTCATCGCGTCGGGCGGACGGGCAGAGCAGGCGCGAAGGGCGCCGCCGCGACATTCTTTTCCGGGGTCGAGCGCTCTGATCTGGTGCGCCTGGAGCGTGCATTGCAACTCAAGATGCATCGCGGACAGGTCGATGCCGATCTGGCGCGCGAAGAGCGTGCCATGCCGGTGGATGTCTCCTCTCTGGTGCCGGTAGCGGCGCGACCCGGATCGAGAATGATGTGTCTGCCCGGGGAAGTCCTTCAGCGATATAGCGGCTGAGGGACGAACGGCAAAACGCGGAAACAGCTTATCCAAGCGCAACAAGAGTTCTATAGGAGCCATATGCTTACTCAGAATGACCAGAAACTTGAATTGCTCAATAAGACAGCGGAGTTCTACCGGCAGTCCATTGCGAATTACACCCAATTCACAAAGACGGAACGAGCGAAACCGCGCACAAAGAAGCAATTGGAGCTGCGGCTTCAGACCATTCTTCTCGAAATCGAGTCTTTGAGAGTGAAATCTGAGTAGAGACTACGGCTTCGCAAGCCGCGTCTGAATCTCTTCCACCAGCGCGCGGGTTGCTGGAGCAGGCAGCCCGTGTTGCTCTGCGCCGCGCAGGATTGGACCGGCGATGGCGTCAAGCTCAGGCGCACGGCCCGCCTCCACGTCTTTCTGCATTGAACTGCGCATCTGCGGCGGCAGCTTGCCCACGTTGCCAAGCGGAACATTCACGTCGATAACAGCGCCGCTTGCCATGGCAACCGCGCATGCCTCACGCAGGCAATTTTCGAGCCGCGCCTTTCGGGCCGGATCTTTCATTACGTCACCGATCGGCGCCGCGGCCGCCGTGGTCGAGAGCGCAATGGGCGCCAGAAAGACCAATTTGCTCCAAAGAAGCGTCGTTTCATTGTCGATGAAATTGCAGTCGAATCCGAAATGCTGAAAATGCTCGAAGGAATTTTCCAGGAGGTGCTTTCCGCTGCTTGCCGCGTTCAGCCGCACCCAGGGGGAGCGGTGGACGATGACGCCGGGCGCGGCCCGTTCGCTTTCCACAGCAATGGTTGCCGGGATAACGCGATCCTCTCCTAAGCGCCGGCGCAGGAGCTGGATGTGATCGATGCCGTTCAGGAGCGGCACCACCGCGCGAATCTGCGCGTCAGCAGGAACGGAATCGAGAGCCGATTCAAGCTGCGTGGCTTTTACAGTGACCCACAGGATGTCCAGAGGCCGGTCAACTCTGGCAGCGAGCGAAACGGGAGCGGCAAACTTACCGAAAGTGCTGTCGAGCGCCAGGCCTTTCGGGTGCTGCGCCAGAGCTTGCGGCCGCAGGATGAGCGTGACTTCTTCACCGGCTTTGGCCAGCACGGCCCCAATCAGCCCGCCTACACCGCCTGCGCCCAGGATTCCGTGGTGCATTTGCATGTTCCTTTCCGTTCATTCAAGGGCTCCGCAGACAAGCTGCAGCGCCCTCCCACCCATCAAGCCAAGAGCGGGCTTGCTGGGGAACCCGGCTCGCCAACCGCTCGCGCTGTCACGGCGCTCGCGTTGGCTCACCCAATGCTCCATGTTACAAGGTAGCTGAACTGCGGCGGAGAACGTTCACCGGCAGCTTGGCATCTCAATAAGGATGAAGAGGGGCTGGATTCCGTTTCTGGTATTTGCGCTCCTGCTGCCCAGCCTTGAGGCTGCGGCCGTCGATGGCACATTCCGGGGAAAAGTGGTGGACGCACCGGCGAACCAGCCCCTGGCTCCTGGATGGATCTTTGTGCAGGGCCGGAACCGCATGCTGCGGCGGGTAGAGGTCGCGCATGCGGTGGTGGTCTTCGCCGAAAGCATTCCCGCGCACCAGCGCCATAAGTGCAATTCAGATTGCCTCAGCGCCGGACAGGAAGTCCGCGTGACGGCACGGCAGGATTCAAAGGGAGAATGGCGGGCCAGGCGGGTGGAAATCCTCTACATGCCGACGCAAGTGGCCGAAACCGGCTTGAAAACAGTGCCTTTACCAAAATTAACAGGCGCTCCCTCTGAGAGCTGGATAACCAAGAGCTCTGATTCTGCATCGCACCATCTACGGCAGAAATCTAACTATAAGTACGTTGGTGTACGGCGGTATAATGAGCCTGTCTTTCCAGGCGAGGTTCGTTGCTAGCAGGAGTGTGCTATGAAATTCACGGCGTTAATCCTTTCACTGGTTTTGACTGTCACTGGGGCTCTCCCGGCTTCGGCTCAGGATAAGAAGGACTCTCAAGGCAGCAAAGGCTCAAGCCAGACGCAATCGACCGATCAGGCGCAGACGGCGAACCAGACACAAAGCACTGTGACCGATCAGGACCAGCCGCAAACCTCGTCTGATTCCGACAAGGACAAGAAAGACAAGAAGAAAAAAGCCAAACACAGTGGCGGGAAAGACGACGTGGACGCCATCGGCAACCGTAAAGTTGCCGGATGGGACTGGTACTCGATTGAGAGCGAGATCAAGATGGGCAAGGAGTACGCCACGCAGATCGAATCCAGCCTGAAGCTGGTGACAGACCCGGTGATCAATGAATACGTCAACCGCGTAGGGCAGAATCTGGTGCGGAATTCAGACGCCAAGGTCCCGTTCACGATCAAAGTAGTGGATTCTGACGTGATCAACGCGATGGCCCTGCCTGGCGGCTTTTTCTACGTGAATTCAGGCCTGATTCTGGCAGCGGACGACGAAGCTGAACTGGCCGGCGTGATGGCCCATGAGATTGCCCACGTGGCGGCCCGGCACACCACGCGCCAGTTGACCCGGTATCAGTTCGTAAACTACATGAGCTTGCCGCTGATCTTCGTGGGTGGCGGTATCGGACTCGCGGCCCGCGAGGCGGCAGGCATCGGCATCCCAGTCACTTTCCTGAAGTTCTCGCGCAGCTTTGAGGCTGAAGCCGATTACCTGGGGATCCAGTACATGTACAAAGCGGGTTATGACCCCAACGAGTTCGTGAATTTCTTCGAAAAGGTACAGGCGCAGGAGAAGAAGAAACCGGGTTCGATGGCCAAGGTCTTTGCCGATCACCCGCAAACGCCCGATCGTATCGCCAAGTCACAGGAAGAGATTGCCACAATCCTGCCGGCGAAGGACCAGTACATCGAGACGACCTCAGAGTTCAATGAGATCAAGGCCCGTCTGGCGGCCATTGAGAACCGCCACAAGGTCGACGAGAGCAACAATCCCAATAAGCCCAGCTTGCGGCGCGGGCAAAGCACCGCGTCCAAGGACGGCGACAAGAAAGACGACGATCGTCCTACCCTGAAACGGCGCGACCAATAATTCTGATTCGGAAGACTGATCATCAGGCGGCCTGAAATGGGCCGCCTGTCTCATTTTGGGATGTGTGTGATCCCCGGGAGCCAGTTCCCGGTACTTGGGAAAAACGTGGCCGGAGCCAAAACTCCGGTTTTACTGAAAAAGGAAGACTCGACTGGAAAGCCCCAAAAAATGGCAAAGCGGAAGGAACGATCCTTCCGCGGTTAAAAGGGGAGAATTTGCGCTGCGTACTTTCGGTTAGGTCGAACGAGCCCGAGGGGGACTTACTTGCCCGCAAAAGACTCAGCCGCTTTAGCAGCTAAGGTCTTTACTTTCTTGGGGTTTGCTTCGATTACCTTCATTTCGCGCCAGTCGTATGGGAATTCCTTACCGCAATCCAGACAGGCGACATACGTGCCAGTCAGCAAAGCAGCTTCAGAATGCCGTTGACCCGGCTTCTTGGTAATCGGAAAGCTGAAATTCTTGTGGCTGCAACCAAACAAAACGTCAAGCAGACTCGCCATAAAATCACCACCCCCAAAACTTCGGGTCTCCCAGGGAAAGCGTTATCTTGCCCGAACCGAGTACATTGTACCACAGTACATGACCTAAAGTGAAGAAAGGTGCATGGTCTGCCGTACTGTTACTTAGATTCAGAGCTGCCGGAAAAGGTTCGCAGGCTTTCAGAGAGAAATTTTCAGGGAGTAGTGGATGTAAGTTTTACAAGTTTTAGTTTAACTGTATGAAAAAGAACGGCTTAGTCTGATTTCTTGCCGTGGCTATGCTTTCGGCATTTAACCATGATGGCCTGATGGAGGCGGGTTCGGAGTGCTTCAGGGAGCTCGTAGAGCTGGTTGTCGCGGTAAATTTCGATGGTTTTCTGTGTGGTATTCACCACCACATGGCATTCGTGGCACCAATGCAGGTGATCGTCCAGCTCGGCCTTGAGGCTGTCACTGATCTTGCCGTCCAGGTAATCGGTCAACTCTTTAAGAAAATCTTTGCATTTCACGGTTGGCCGTCTCCGCCCTTTTTAGACTTGAAATACTTGGCCAGGCGCTCCCGAAGCTGCAAACGAGCGCGCAGCAGCCTGGATTTTACCGCAGGTACGCTCAGCCCGAGCATTTCAGCCGTTTCCTCCGTGGATAACCCTTCAACGTCTCGCAGCACAAATACCATCCTGAACCCCGGTGAGAGCCCCTGAATCGTCTTCTTCAGGATGTCACCCAGCTCTGACGTACCGTACAGCTGTTCCGGGTTCGGCGACCAGTCCGCAACCTCGCGCGGAATAGCGCCGTCTTCGGTCTCGACGTCTTCGTCCAGCGAGACGGTCCGGTCATTGCGCCGCTTGCGCAGCCGCATCAACGCTTCATTTACGGCGATCCTGACCAGCCAGGTATAGAACTTCGAGTTCCCCTGGAACTGCTCCAGATTCTGGTACGCCTTGAGGAATGCGTCCTGGACCACGTCCTGGGCGTCTTCCTCATTATGCGTGATGTGCTGCGCGATCCTGAAGATATTGCGGTCATAGCGCCGCACCAGCTCGCTGAAAGCCTCCAGATCGCCTTTTTTGGCGGCCTGGACAAGCGCCATTTCGCTGGTTATACCTTCGTCGGCCTTCTTTTGGATGGTTTCCATTCCGCTCCGACTCAAAATTAATTTACTATGTCTGCACCGCGAAAGGTTGAAAGACGCGAAATAAATGTTTCTACCTTAGACGTGTGACGTAACCTTTTATTGCACACGTCGCTCATATCTCACATGAATCGAAATTATTGGCTTATCCTGCTGTGTTTCCTTTTGCCGGCCATGGGATGCCAGAACAAGGGCACGCCCGGCGCCGAGCGTATAAAAGTCGTAATGAAGAAGTATTCGATTGAGCCGGCGGTCATCCGCGTGAAGGCCGGCCAGACCACTGATCTGGAAGTCTCAACCGCCGACGTACAGCACGGGTTCGACGTACCGGGGCTGGGAATCAAGGAGCCGGTGCGCCCGGGAAACCCTGCCATTATCACGCTCAAGTCGCCGTCGAAAGGCGAATACAAGGTCGTCTGCGGGATTATATGCGGCCCGCATCATGAGGACATGCAGGCGAAGCTGGTGGTGGAGTAGACGGTGGATCCGGAGAGTGGTCGGGTGACTTCTAAGATTCCAGCGGCGGGCACTTCAGTAATCTCGCTGGTTGATATTGCTTGAGTACGCCTTATAATCGCTGCCAGGGCATGCCACGTCCCACAGAAATCCAGAACATCATTGAAGAGGCGGTTGCAGAGGTATTAGACGCAGCCCTGCCCAGGCTGCGGGCTGAGATCGTAAGGCGCGCGGTCGAGGTGGTGGAGTCGCTGGCGCCAGCCGCGGGCTCGTCGCCCACCGATCTGCTCAATGGCGCTGCGGCTTCCATACAGGAGTCTACGTCACAAGCCGAAATTCTGCGCCGTCTGCTGGAAGGCGAGGCGCGCTTTGCAGGACGCGTCGCCCTGTTTGTGGTGAAGGGCGCAACCGCGAATGGGTGGCAGGGAATCGGGTTTGAAGACAACAATGTGATTAAAGATGTGAGCCTGAGCGCCGCGTCGGGGCTGGTGGGCAAGGCGATCCAGGCCCGCGCCATGGCGGAGGGCGCAACAAACGAGTTCGATTCCGGGTTTATCTCTACAGTGAAGGCGCCGGCGGAAAACCGCTGCCTGGTTCTGCCTTTGGTGGTGAAAGAAAAGGTGGCAGCGGTGGTCTATGCCGACGGCGGACTGACGCCCGGCGGCGATCTCGATGCCTCCGGTTTGCAGGGCTTGACGCGTTTTGCCGCGATCTGGCTTGAGCTGGCGGCGCTGCGCAAAGCCGGTGGACCAGCCGCGGAAGAAGCCGCGCAGCCTGTGGCAGCGGGGGCGGTGGCCGGCTCCGGAAGCGCAACTGCATCAGCGGTGAGCGATGAAGACGAGCTTCACAAGAAGGCCAAACGCTTTGCCAAGCTGCTGGTGGAGGAGATCAAGCTGTACAATCAATCCAAGGTAACTGAGGGCAGGCAGCGCAGGGACCTGTATGATCGCTTGAAGATCGACATTGAAAAGAGCCGGGCCACTTACGACAAGCGTTACGCTGAATCCGCCGTTGCTTCCGCCGATTACTTTAATCAGGAACTGGTCAGAATTCTGGCCGACAACGATGTTTCACTCATGGGGGCCGGTTTTACAAGGTAATTTGAAGCTGTGTTAGTCAGACGTTTTTGGTACATCGCTCTCCTCTTTCTGCTGGTGTCGTTCAACGCTGGTTCTTCCGGCCAGACAACCGCGAAAAAGACCCATTCCACAAAATCGAAAAAGGGCCCCGCGGCAGCGAAGAAGAAGTCAGCGCAAGCCGTGCGCAAGCTGGGCCACATCAGGCGCGCGTTTGTGGCCTCAGCCGATCTGCGGCCCATGGCGCAGCAGCTGCTCGAGAACCGAACGCCACAGGCGTATGAGGGAGTGGAGGCGTACGCGCGAAAACACGCAAAGGACGATGCCGGCCCGCTGGCTTGGCTGGTGCTTGGCTACGCGCACTACCTCGATCGCGACTACACCAGGGCGCAGAGCTGCTGGGAGCACAGCACGCCGCTGGAGCCCGTTCTGGGCGATTATCTGATCTTTATGCAGGCCCGGTCGCATGCCGACGCGAAAGATTTCGCGGCAGTTTTGCAGGAGTTGAATGGGTTTGACGAGAAGTATCCTGATTCGCTGCTGGCGCACGATGTTGCGCTGGTCTATGCCGGGGCGCTGATGGGCAGTAACGAGCCGCAAAAAGCGGCGGCGTACCTGGAGAAACACCGCCAGCCGGTGAAATCTGATATCGAGTTTGCGCTGGGGCAGGCTGATGCGGCGGCAGGAGAGAAGGGCAAAGCCGCGGAGATCTTTCGCAGGATTTACTTTGAAATGCCGACCAGCGCGGAAGCTGATGGAGCAGCGCAACAGCTGCGCCTGCTCGGTGAGGCCGCTCCCACGGGAAGCTTTGAGCAGCGGCACACGCGAGTGACTCTGCTGGCCAGGTCGCGACACTTTCAGGAAGTCGTGACCGAGCTGAGCCCTTTGCTGGAACAGGCCCCGCCGGAGAAGATGCTCGATCTGCAAGCGGAGTTTGGCTCGGCCCTCTACAAGGCGCGCAAGCGGGATGAGGCGCAGCATCTGTTCGAAAGCATTGCGCAGAACCAGGCGGCCAGCGTGGATGCCAGGGCGCAGTCGTTGTATTTCCTGGCTGAACTTGCCCGCGACAAAGATGACGGCCAGAAGCACCGTGAATACGTCGCGCAGCTGCGGTCGCTGGCGCCGGACAGCCCGTGGATGCAGGAAGCCCTGATGTCGGCCGGCAACATGTACATGCTGCGGCGCGATTACGAAACCGCGGTGCCGTTCTATGCCGAGATCTACCAGAGACAAAAGAACGGGCGCTACTCGCCTTACACCCACTGGCGCGCGGCGTGGCTCACGTACCTGATGGGCAAGCGCGACGACGCGAAGAAGCTCTTTGAAGAGCAGTTGGAGATGTATCCCAGCTCTGCGGAAGTCCCCGCGGCCATTTACTGGCGAGGGCGTCTGGCCGAAGACGATGGCGACAAGGCGCTGGCACGGGCTTACTACCAGAAGCTCACGGAGAATTACCGCTACTTCTACTATTCCATTCTGGCGCGTGAGCGCATGGCCCGGCTGGGCGAGCAGGCCGGAGATCCTCCTTTGCTCGACAAGCTGCCGCGTCCGCCGGCGCCTCCGCAGGAATGGGAACCGCCCGCCGACAACGAGCGGGCCCAGAAGGCAAAGCTGCTGGCCAACGCTGCGCTGTACGACTTCGCTGTCGCCGAGATGCAGGCCGCCAGCCCGGGCACGCCGCCCTGGGAGGCCAAGTCCGTTGCTGAAATTTACAGCGAACAGGGCAGCTACATACATGCGATCGAGTCGCTCAAACGCGCGCTTCCCGGATATTTTTCCGCGGAGATCCCGCAAATTCCGCGCAAGGTCTGGGAGACGCTGTTCCCGCGGCCGTTCTGGGATGAATTGAAGAAAGACTCGGCCGCCAACCGGCTGGATCCTCACCTGGTGGCTTCATTGATCCGGCAGGAATCTGAATTCAATCCCGCGGCGATTTCTCCCGCCAATGCCTACGGCCTGATGCAGCTCTTGCCCAGTGTCGGCAAGGGGATGGCCCATGAGCTGAAGATCAGGCATTTTTCAACGGACGAACTGCTGGTGGCGAACACCAACCTGCAACTCGGTACGCGCTATTTCAGGCACATGATGGACCACTTTGACGGAAGGGTCGAATACGCGCTGGCCGCCTACAATGCCGGGGAAGACCGCGTGGACGACTGGCGCAAGAACGGGAAGTATGCGGACATGGAAGAGTTCGTGGAATCGATTCCTTTTCAGCAGACACGCGATTACGTGCAGGCGATTGTGCGCAACGCCGCCCTCTATAAGCTGCTCTACAGCAATTAGCAAATGGCAATTTGCAATTAGCCAAAAGATTCAGCCGCTGATTCGCGCCGTTAGAGCACACTCAAAAAAGTGAGCCGCGAATGAACACGACTGGACGGGATTCAGAGCCGGGGAGCACGAGTGTTTCTGCGACGGCATCAGTTTTTGTGAGCTTCCGCGTGCCTGTCTTTGCTGAGCATGCGGAGCATCAGCAGCAGAGCTCCGACCACGATCGCGCTGTCGGCCAGGTTGAACGGTGGCCAGTGGTGAATGCCGACGTAGAAGTCGAGGAAGTCGGTCACCTTGCCGTCAGTGAGCCGGTCCCAGAGGTTGCCCAGAGCGCCGCCCATGATGAACGCCAGCGCCAGAGTGGTGCTGTTGAAGGCGCTGCGTCGTGCCCATAGCAGGAAACCAATCACCGCCAGAGCAGCTACAGAAACCGCGATCAGCAGCCCGGTCTTGAAAGACGAAGGCGAGTCAGCGAACAGGCTGAAAGCAGCTCCCGGATTTTCAAGATGAGTCAGGCGAAAGAAGCCGGGGACTACGGCGACGTTGTCATCCAACACGATATTGTGGATGACCAGCCACTTGGTGAAGCGGTCGAGGAGAAAGACCGTGATAACGATCGCGAGGTGGCGCATGCTAGGAGCTGACGGCTTTTTCCTCCTGTGGAGCAAGGAAGATCTCGCTGAGCAGCAGCAGCGCGCCGACGACGATGGCGCTGTCAGCGATATTGAACGCGGGCCAGTGATGTGAGCCGAGGTAGAAATCCAGAAAATCGATCACGCGCCCGTTGGCGACGCGGTCCCAGAGATTGCCAAGCGCGCCGCCGAATACGAGCGAAAGCGCAATGGCGGTGGGATTCAACGCATTGCCGTTCTTCCAGAGCAGGGCAGAGACCACGGCCAGCGCGGCCACCGAGAACAGAATCAGCATCGAAACCTTCCACCCGGAGGGCGAATCGGCGAAGAGTCCGAAGGCAGCACCCTGGTTTTGCACGTGAGTCAGGCGGAAGATGCCGGGGATCACGTCAACGCTGTCAGAAAGCGCGATCTTCTGCGCGACCAGCGATTTCGTCATGCGATCACAGAGAACGATCAGGGCGGCAATGATGATGTGGTACTTCCTCATGTTCACTCAGTTAGACGCAAAACCTGCAGCTTCAGAACCATAGGATTCGTAAGCAAGTTCACGCTTCGCGCTCAATCTCTTCCAGGGCGGCAGAACAACGCTCGCAAACCGTAGGATAACGTTCATTCCTGCCGACCTCTACGGAGTAGTTCCAGCAGCGCTCGCACTTCTGACCCGGCGCTTTAGTTACCTGTACGTGCAAAGGAGCGTTCCCGTTCCCGGCTGTTGCGCGTTTGATCTCCACTCCGGAAACAATCATCAAAAAGCGGACATCGTCACGGTAATGCTCAAGCTGCTTCCAGCTGGACTCCGGCGCTTCGATGGTGAGGACCGCTTCTTCTGAACGGCCGATCACCTTTTCCTGGCGGGCGATCTCCAGCGCCTTCAAGGCCTCTTCGCGCGCGGAAAACAGAAGCTCGAAATCGGACCGCAGCCGTTTTACGTCCGTCTGCCCGATCCTGCCGGTAATCTCTTCCGGCTGGGGAAAGTATGCCAGATGAACGCTGGCGGGTCTTGCGGAAATTTGCGGCAGGAAGGACCAGATCTCGTCAGAGGTAAAGCTCATGAGCGGCGCCAGGAGGCGCACCATGGCTTCACCGATCCGCCAGAGGGCAGTTTGTGCCGACCGGCGCAGGCGAGACTTTGGGGCCGCGGTGTAGAGACGATCCTTGGTGGCGGCAAAGTACATGTTGCTCAACTCGGCGCTGAAGAACTCATTGATCTGGTGATAGACGCGGTGAAATTCGAAATTCTCATACCATTTTCGAATCTGCTCCGTCAGTTCGGCGGTACGGAGCAGGATGTATTGGTCGAGCGGCAGCATGCTGTCAAAGTCCACCGCATCCGTGGCTGGGTCAAAATCGTACAGATTGCTCAGGATGTGCTTAAAGCGGTTGCGCAGATCGACGTAATTCACGCTCACGCGCTTCAGCAAATCTTCTGAGACGGTCACGTCTTCCTGGAAGTCGACCGAGGCGACCCAGAGACGGATGATCTCCGCGCCGAGGCGCTTGGCAATATCGACCGGATCGATGCCATTGCCGAGAGACTTGGAGGTAGCGCGGCCTTGCGGGTCGAGTGTCCAGCCGTTGGTGGCGACCGCGCGATACGGCGCGTGGCCCCGGGTGCCGACGGCAACCAGCAGGGAAGAGTGGAACCAGCCGCGATACTGGTCGCCGCCTTCAAGATACAGATCGGCGGGCCAGGGAAGACCAGAGTCCTGGTCGAGTACCGCCGCATGGCTGGAGCCGGACTCAAACCATACGTCGATGATGTCCATCTCCTTGCGAAAGTTTGCGCCATTGCATCCCGGACATTTGGTTTCCGCCGGCAGGATGGTTTTGGCTTCTTTGGTGTACCAGGCGTCGGCGCCTTCGCGCGCAAAGATCTCGACCACGGCGTTGTGCGCTCCCTTGGTCTCCAGCAGCTTGCCGCAACCTTCGCAGAAGAAGACGGCGATGGGCACGCCCCAGACGCGCTGGCGGGAGATACACCAGTCCGGGCGGGTGGCGATCATGTTGCTGATGCGCTCTTCGCCCCAGGCGGGGACCCACTTCACTTTTTTGATCTCGTCGAGCGCGCGCTGGCGCAGCGTGGAATCTTCGACCTTGGCCTCCATGGAGATGAACCACTGCTCGGTGGCGCGGAAGATCACCGGGTTGTGGCAGCGCCAACAGTGCGGATAGGAGTGCTCAATCCTGCTCTCCGCCATCAACACGCCGCGCGATTTCAGCAGCTCGATGAT
>DASTJB010000308.1:0-12855 GCA_035717005.1 Candidatus Angelobacter sp.
CGGCGCGCCCGCACATTGTGGCGCCCATGACGCAGGCGCCGGTAGAAGAGAAGAAGCCAATACGAACTGACGCAGCGTCGCATTCAGGACCGTCTGTGGCTCGAAACGATGTCGTCGTGCTCCTGGCCAACAACAATCCAAATGTGCTGCGAATCGGCGGGCCAGTCCGCACAACGAACAATCCGGAAGAGGTCAAATACGGCACATACGTGGGCGAAAGCCGTTTGCCTGACGACCTGGCGCGCACGGGCAATGGCGGCGGTTCAGACGTGAAGCCGGAGCAGCGGCGCATCTCCGTCCCCTCGGAGGCGCAACTCATCAATCGCGTGGAGCCGGTTTATCCGCGACTGGCGAATGCGGCCGGCATTCAGGGTCAAGTGAAGTTGCACGCAATCATCGCGCGCAACGGCCGGATCGAAAGCCTGGAATTGATCAGCGGTCATCCACTGCTGGTGCAGGCCGCATTGGATGCAGTCAGGCAATGGCGTTATCGTCCTTATTACCTGAACGGGGAAGCAGTAGAGGTTGAAACGTTCATCACGGTTAACTTCACGCGGACGCCACGTTAATCAGTTCGTCATCAAGCGAATGTGGAAAACTCTGTGCAAATGTGGCAAAGCGCAAAAGGGCAGCACTAGGATTTTCAATTACTTAAGGGGTGCTGCCCAACTACCGCTGCATATGGCAAAGTTAGCAATTTCATGCACTTAGCCTCTGAAATTCCGGTCACGCGGGAGTGCACAATAAATGAGCACCCATGAGTAACTTGCAGCGGGGGATTTGCACATTCGGCAACAGCAACTTTTTGAGGGGCCAGGGCATCACGCGTTTTCACCCACCTTCAGGACGGCCAGAAAGGCCTCCTGAGGGATGTCCACCTTGCCGATGCGCTTCATGCGCTTTTTCCCTTCTTTCTGTTTTTCCAGGAGCTTGCGCTTGCGGGTGATGTCGCCGCCATAACACTTGGCCAGCACGTTTTTGCGGATGGCCGCCACGGTCTCGCGGGCAATGATCTTGGCCCCGATCGAGGCCTGGATGGCCACTTCAAACATCTGCCGGGGAATCAGTTCGCGCATCTTTGAGACCAGGGCACGGCCGCGATCGTAGGCGAAGTCGCGATGGACGATGATGGAGAGCGCGTCCACGGGATCGCCGGCAACAAGGATATCAAGCTTCACCATGGGCGATTCCCAGTGACCGGCCAGGTGGTAATCGAGCGAGGCGTAGCCGCGCGAGATGGTCTTCAGCTTGTCGTAAAAATCCAGCACGATCTCATTCAGCGGCAACTCGTAGGTCAGCATCACGCGGCTGTTGCTCACATATTCGAAGCCCTTCTGGCGTCCCCGTTTTTCTTCCACCAGCTTGAGGATCCCGCCAACATACTCTTCATTAGTAAGAATCGTGGCCACGATGACCGGCTCTTCAATCTTCGCGATCTCGCTCTGGTTGGGCCAGCGCGAAGGATTGTCGACTTCGATTTTCTCGCCGTCCGTTTTCGTGATCTGGTAGCGGACGCCCGGCGCGGTGGTGATGAGGTCAAGCCCGAACTCGCGCTCCAGGCGCTCCTGAATGATCTCCATGTGCAGCAGCCCGAGAAAGCCGCAGCGGAACCCAAAGCCCAGCGCGGCGGAGCTTTCCGGTTCAAAGAAAAACGAAGAGTCGTTGAGGCGCAGCTTTTCCAGCGCTTCGCGCAGGACTGTATGCTCGTGCGCGTCAACCGTATAGAGCCCGGCGAAGACCATGGGCTTGATGTCTTCGAAGCCGGGCAGCGGCTCAATGGCAGGGCGGCCGTCGTCAGTGATGGTGTCGCCGATTTTGGTGTCGGCGACGTTCTTGTTGTTGGCGATCATGAAGCCGACCTCGCCGGCCTTCAGCTCGTCAACTTCCACCGGCTTGGGCGTGAGCACGCCGAGTGTTTCCGTTTCAAGAACTTTGCCATTCCACCACAGGCGCACCTTCATCTTCTTGCGCAGCGTGCCCTGAAAGACGCGCGCCAGCACGATCACGCCGCGATACGGATCGAACCATGAATCGAAGATGAGCGCCTGCAGGGGATTGTCCGGTTCGCCTTTGGGCGGAGGCAGGCGGTGAACGATTGCCTCCAGCAGCTCCGGAACACCCTGGCCGCTCTTGGCGCTCACCAGCATGGCGTCCTTCGTGTCCAGGCCGACGGTCTGCTCGATCATCTCCTTGGCGCGCGGAATGTCGGCGCTGGGCAGGTCGATTTTGTTGATGACCGGAATGATCTCCAGGCCGTGATTGATCGCCAGATACGCGTTGGCCAGAGTCTGGGCCTCCACGCCCTGCGAGGCATCGACCACCAGGAGCGCGCCTTCGCAGGAGGCGAGCGAGCGCGAGACTTCGTAGGAAAAATCCACGTGGCCGGGCGTATCGATCAGGTTGAGCTGGTATTCTTCGCCGTTTTTGGCGGTATATTTCATGCGCACGGCGTGGGCCTTGATGGTGATGCCGCGCTCCCGCTCCAGGTCCATTGCGTCCAGCACCTGCTCCTGCATCTCGCGCTGGGAGAGAGCTCCGGTCAGCTCCAGCAGGCGGTCTGAAAGCGTGGATTTGCCATGATCGATGTGCGCGATGATGGCAAAATTGCGGATGTGTGTGCGATCCATGCGGATGGGGCCAGAACCTCTATTTTAGCATCCGCGCGCGTTAGCTCCCATTTGGAGCCTCGTGTCATCATTCATGCAATGAGCGATATACAAATACGCGTTCTTGAGGATAGAATTCGCGATCTTGAGAGGCTGCTCCAAGCTGATGAGGCGCTGCTTGCGACCGTAAACTCGCCGGAACGCAGACTTACCCTGCAAAGAGAAATCGGCGGTTTGGAACATAAGATCGACAGACTGCGAGAGAGGATCGAACGGCTCAGATGTGATTAGCGGCCCCTGGGAGGATGATGCTCTTGCGCGCCGAGGCCCTGCGCTGTCATTATGCTGAACCGGAGATCTGATGCTTAAAACGCTTACCGCCCTCTTCGTGTTCATTTCGGGCTTCGCTGCTGCCCAGCCGCAACAACCTTCCACCAAGGACTTCATCCGCGTGCAGTCGCCGGTGATCGTGCTGGAGCATGTGCGCGTGATTGACGGCACGGGCGCTCCCGCCAAGCCGGATCAGACGATCGTGATCTCCGGTGGAAAGATCACGGCCATGGGCAAGGCAGGCGCAGTGCCGGTTCCGGCCGATGCCAACCGCATGGACTTTACCGGCTACTCGGCTCTGCCGGGGCTGGTGGGCATGCACGACCATCTTTTTTATCCTAGCGGCGGCGGGCTTTATCACGACATGCCGTTCAGCTTTCCGCGGTTGTATCTGGCGCTGGGCGTAACGACCATTCGCACCACCGGCAGCATCGAGCCGTATGCCGACCTGGAGGTAAAAAGGGGAATTGAAGGCGGAAAAATTCCCGGCCCCAAAATGAATATGACCGGTCCCTACCTGGAAGGTGAGGGACTGCCGCTCATCCAGGTGCATGCGCTCACCGATCCGGAGGATGCCACCAGGACGGTCGAGTACTGGGTGGCCGAGGGGGCGCGCTCATTCAAGGTTTACAACTTCATCACGCGCGCGGAGTTGAAAGCGGTAGTCGACGCCGCGCATAAACACGGAATCAAAGTGACCGGGCACCTGTGCTCGATTGGGATTCGCGAGGCGGTGGAGATCGGAATTGACGACATAGAGCACGGCCTTCCCGAAGACACGGAGTTTTTCAGCGACAAGAAGCCTGACGTTTGCCCGGACAACCGGCAGGTGATCGGGCAGCTGGTCAAAATGGATGTAACCGGAGAGCAGATACAGACCACAATCAAGACCATGGTCGCGAAGCACGTCGCGCTGACCTCGACGCTTCCGGTCTTCGAGCAATTCGTATCTTCACGGCCGGACGAGCCGCAGAAGGTCCTGGACACGCTCAGCGAAGACGCTCGCAAAGCGTACCAGGCCATCCGCGCCCGGCTGGCGCAGACGGCGCAACAGAGCCCATGGCCGGTGATGTTCCAGAAGGAAATGCAATTTGAACGTGAGTTCGTCAAAGCCGGCGGCACGCTGCTGGCCGGGCTCGATCCTACGGGAATCGGCGGGACTGTGGCCGGCTATGGCGACCTGCGCGAAGTGGAGCTGCTGGTGGAGGCCGGGTTCACGCCGCTCGAGGCCATCAGGATCGCGACACTCAACGGCGCGCAGTTTCTGGGCGAAGCCGACCACATTGGCTCCCTTGTCCCCGGCAAGCAGGCGGACATCGTGCTGGTGAAAGGCGATCCCTCCGCGAATATCAGCGATATCGAAAACGTGGAGCTGGTCTTTAAAGACGGCGTGGGCTGGGATTCAAAGAAGTTGATTGATTCGGCGAAGGGGCAGGTGGGGGTGCGATAGCCATCAGATTTGCTCTTTACCGCGCGTCCGGCGCCTCCACCCACACACCCACGGCGAAGCCGTCGGTTTCCTCGGCCAGCACTTTTTCCCAACGGCCGCCGAGTTCGGGCAGCGGCGCGGATGCCTCAATCCGCGCGAAAAGCTTCAGCGCCGGCTCCTCACGCGGGACCTGCATGTGAACCACGCCGTCGATCAGCTCAGCTTTGCAGGTGCGCTCGGAGTGGGTCACATATTTCCTGCGCAGTTCGAGAAGCGAGCAGTACCAGTCGAGCATCAGGTTTTCGCCTTCAGCGAGACTCCAGTTCAATCTGGAGCGCTCAAAGGTCGCAGGAGCCTGTGGATCTGGGACATCTTGAAAATCGAAGTCCTTAAACTCATTGCGGCGGCCCTCGGTCACGGCTTTTTGCAACGCAGGGTCGCCGTAATCGGTGAAGAACTGGAATGGGCAGGTTTCGTCATACTCCTGGCCCATGAAGAGCAGGGGCGTCGCGGGGGAAAGCAACAGCAGGGCCGCTGCGAGCATGCGTGCGCCGCGGGGAACGAGCGCGGTGAGGCGTTCGCCGCGAGCGCGATTGCCGACCTGGTCGTGGTTTTGGATGCAGATCACGTGCGCCGGCGCGGGAATGCGGGCGCTTGAGGTTCCTCGCGGGCGTCCACCCCAAAACTGAAACGGCTCACCCTGGAAGACGAAGCCCTGCTCCAGGGCGCGGACGATCTGCTCCGGCCGGCCAAAGTCCTGGTAGTAGCCTTGGCGCTCGCCGGTAAAGAAAGCGTGGATCGCGTGATGGAAGTCATCACTCCAGACGGCATCCAGACCGTAGCCGCCGCGGGCGTCCGGAAGGACGACCTTTTCATCGTTCTCATCGCTTTCGGCGATCACGCAGACTTGGCGGCCCAGTTCTTTCGCCAGCGCGGCGACATTTTCTTTGATCTCCGCCAGGATATGGTGCGGCGAATCGTCGTGAATGGTCTGTACGGCATCGAGGCGCAGGCCGTCCATGTGATATTCGCGAACCCAGTAGAGCGCGTTCTCCACAAAATAGCGCCGCACGCCTTCTGCGCCCGCCTGGTCATAGTTGACGGCCTCGCCCCACGGCGTGCTGTGCCTGCCGGTAAAGTACGGGCCAAAGAGGCGCAGATAATTGCCTTCATTGCCGAGATGGTTGTAGACAACATCGAGCATCACGCCAAGGCCAATCTCATGCGCGGCGTTTACCAGGCGCTTGAGGCCGTCCGGGCCGCCATAGCCGGCCTGCACGGCGTACGGTGAGACGCCGTCATAGCCCCAGTTGCGCGTCCCGGGGAATGCGGCCACGGGCATGATTTCGATAACGGTGACGCCCAGCTTCTTGAGATAAGGCAGCTTTGCAATCGCAGCATCGAATGTGCCTTCCAGCATGAAGGCGCCGATGTGCAATTCATAGATCACGTAGTCGCGCAGCGGACAGCCGCGCCAGGCGGCATCGGTCCAGTTGAACGCCTCGGGGTCGATAATTTCTGTCGGGCCGTGAACGCCTTCCGGCAGCAACCGCGAAACTGGATCCGCCACCGGCTTATCGTCATCGACGAGGTAGAGGTATCTGTCGCCTGCGCGCGCTGCGGTTTGCAAAGCGAAGTCCTCGCCTTCGCGGAGCATGGGCAAGTCCCGGGTACCTTGCGCGTTCATCAGCCGCAGAGTCACGGAGCGGGCAGCGGGCGCCCAGACGCGGAACTCGCAATTGTCGCCAATGAGGTTTGCGCCCATTATCAGACCGGTTTTGCTTAACGTGCCGCTGTTCACGTATGTTGAGAGGGAGAGCCAGTGCCCTAAGGATGCTTCCGCAAAACAAACCAGCACTGATTTTAGCTTCAGCTTCGCCGCGGCGGCAGGAACTGCTGCGCGAAGCGGGACTCACGTTCGAAGTCCACGCGGCCCACATCAACGAAGACCAGCAGGCGGGCGAGCCGCCGCTCGAATATGCGCTCCGGCTGGCACGGGAAAAGGCGCTGGCCGTGGCGCAACACTATCCGCAAAAGTACGTGCTGGGAGCGGACACAATTGTGGTAATCGATGGAGAGGTGCTGGGGAAGCCGGGAGATAGCGCGGATGCGGCGCGTATGCTGCGGCGGCTCTCGGGAAGAGAGCACCAGGTGACCACGGCGGTGGCCGTGGTCAGGCCCGGAGGAACTGCGGAGACACGCTCGCTGACAACGCAGGTTTTTTTTCGCGAAATCGCCGAGGATGAGATTCAGCAGTATGTGGCCGGCGGTGAACCTATGGACAAAGCCGGGGCATACGCGATCCAGGGCGGAGCTTCGCGCTGGACCAACCGCATCGTGGGGGAATATTCCAATGTGGTGGGATTGCCTGTATCTCTGGTAACAGAGATGTTGCGATCGAGCGGATTTTCTGCGTGAAGCGCGCCGTTACTTCTTTTCAGCAGGCTGAGCGGTACCCTGCTCGCCATCCTTCATTGCGCCCTTGAAATTCCTGATCGCGTCGCCCAGGCCCTTGCCCAGATCGCCCAGCTTGCTCGGACCAAAGAAGATCAGTGCAATCACAAGAATGATGAGAAGTTCAGGTACACCAAGTTTTCCACCAAACATTTTTTTGCTCCATCCAGGACCGCGCACCGGGTGTGAGCGTTCCGTCGACTTTAGGGTTAACTTTCATGGAGATTTTAGGCCAACCGGGAAGGCGAGTCAAAGGATCGTTGAAAACTAAGGGGTTTATTCCTCATAACCTTAAGTTCTTTAATAAACCCTTATCTGTCATAGAGTTTGGAGAAGGCCGGCCAGCAACGCGGTACGCTGGGGAAGCTCCCCGATTACGATGGACTCATCAGAGGCGTGGGCTCCCTGGCCCAGAGCGCCCAATCCGTCCAGGGTAGGTATGCCGAGCGCCGAGGTAAAGTTGCCGTCAGAGCCGCCGCCGGTGGAGGACTCCTGCACGCCCATTCCGATGCTCCGACCCAGCTCCTGGGCGATTTGAAACAGCCGCACCGTGCCTTCGGTCCGTTCCATGGGCGGGCGATTGAAGCCGCCGCTGATGTCGAGCGCGCACTCGGGGTCGAAGGGCTTGAGCGCAGCGAATTTTTGTTCCAGCTCGTCGGCGTCGGCGGCGCGGGCGATCCGCAGATCGACCTCGGCCCAGGCTTCGGCGGCGACCACGTTGCTCCGCGTGCCGCCCTGGATCACACCGGGGTTGATGGTGATCCCGCGCTCAAGATCGGTGAATTTGACGACCTCAAGAAGCTGCCGGGCCAGTTCGACGATAGCACTGCGTCCTTTTTCGAAATCGACACCGGCATGAGAGGCGCGGCCGCGCACGCGGAGTGTGATATCACCCACGCCCTTGCGTGAAGTCTTGAGATGGCCCTTGGGCCCTTGCGAAGGTTCCAGCACCAAAACAGCCTCGCAATTTCTTGCGGTGGCTTCGACCAGCGGGCGTCCGGTCCTGCTGCCTACTTCCTCATCGGTATCGAGCAGCACGGTCACCGGCCGGTGGTGGTGGCCACCGGCCTCAAGAGCGCGAAGAGCGAAGATCATCATGGTGATTCCGGCCTTCATGTCGTAAACGCCGGGGCCGAAGGCGCGGCCGGAGTCGATGCGCCAGGGCATGGCTTTGAGTGTGCCCATCGGCCAGACAGTATCGAAGTGTCCCAGGAGAAGGATGGGCTTGCCGCTGCGGCCGGGGAATTCGGCTTTCAGGTTGTCGCCGGCCTCTTTCTCCGGATACATGGTGACTTTGCCGCCGATGCGCTCAAATTCGTGGGCAAGGAATTCGCCCATGCGGTCGAGCGCGGCTTTGTCATCACTGGGAGATTCGATTTCAACCATGCGCTGAAGCAGGGCGAGCATTTCGGACTGGCGCCGGCGGCAGAAATCGAGAAAAGCGGCGACGGTGTGCGGGGCGGCCTGGCTGCTCATGCAGCACAATGATAAACGTTCGTGGGCAGAAGGCGCAGCCAACGTGCCGAAGACAATACAGACGGAAGAAAATCATTTATTCTTTCTGCGCATGCCTGCCTGGGACCCCAATCTTTATTTGAAATACGCGAATGAGCGTGCGCGGCCGGCCATGGACCTGATCGCGCAGATTCAGCTGGAAGCGCCTGCGCGCATTGTTGATCTGGGATGCGGGCCGGGGAACAGCACGGAGATGCTGCGCCGGCGCTGGCCGAAGGCCGAGATCACCGGCGTGGACAACTCCGCGGAGATGCTGAAGCAGGCCAAAGAGAAGCACCCGGATTGGCGGTGGGTGTTGTCGGATATCGAAAGCTGGGAGCCAGAGCCGCCCGTGGACCTGATTTTTTCCAACGCCGCATTTCACTGGGTGGCGGGACACGCGACGCTGTTCCGCAGCCTGATGGCCGGCGTGGCCGCGGGCGGCGCGCTGGCGGCGCAGATGCCGGACAACTTCCATTCCGCCGCGCACGGCGTGATGCAGGAGGTCGCCGCGAATGGCGATCCGCGATGGAGCAAGGCGCTGACGGATGCAGCAGGAACGTTCACTGTCCAGAAGCCGGCGTTCTATTACGACGTGCTGCGCAAACTCGCCGGCCGCGTCGATATCTGGGAGACCGAGTACCAGCACGTGATGGACGGGCCCAAGGCGATCTTTGACTGGATACGCTCGACCGGCATGCGGCCGTATCTGGAGCGGCTGCAGGACGAGGAGTTGCGGCAACTGTTCGAGCAGATGTGCCTGGAAGGATTCCAGGAAGCGTATCCGCCGGACGACCAGGGGAAGGTACTGTTTCCGTTCCGCAGGATTTTCATTGTGGCGTACCGATAACGGGAATCTCACCGCGGAGACGCGGAGCCGCGGACCAAAGGCAAAATCTCACCACGGAGACACGGAGGCACGGAAAAGAGCTTGATCTCGACGATTCATTTCACTCGCCGGGCACTGTCGCTGGCTATCAGTATTCTCTTGCCCTGCTCTTGCCCATATTCTGCTGCCGCCACTCACAAAATCGGTGGTGGCCTCTACGCTTATATCTCGGACAATTCCGCCAGCGCAAACTCCACGTTTCTGGTTAGCGATCAAGGCATCTTGGTCGTCGACACCGGGCTGAATGCGCAGGAGGGGCAAAAGCTGCTGGATGAGATTCGCAAAGTATCGGCGGCGCCGGTGCGCTGGATCGTGAACACGCACTATCATCCCGACCATCGCGGCGGAAACAGCGTGGTGGGGCCGGATGCGGTGGTGATCAGCACGGCCTATACGCGCACGAAGGCCGGAAACGAAGCGCCGGGATACGCTCTGAACGAAACGCTAGGTACAGCCGGGCTCACGCTGTTCGTCGGCGGCCACGAGGTTCAGATTTATCATCCCGGCCCGGCGCACACCATGGGCGACCTAGTCGTCTATTTTCCCGAGCAGCAAACGATCGCCACCGGCGACTTATTTCTGACCAGCTCCTGCCCCGCGATGGACGAAGGCGACATGGAGAACTGGATTGCCGCGCTGAACCAGATTCTGTTTATGCCGGTGGAGCATGTTGTCCCCGGGCATTTTGCGCTGGCGACGAAAAACGACCTGGGACATTTCCGCGACTACCTGGCACAGCTGCGCAAGCAGGTGGCGCGCATGTACAGCAATGGCATGACACTGGATGAGGTCAAAAAGAACCTGCCGATGAGCGGTTTTGCCGGCATGCGGCAATTCCCGCAGTATGAGGCGACCTTTGCCGACAACGCGGCTGCATACTACCATCAACTGGAACAAAGGAATGCTCCTCGTCGCGCGCGGTCCAGTAATTAAACGTCCATTGCGGCGTCCGTCTCAAAATCGAGGTCGCGCAGGCGAGGCGCCTGGGCTCCACATAATGGGGAATGGAATGGAATACACCAACCTTGGTACCACCGGCGTTAAAGTTTCTCGCATCTGCCTGGGGTGCATGACTTACGGCGTGAAAAGCTGGCGGCAATGGGTGCTGGAAGAAAGCGAAAGCCGGCCGTTCATCCGGCAGGCGCTGGAGCTGGGGATCAATTTCTTCGACACCGCGGACATGTATTCGCTGGGCGTGAGCGAGCAGATCCTGGGGCGGGCGCTCAAGGATTTTGGACCGTCGCGCGACAAGGTGGTGATCGCCACGAAAGTTTTCTTTCCCATGGGCAGCGATCCCAACCAGAAAGGCTTGTCGCGCAAGCACATCATACAGGCCATCGATGACAGTCTGCGGCGGCTGGGAATGGATTACGTTGATCTCTACCAGATCCACCGCTTCGACTACGAAACGCCGATCGAGGAGACGCTGATGGCGCTCGATGACGTGGTGAAGGCCGGGAAGGCGCGGTACATTGGGGCGTCTTCGATGTTTGCCTGGCAGTTTGCGCGCATGCTGTACACCTCTGACCGCCTGGGACTGACGCGGTTCGTGATCATGCAGAACCACTACAACCTGATCTATCGCGAAGAAGAGCGGGAGATGATTCCCCTGTGCCGCGCTGAAGGCGTGGGGTTGATTCCGTGGAGTCCGCTGGCGCGCGGCGTGCTGGCGGGAAGCCGCAAGACGAAGACCCTGCGCGCCCAGGAAGACGATTACACGAAGAAGCTCTACACGCAGGAGGCGGACGACAGAGTCGCCGATGCGGTGGAACAGGTGGCGAAAGGGCGCGGCGTGCCGCCGGCACAGGTGGCGCTGGCGTGGCTGCTGCTGCAGCCCGGGGTTACGTCGCCGATTGTGGGCGCATCCAAGCCGCATCATCTCCAGGATGCGGTGGCGGCGCTCGGGGTGAAGCTGACGCGGGAAGAGGCCGAGCAATTAGAGACAGTCTATGTGCCGCATGCGGTGCTGGGCCACCATTGATGGTTATTTGCGCTCCCGCAAGCCGGGGCTGAAGCCCAGCCAATGGATAAATCCTTTTCGCGGCCCTAAAGGGTCGCTCTTCCACCTAGACGTGTGACCGCCGTCACTGCCGGGCAGTGAGGCAGACCGCGAAAATGATGGTCTGACGAGCCTTTTGTGCGGCTCGTGATGTGCGCCTCGAGGCATACAAATGGCCATCACAAATTCCTCCACCGGCAAGCCCACCCGATGTTATTCCGTCGATGAACTAAAAAAACAAGCGGCGCTGATGCGCGGATACATGCTGGCGGCACTGAGCGCGGCGGGATCGGGCCACGCCGGCGGCAGCCTTTCCATCATGGACGTTGCCGCGGCGCTCTACCTGCGCTGCGCCGACCATGATCCGCAGAACCCGGATTGGAAGGAGCGCGACCGGATTGTCTGGTCAGGCGGGCACAAGGCCCCGGCGCTCTACATGGGGCTGGCATTTTCGGGATATTTCGACAAGCGCGAAGTTATGACGCTGCGCAAATTGGGGTCGGGATTTCAGGGGCATCCGCACCGGCTGAAGCTGCCGGGCGTTGAGGCATCGACGGGTTCGCTGGGGCAGGGTCTGAGCATCGCCGTGGGCATTGCTCTGGGACAGAAGATGGATGGGATTGCCGCGAAGACGTTCTGCATCATGGGCGACGGCGAGCAGCAGGAAGGCCAGGTCTGGGAAGCGGCGATGGAGGCGGCGCACTACAAGCTGGACAATCTGATCGCCATCGTCGATGAGAACCGGCTGCAGATCGACGGGCCGGTGGCGGACGTCATGAACATTGATCCGCTGGACCTGAAGTATCAGAGCTTTGGCTGGAACGTGCTGCGCGTGAACGGGCATGACATGGAGCAGATCGTCGAAACGCTCGAACGATTGAAGCACAGCAGCGCGGGCCGGCCGACGGTGTTGCTTTGTTACACCATCAAGGGCAAAGGCGTGGACTTTATGGAGAACATTGCCGGCTGGCATGGCCGCGCGCCGAACCACGAGCAGCTGGAGCAGGCGCTGGAGCAGCTGGGCGTAGCGGGCAAGGTCCCCGTGGATGAATTGCTGACGGTTGCGCACCGGTTCCAGAGCGGCGTGACGAAAAAGCTGGAATCATCGATGCCGAAGTTCAGCGACAACTACTGGTGGAACGCCGGGCGCACGATGAAGGTGGAGATGAAGCCGACGCGCGTCGGCTTCGGCGAGGCCCTGCGCGAAGCCGGCGACGATCCGCGGGTGTGCTGCCTGGGGCTGGACATCAGCGGGTCGATCACGATCAATGAATTTCACGCCAACCATCCGGAGCGCAAAAAGCGCTGGCTCAGCATGGGGATCGCGGAGCAGTCGGCGACGTGCGTTGCCGCCGGGCTGGCGCGCGAGGGCAAGCTGCCGGTCTTTGGGACTTACGCGACGTTTGCAGCGGCGCGCAACCTGGACCAGATTCGCACTTCAGTTTGCTATGGCAACTTCAACGTGCTGATCGCCGGGGCGCATGGCGGGGTGAGCGTCGGGCCAGACGGCGCAACGCACCAGGCGCTGGAGGATTGTTCGGCCATGATGAGCCTGCCGAACATGACCGTCGTCGTGCCGGCGGATGCTTTGGAGACTCGCCGGGCGACGACGGCCCTGCTGTTTCAGCAGCCGGGGCCGAAGTACATACGGTTT
>DASTJB010000309.1:0-32017 GCA_035717005.1 Candidatus Angelobacter sp.
TGCTGGAGCGGCACCAGGGCAAGCGCCTGGACTTTACCGGCGACCTTCCGCTGGCGGTGCGGCGCAGCCAGCTGATCTTTATCGCCGTGGGCACGCCGCCCAAGGACGATGGCGATGCCGACCTTTCTTATGTGGAATCCGTGGCCCAGGGAATTGCCTGCGCCATTGACGACTACAAGGTCGTGGTCGAAAAGAGCACGGTGCCGGTCTACACCAACAGCTGGGTCCGTAAGATCATGCTGCTCAACGGAGCGCCGGCCGAGCTGTTTGACGTGGCTTCCAACCCCGAGTTCCTGAGAGAGGGCACCGCGGTTGCCGACTTCCTCTATCCCGACCGCATCGTGGTGGGCGCTGACAGCGATCGTTGCGCTGAACTGGTGGCCAAAGCCTATGAGCCGCTGGTGGATGGGAGCTATTACAAGCAGGCGGGCGTGATTCCCGGCCCGGTGACCGGCGACTTCCAGGCTCAGCTGCTGCACACCAGCGCCAAGAGCGCGGAACTGATCAAGCACGCCTCGAACGCCTTTCTGGCGATGAAGATCTCCTTTATTAATGCAGTGGCCAGCGTCTGTGAGGCCGTGGGCGCTGACGTCGAGCAGGTAAGGCAGGGCATTGGTACGGATTCGCGCATCGGCCGGCGTTTTCTCGCGCCCGGCATCGGCTATGGCGGATCATGCTTCCCCAAGGACCTGCTGGCGTTTCGCTCGGTCGCGCGGGAGAACGGCTGCCACTTCGGGCTGCTGGATGAGACAGTCAGAGTGAATGAGGAGCAGCGCAGCCGGTTCATACGCAAAGTCCGCAAAGCGTTGTGGACGCTCAAGGGCAAGAAGCTGGGCGTGCTGGGTCTGGCATTCAAGAACGGCACGGACGACCTGCGCGAGTCGCCGGCGGTGGCGATCATCAAATCGCTGCTTAAAGAAGGGTGCTCGATCACGGCCTATGATCCGGCGGCGATGGGACGCGCTGCCGAGGAGTTCGGACCGGAGGCCGCCATCAAGTTCGCTGACAGCGCCTACGCTGCGCTCCAGGGCGCCGATGCCTGCCTGATCCTGACGGAATGGGAAGACTTTGCGGCTCTGGACATGGCCCGGGTGAAAGCACTGTTGCATTATCCCATCGTGATTGACGGGAGGAACTTGTATAAGCCGGCGAAGTTGGAGGCTGCAGGGCTGAATTACTACAGCGTTGGCCGTCCTGACGTGGTGGGCGAGCGGCCGGTCACCATCAAGACCATTTTGAAAGAGGCAGCCAGGCGAGACGAAGTGGCTTAAGCATTGAAACCGCCACATCGGAGATTCATTGATTCTTAGCGACACGGCTGCGCGGGCCACGAATCCGGGGTAGGGGAATGCTTTCTGTTGTTGTACCCATTTATAACGAAGAAGAAAATATTCATGCCTTTCACCACGCAGTAGTCGCAGTCATGGATACAGTCCAGGAGCCCTGGGAAATCGTTTACGTCAATGATGGCAGCCGGGACTCTTCACTCGCATTGCTGTTGGAGATCCAAAAGGCGAACCCGCGGGTCACCGTGGTAGAGCTCTCGCGGAACTTTGGCCACCAGCCGGCCCTTACGGCAGGTCTCCAGGGCGCCAAAGGCGATGCCATCATGCTGATGGACGGCGACTTTCAGGACCCGCCTGAAGTCCTGCCCCAGCTGATTGAGGCCTGGAAGGGCGGAGCCAAGGTAGTGATCGCCGAGCGCACCAGCCGCGCTGAAAGAGGCATTCGCGGCAGGCTCTTTCCCCTCTTCTACAAGCTCATGGGGTTTATTTCGGATTTTCCCATCCCTCTGAACGCGGGAATCTTCGGCTTGCTCGATCGCCAGGCCGCCGACGCGATCATCAATCTTCAAGAAGGCAACCGCTACCTGCCCGGACTGCGTTCCTGGGTCGGGTTTCCGACGGCCTTTGTTTATTACGAGCGCGCCGATCGCGCGGCCGGCAAGCCCAAGCAAACGCTGCTGAAGCTGTTCAAGTACGCCATGGACGCCATTTTCAGCTTCAGCTACAAGCCGCTGCGGCTGGGAATGGCGCTGGGGGGGGCCGTGCTGGCGTTCGCCTTGTTTCTCTCGCTGGTGTCGATCGGCAACACCCTGTTTCATCTGAAGTACTTCGGCATTGTGCCGGGCAACGGGCATATCGGCACGCTGCTGGCGATCCTCTTTCTGGGCGGCATTCAGCTGATCTGTACCGGACTGCTGGGCGAATACATCGGAAGAATTTATGACGAAGTAAGGCGCCGGCCGCTCTATGTGGTGCACAAGGTCCACAAAGCGCAGACGCGGCCCCAGACAGTCTTGAATTACCAGACAGACGAAGTGCTGGCTGTAGTGAAGGATTCTGCAGCTTAGTTCGTTGGGCGCTCCGATCTCCACAGCTTGAGCCTCCGCGAACGGCCAATTCGCTCCGGAATTCCTCTTAGTCCCTTCCCGTGCAATTCATTTTTCGCCAGATTTCATGCGGCTGAACCTTGCAGGACCGCTCTAGTACCAGACTAAGAGTCGAATCCTGTCCAATTAAGGACTCTCCTGATACATCCAGAGTAGATGAACCCGTAACCTCGCTCCTCAGAATAACCCACCCTAGCTCTGAAGGAGTACATGCTGTGAAAAACGCTCTTCGGGTACTGATCACGACTCTGGTTCTGAGCGCCGCATCCTTCGCGGGAGTCACGATCTCCTCTCCTGCCTCAGGAACGACAACGACGTCCCCCGTCCACTTCGTCGCCTCCGCAAGCTCCACGAACCCCATCACCGCGATGAGGATCTACGTCGACAACGTAAGCGTTTACCTGGTTTCCGCCAACAAGCTGGACACCCTTGTAACCATGGCTTCAGGCACGCATAGCGTGGTGGTCCAGGCATGGGACTCCACGGGCGCGGTTTTCAAGACCCCTCTCACCCTCAGCATCAGCGGCGCAAGCGCAACTCCAACGCCAACCCCTACCCCTGCGCCAGGTCTGCCCGCTCCTCCTTCCACCGCCGTCGTAAAGGGTGATATCGATCAGATGACCGGTTGGGAAAGCTGCACCGTCTGCGCCGGCGCCAACGCCGCCGGTCCTGTGGCGATCTACTCCATGGTTGAGAACCAGGCTTCGCCCTCGCTGGACGGCCGCTCCGCCAAGTTCAGTATCAGTGGCAGCACGCCGTACTCAGACGCCCTGTGGTGGAAGCAGCTGGGCGCAGCGGATGGCGCGACCAACCTCAAATACGACCTCTACTTCTACATCACCAATCCCGGAGTGGCCCAGGCCCTGGAGTTCGACAACAATCAGTCCAACGGCGTCCACAAGTTCATCTACGGAACGCAGTGCAACATCAAGGGCGGCCATTGGGACGTCTGGGGCAACGCCGCGGGCAACTGGATTTCGACCGGCATTGCCTGCTCCGTCCCGACCGCCTTCGTCTGGCATCACCTGACCTGGGAGTTCCAGCGGACTGCAACGAACGTCATCTTCGTCGGGTTTACCTATGACGGCGTCACCCACTACGTAAATAAGAGCTATCCGGCGCGGAGTTCGAGCGGGCACGAGATGAACGTAGCCTTCCAGATGGATGGCGACTTCGCCATGCACGCCTACTCCACCTGGCTGGACAAGATCTCTCTCACGTACTGGTAGAACTAAGAGGGCCCTACGCTGCCGCCCTCACTGTAAGCGGTCGGCGGCGGGACCCCGAGTGAATGCAATTCACCAAAACTGCAACAAGAGCGGCCTTCGCGCCGTTCTTGCTGTTTTGGGAACAAAACTGCCGTTCTTGGAACTAAGTTTCCGTCTTAATCACCTAGTAGTCCGGGATTTCGACTTTTGTTGGCGGACGATGAAAAAGGGTTGTTCCAGAGTAGATGCGTCGGTAATCTCCAACAGGTCGCGACAAAGAGAGGAGCGACGGAAGAAAAAACCCCCTGGAGTAAAAGTTAGTGATGGTAAAAAACACAACCAATACCCTGTCCATTCTGGCAGTTGCACTGTTCGTTTTTGCGGCCGCACTTCCTTCATCGGCGCAGACAGTGAAAAGCCAGATCCAGAGCATGAGCGGCTGGCAAAACTGCGTGACCTGTGCCGGCATCAATGCTTCGGGTCCTTCAGCCTCCATTTACACCGCGGTTACCGGTTCGCCTTCGCTGAGTGGGGCTTCCAGAGTCTTCTCCATCGCCAGCAGCAACTCGTATGCCGACGCCCTGTGGTGGAAACAGCTCGGCGCCGCGAACTGGGCCTACAACCTCAAGTACGATCTCTACTTCTATCTGACCACTCCGCAGAACGCGCAGGCGCTGGAATTCGATAACAACCAGGCAAACGGCAGCCGGCGCTGGATCTTCGGTACGCAGTGCAACATCGCCGCCGGCCAATGGGACGTCTGGGGCAACGCCAATGGCAATTGGATCCACACTGGTGTCCCCTGTTACATGCCCTCGGCATACAAGTGGCACCATCTCACCTGGGAATTTAAACGCAACGGCAACTACGTGACCTACGTCGCGCTCACCTACGATGGCGTAAAGCACTACGTCAACCGCAGTTACTCCTCGAGAGCCTCGAGCATTAACGAGCTGAATGTCGCCATGCAGCTCGACATGCGCGGCAACCACGTGGCTTACAAAGAGTGGGTTGATAACGTTACGCTCACTTACTGGTAGAAAGAAGTCCTCCCCCAGATGGCTCGATACGGGTCAGCTTCGGCTGACCCGTTCCGTTTGTGGAGGGAACTCCGGATTGTGAAAATTCAATTTCCTTTTTATTCGCCATATGGTACAAATATAAAAACAATCTCGCCTGACGGCACGGATTCTCCACGGAGACGACTCAATGGCTGATGAAAGACAGGAAAAGACCAGGGCAATCGATCTGGCCCTCGCGCAGATCGAAAAACAGTTTGGCAAGGGTTCCATCATGCGGCTGGGGAGCAAAGAGGCCATCATCCCCATCGCCGTCATCTCCACCGGCTCCATCTCATTTGACGCCGCGCTGGGCGTGGGCGGCTTTCCCCGCGGACGCGTGGTAGAAATCTTCGGGCCGGAGTCGAGCGGCAAGACCACCGTGGCGCTCCAGGTGATCGCTGAAGCCCAAAAGACCGGCGGCATGGCGGCTTTTGTCGATGCCGAGCACGCGCTCGATCCCATCTACGCCAAAAAACTCGGCGTCGACGTCGACAACCTGCTTGTAGCTCAACCGGACTACGGCGAGCAGGCGCTGGAGATCGCCGAAGCGCTGGTTCGCTCGAATGCCATCGATGTACTGGTGGTGGACTCAGTCGCAGCGCTCGTCCCCAAGGCCGAACTCGAAGGCGAGATGGGCGACAGCCACATGGGCCTGCAGGCCCGCCTGATGTCACAGGCGCTGCGAAAGCTGACCGGCATTGTCTCCAAGTCGCGCACCTGCCTCATCTTCATCAACCAGATCCGCGAAAAGATCGGCGTCATGTTCGGCAACCCTGAAACCACCACCGGCGGCCGCGCGCTCAAGTTCTATTCCTCCGTCCGCGTCGATATCCGGCGCATCGCCGCCATCAAGGACGGCGACATGGTGGTCGGCAACCGCACGAAAATTAAAGTGGTAAAAAACAAGACCGCCGCGCCCTTCCGTGAAGCCGAATTCGACATCATGTATGGCGAAGGTATTTCCCGCGAAGGCGATCTGCTCGACCTGGGTGTGACGAAGGAGATGGTCGAGAAGTCCGGCGCCTGGTTCAGCTACAAGGGAGAACGCATTGGCCAGGGCCGCGAGAACGTGAAGCAGTTCCTCAAGGAAAATCGCGACATCGCCGCCAGGCTTGAAGCCGAGCTGCGCCGCGAACTGGGATTGAAGACCCTGGCAGCCGAACCTCCTGCTCCCACACCCGAGCAGAAGCAGCAGGCCGCCGCGGCCCACGCCAGAATACCGGCGAAACGGTAGATATCACTTTGTGGCACAGACACTCTTGTCTGTGCCGGGATCTTGCACAAAGGCTTTCGGGACAGGCAGAGCGCCTGTCCCACAATTTTCTACTGCATCGTCGCCGGATGGCACGTTGTCCCGACCGCCGGGGGCGCCGGCAATCCCGTCGGAGGCGTTGCCCACGGTTTCCCGGTGAAATCGAAGAAGTCCAGCAAACTCGGCTGCGCTGCGTCGCGTTTGGTCAGCGGCGGCAGATTGAATCGCTCCTCCACAAAGTGGATCACCGCGGTGTGGTCCATCGCCGTGTGTCCTACGTAGTGCCGCCGCGCAAACGGCGAGACGATAAAGTTCGGCACACGGAACCCGAGCTGCGCTCCAAAGCCCTGATTGCCCGCAGCGGCTGCGTCAGCCGGATGCGCACCGGGACTGACGGGACGCAGATCGCAGTGGTTGGTGTAGACGCCCGCCGTGGTCGGCTGGCACGGCAGGAAACCGTCAGGATTGACCGCAATCGGCGCAATATCGCCTTCCACCGCCGCCAGCGCCGCATCGGTGTTCTGGTTCGTGTGGCTGGGAACGGGCGGCACGTGGTCATACGGGCCGCCGCCTTCGTCAAAGCTGAAGAACAGCACCGAATCCTTCCATGACGGACTTGCCATGAGCGAGTTGACCAGGTTGGCAATCTGCCCCTGCCCGGTCAGAATCGATTGCCCTGAGCCCGGATGCTCATCGCTGTGGCCGAAATTGGCCTCCACGTAGGCGAACGCCGGCAGCGTGTTGTTCTGCGCGTCGGTAATGAACTGGCTGATCGGCGCGATGTGCGTCGAATCCACTACCAGGGCCCCGGTCGAAGTGCGGAAGATGTATTTCCCGCTGTAGCCGAAGTAAGTAAACGTGGTTGACGGAGCGCCGTTGGCGTTGGTGGTGGAATAGTAGATCTTCCAAGAGATGTTGTTCTCATCCAGTAGCTGGAAGATCGTCTTGGCAGTCAACTGGGGCGCACGATCGTCAAAGCCGGGATCGAAGACATAACCCTGCGTCGTGCCGCCGGACATCGTGGCCAGCCGGTTGGGAATGGTCTTGCTCGCCACGGGCGAGAACCAGCGGTCAGAGAGCGCGAATTGCGACGCCATGAAGTAGTAGTAATTCAGCTCAGGCGCGCCCGTAGTGCTGGTGTCTTGATAGAAGGCCATGGCGCGCTGGCCGGTCAGGTCAGTAAACGTTCCGCTGCCGCTGCCCGACTTGGCGAAGTTCTCCGCCACGTGCACAAAGCCGTCCATCAGGATTTTTCGCGTGGTGGTGAAGTCGAAGCGGCTCACGTCGCCAAAGCTCTCCAGCCAGGCTGAAGTCATATCGTCGAGGCAACTGCTGCTGGTGTGGAACAGATTGAAAATCTGTCCTTCGTCATCCACGTTGAAAATTGTCGTCAGCTTGTCATCGATCCCGTCCACGTCGTAGACGTGCTGATCGTCGCCGATGTTCCAGCCGCGCGCCCTGCGGTAGGGATTCAGCATGCCGAAATAGCTATCGAAGCTGCGGTTCTCCTGCAGCATGAAAATAATGTGATTGACCGCGGTGATGCCGCTGGGCGGAATGGGCGTGGGGCTCGGCGTCGGGGTTGGCGAAGGCGTTGGCGTCGGACTAGGAGTTGGAGTGGGCGTTGGCGTGGGTGAAGTCGAAACCGTGATGCTCTCCGATGAGGCGAAAGCGAAGCCGGTGGAATCCCAGGCGCGTATTACGATGGAATGTTTGCCCGCAGCCAGAGAGACGATCGCCGTCAGCGAGTTCGTCGTGCTCTTGGCTTTCTGCACCGAATCGATGTACATGATCATCGCGGTAACGGTATGTTCGTTGTCGCGGGCCGCGGCCTTGAATGTCACTGGCGAGGTAACGGTGGCGCCGTTGAGCGGCGCGCAGATGTTCACGGTCTTGTCGACCGTGGCCGTGCAGGTCTGTGCCCAGGCGCGCCCGCTGAAAATGCAGGCAAGGAACAAAATCAGAGTGACGGCTGAAAATGTGCGAAGAGAGTTCATCTCGGGGGCCCCTATACCTACTTCGTTGATTTCAATGCCAATGCACCCGCAAAACTGCGGTTTGAACGCGAAGAAATGCTCACACTTGCCGGGTCGCTTGTATCTGAAATAAGAACCAGCAGGTGTGCTCAAGGTTGCACGAGGAGAGCTGCTTTCGAGCTACTCTCGTCCAGCTCACCTCAGGGCAGCAAGCCATAGACGTTCAATTGTTTCGCCGTGCCCACATAGACATGCCCGTTGGCAACCGTGGGGGAAGTAAATTTAAGTGCGTTGCCCGCCGTATCGCGCGTACCGGCCTGCGTGCTGTTGTAGAGCTCGTTCAGGTTAGCGCCGTCATAGGCGTGCAGCACCGCGGGGCCAGGAGTGTTGATGCCGCCGTCCGGCGTGCCTCCCACATAGGCGTGAAGGTCCAGCGTCCACACAATGGAGCTGCTGCCGTTGGTCGAGATCATGGGCGAAGTGCCGGGATATAGAAAGACCGTGCTGGTCTGCGCCGCCGGAGCGCTCGAGAGCAGCCCGTTCGCGAAAACAAATTTCCCCAGCGGCTCATTGACTTCGCCAAAATAGATGGCAGAGCCCAGGGCTGCAGGCGCGGCAAACAGGCCGTTGGTGGGCTCCGGATTTCCGATGGCTACCGTCTCCACATTGCTGTTCGTCGTGGAGTTGAATTTGCCCATGTTGTCGCGATTGACCAGGTAGATCTTGCCGTCCTTGCCGCCCACGACCACCAGGCTGGGAGCAGCTGCGCCGGACTGGGCCGAAGGCAGGATCGGCCCGCCCGCACCCAGGTCGAGATCGTCCGCGGTGAGCTGCGCGGTGTTCGAAGGGGCGAAGTAATCCAGCCGCACCAGCGCTCCACTCTGCAGCGCCAGCTTGAGCACGGTGTTGCCGGCGTCGCGTCCGCCCGTGTTCAGGTCAAACGCGCCGTTTCCAGTCGCCACATAGATATTTCCGTTTGGATCGGCAGCGGGGCCATCGCCGCTCTGCCAGATCGCCGCCGCGCCCTGGTCGGGGCTGGTGCAGAAAACTGCAACCTGGTGAAGCAAACCGGTGCCTTGCGCGCTATAGGCAAACAGCCAGCCGTTGTAAGGAAGCTTGTCGCCGTTGGAGCCATAGGCGATATAGACGTTGCCATTGAGCAGCAGCAGGGCCGGCCGTTGCAGATGCTGCTTGGGCACAAACGGAAGGCGGCCATTCACTGCCAGCGCCGGATAGGTGCCGGGAACCGAGCCTTGAATCGCAATGGGCCCGCCAAACTTTTCTCCACCAGTCGTAAGGCTGAGCGCGTGCAGCCGGTGCACGATGTTGCCGTTCTCATTGGTGGAGACCGAGACATACATCGTTCCGGTTGAAGTGTCGATCACCGGCGTGCTGCTGATGCTGATCTCCGGCGAAATCAGCGCATTTGCCGGCTTGGCGATGGTGTTGATGCCGGCGGATGGATTGATGAAGCTGCGGTGCCAGAAGGGCGAGGTGCTTCGTCCGTCGGCGTCGAACGCGTAAACGCTGGCGTGTTCGGTCGCCACGAAGACGACATTGTGCTTCGCTCCGGCGATCGTGAGATTGGCCACGTAAAGAGGCTGTGCGTATATCTGCCCATCCACAGAGCGCGTGAACAGCTTCCCAAAGGTGCTCGATTTCACCGTCGCCGAGGTGAGCGCGAATTCCTGGAGGTTGACACCGCTGCGAAACTTGTCCGCGTGATAGGTAAACATGCCCGGATAGTCGGTGACCCAGACCGTCGCCGACCCCACCGCGGTTGATTGCACCACGCTCTTCGCGGTGATCTTGTGCGTGCCGCGCTTTCCGGGCGGATGATAGAGCCCGGAGGTAGAAATCGTGCCCACCGTCGAGTTCCCGCCGACAATGCCGTCCACGGCCCAGATCACCGACTGATTGGTGGTGTTGGCCACCGTGGCCTTGAACTGTTGCGGCTCAGTGAGAGTCAACGGCGCTCTGGCGGGGTGGACGGCGACAGTAACTGCGGCAAAGGCCTGTGAGAGCAAGCAGAGTTGTGTCAGGAGGAGGAAGAGAAATCCCAGTGTTCGGCCCAATTTCATAACACCCCAACTTCAGGAACACGTCTGTTTTTTTGGAGGGCTACTCCAGGCCGAGAGATGGCCGGCCGCCGCCGAAATTAACGTATTTATGTTTTCCCCGGAACAAACTCCCTCTGCCGCAAGTCTCTCTGAGAGAGGGTGTATCTTTGATCAATCTGATCGTTGGCGGCTATGCTGGCTAAGAGAATCCTGCGAACCGTGCTGTTAATCGTCTGCGCGCTGTATATCGCCCTGTTGCTTTTTGCCGTCTTTCTCTCAGACAGCATGATCTTCCTGCCTCACCACTCTTCTTACAATGACACGCCGGAGATCGTGAAGATCACCACCGCCGCGGGCAAGAAGATCTCCGCCGTTTATCTGCCGAACCCGAACGCCAGATACACCCTGCTGGTGAGCCACGGGAACGCGGAAGACCTGGGGGATGACCGCTACTGGCTGGAGGACCTGCGCCGCGCCGGCTTCAGCGTCCTGGCCTATGATTACGAGGGCTACGGCACCAGCGAGGGCCGGCCTTCTGAAAAAGCGGCTTATCAGGATGAAGCCGCAGTTTACGACTATCTCGCCCTGGACCTGAGGACCACCCCCGACCACATCATCATCTTCGGGCGGTCAGTGGGCACGGGCCCAGCCACCTACATCGCCGCGCGACGGCCGGCAGCCGGCCTCATCCTGCAAAGCCCGTTCGTCTCCGCCTTCCGCGTGCTCACGCGCATTCCGCTCCTGCCCTTTGACAAATTCCCCAATTACAAAAACATCCGCCACGTGCATTGCCCGGTGCTGATCATGCACAGCCATGGCGATACCGTCATCGGCGCCTGGCACGCGCAGAAGCTGTTTGACCTGGCCCGCGAGCCCAGGCAGATCTTCTGGGCGCAGACCGCAGACCACAATGAAATGGAGCTGGCCGCCGGGTATTTTGAGGCGTTGCAGAGGTTCTCGGTCTTTCTCACGCGAACCGCCGAGTCGGCGGGACGGCGCCGGCAGCCGGGAGCTGCCAGGAATTAAGTTGCGCTTCCGTTTTCGGTACGTCCATGCGAGCGCAGCTCGAAGGCCAGCCTGATAACGTAGTGCACGCCGGAAACAATGGTGAGGGCGACGGTCAGGTAGATGCTCCAGCGCTTGCCCAGGCGCGTCCAGTTCGATCCGCTGATCTGGTATAGCAGCGCCAGCGGCACGCTCACGATCTGCGCGACTGTATTGGTCTTTCCGAACCAGCTGGGGCGGAACACCTTCATGGTTCCCGTGGCGTAAAGCAATGTGCAGACGATCAGAATGATGGTGTCGCGGCCGAAGACCAGGATGGTAACCGGCCAGCGAATGATGTGGTTGATGGAGAGCATCAGGAACATGGTGCTCAAGAGCAGCTTGTCCGCGATCGGGTCCAGATACTGGCCCAGCGTGGTTTTCTGCTTCAACCACCGCGCCAGCAGGCCGTCCAGCCCGTCAGTCACTCCCGCAGCCACAAAGATCACCAGCGCCCAGAGATAATTCTGCTGCTGGATCGCCACCACCACAAAGGGAACAAAGATCAGGCGCATCAGCGTGAGCAGGTTCGGGGCGGAGCGTAGTTGTCTCAGCATTATTGCGGTTCCTGAAAGTATTTGTCTGCCTTCACACCGGTCTTGGCGGCAAACTGGTCGGCCAGCGAGGGCAGTTCGCCGTTGCGGCCATCCACCTCAATCCGCTGCACACGATGCATGGGAAAGAACACCAGGCTGGGCGTGGCGGCTTCGCCGGACTTGACCATCTGGGCAAAGTCATCGAGCGATTGCAGGTCCACTCCGCGCAGGCTGACACCGGCCGGCGTGAGAGCTACGATCACGCCCCAGAATTTTTCCCGCGGATTTTGCAAGGTGACCAGCACCAGCTGTCCGGCATTCACGTTTCGCGCCTTAATGCTGAAGGGATAGCCTCTAGGGTATCACGCAATATGCTAGGCAGAGACTGTGGTGGACCGCTTTGCCTCGTCCAGCGCCGCGATGCACTGCCTGGCCATGCGTGCGGCGCCAGCCACGTTGGGATGGCCCGCGGAAGAGAGGCAACACTGCCGAAGCTGCAAAGGTCCTGCCGCCAGCAACTCGGCGGCGGCGCGGCGCTGATCGGCCACCTCGTCCGGCGCCCTCTCCGGATCGTGCCCGTCGAGCTCCCACAGGAGCGAGTGCCGCGCGTATGCGGCGTTGGATTCAGTCATGCCAGAATCGACGAAGATCGCGCGCGTCTTTCCCGCCTCGCGGTTCACGTGTTCGACCGCGCCGCGCATCAGCCCGTTGGAGAGCTTCCAGAAGCGCATGCAGTGTTCGACGATCTCATTGCGGAAGAGCGCGGGCTCGTGCACCGGAGCAAACTCCGTGCCGTGCACCAGCGAATAGAGCCTTTCCACGCCTTCAGGCCGGCTCTGATGGCTCAGGCCCGGATAGTAGCCCAGCACCAGCACCAGCGCGTTTTCAAATCGCCGCACCACGCGCCGCAGCAGCGTAAGCATGTCGCGGCCACAGTAGTTGCGCGTGTGCAGCTCCAATTCGTATTGCGGGACCATGGGATTGAAGACGCGCTGGATCTCCACGTCATTGATGCCACCGTTCATCAGCACCCAGCGGACCTCGCTCGCGCCGTTGGGCACACTTTGAAGTTGCTGCAGGATCGTGGGGAAAAAGCAGGGAATTTCGCCGGACGGCATTGTCACGTTGTAGGAATCGTGTATGCCGATCTTCGCCCCGGCATGCGCCAGCATGTTGAGTCCGGCGCCCAGGTGCCGCGCCAGCATGGTGGCAGTCTTGTGCTCGTCCGCCAGGCCCTGGCCCCAAACCACCGAGTCGCCGATGACGAGTAGAGTACTCATCGGGTGCTCACAAGTCTATCAAGCTTTTTGCAGCGATCGTCGGTGTTTCGGCGGCCTGGCGATTGCCGGCGCCCAGGGATGTTAAAATAATCGGACTGCCGGTTTCGTAGGCCCGTAGCTCAGTTGGTTAGAGCGCTTCCTTGACACGGAAGAGGTCGATGGTTCGAGTCCATTCGGGCCTACCAGTTAACTCGCCGCATCTTTCCGGTAACCCAGCCTTCATATTTGCATACCCAGGCTCCCGCTCTCCGAACAGGCGCCTTTGGTTGACGTATAGATACCGCTGAAGAACCCGAAGCCGACTGGACTGGTGGCAACAAAAGTGCCAATGGCGATTGTCTTGCCCGCAGATCCAGGAGCAGTATCGTTCAGGACCAGCGTGCTGCCATCGCCCAGCAGGACCGTGGCCGGATCAATGGTAGCCGAACTGAAGCACGTGCCGCCCGTAATGGTGGCCGTGCCGGTGGCGGAGAAAAAGCCGTGCGCATCCGGACCCGTCTGGTTCAGCGTCAACGAGACATGGGCGCTGTTTCCCGTCGCGGAAGCAAATGTTCCCGTATAGGTGCCGGAGAAGTTCAACCACTCATCACCGGCCAATGCTTGCACGTTAGGGAGGCAGCCGGGGCCAGTCACGGAATAGTTGCCCCCCAGGAACTGTGGGTGGGGGACGGGAGGGTGTTGCAAGGCGGTGAAAGCCACTCGCTGGCCGTTCGGCAGCAGCGCAGTGAAGTCTGCTTCGGTCGGGGTCAGAGTGCCCGTGACAGGTATGTCGGTAGTCAGTGGAAAACACGGCGACCCTTGAAAGTGCATGATTCCCGATATCGATGAGCCGTTCGGGATCAGACTGCCCACCAGAACAAAGTTGGACGCCGAAGGGTTGGTCGGTGATTCTGCATTCGTCGAATGCAGACCGGACCCGAAAACCATTAAGGGACCGGGATTGGTGTTGCTGGTATTTCCGCCGCCACACCCGGAGAGGGCAAACAGGAGGAACCAAACGAAACTTACAGTTGTACGGTAGTTATAGCTTGTCATTTGAGATCTTCCTGCCATCTCAAAGCGACAGAAGTGCCACGAACATAATCTCGCCTCGAGTATAGCAGAGGCTCCCGGGGGCCGCGTCTGGTCCATAGCTACCGGTTTGCTACAATCTCCATTTGCCCCTGCACCTCTACAACACGCTTTCCGGCAAGGTCGAAGAGTTCGCGCCCGCGCAGGACTCGACCATCCGCATGTACGCCTGCGGTCCCACGGTGTACGACTACGGCCATATTGGCAATTTCCGGACCTTCGTGGCGGTCGATATCCTGCGGCGCTTCCTGCGCCAGAGCGGCTTCAGGCTCATGCACGTCATGAATATTACTGACGTCGATGACAAGATCATCCGCAACGCCGCCAAAGAAAAGAAGACCGTTCAGGAATACACGCGGAAATACGAAGAAGCGTTTCTTCAGGACATGGGTTGGCTCAATCTGGAGCGGCCGGAGCGGCTGGTGCGCGCGACGGAGCACATTTCGGAAATGGCTGACTTTATCGCCGCGCTGGTGAAAAAGGGCATTGCCTATCGTACGGAAGACGGCTCGTACTACTTCAGCATCGCCAAATTTCCGGAGTACGGCAAGCTTTCGAAAAAAGATTTTGGCGGAATCGAAGTCGGCGCGCGGGTGGATGTGGACGAGTACGAGAAAGATAACGCGCGCGACTTCGCCCTGTGGAAGGCGCCGAAAGAGGGTGAGGCTTTCTGGGAGAGCTCGATCGGCCCGGGCCGTCCGGGCTGGCACATCGAGTGCTCAGTCATGTCGATGAAGTACCTGGGCGAAAGCTTTGACCTGCATGCCGGCGGCGAAGACCTGACCTTTCCGCACCATGAAAATGAGATCGCGCAATCCGAGTCGCTCACCGGCAAGACGTTCTCGCGCCACTGGATGCACGTGCGCTTTCTGCTGGTGGAAGGCGAGAAGATGTCCAAAAAGCTCGGCAACTTCTATACGCTGCGCGACCTGATCGTGAAAGGCCACAAGCCCTCGGCAATCCGCTTTCTGCTTACGTCCGTCCCGTACCGCAAACAGTTGAACTTTACTTTCGACGGCCTGAAGCAGGCGGCGCATTCCGTGGAGCGCCTGCGCACTTTCCAATCGCGAATGAGAATGGCGCAGCTTCCTGCGGGTACCAACCCGGCGGCGCAGGAGGCGGCGGCCAAAGCAAAGCAGGAGATGCGCGCCGGGATGGAAGACGACCTGAACACCGCGCAGGCCTCAGCGGCAATCTTTGACATGGTGCGCGAAGCCAATACGCTGGCCGACCGCAGCGAGCTGCGCGAAGGCGACAAAGCGCCGCTGCTTGAAGCGCTGGAGCAGTTCGACGAGATTTTTGCCGTGCTGAAAGATGATGATGCGCCCAAGATCAAAGCAGTCATGGACTGGGCGAAGGCGCAGGGAATTGCGACCGAGGGGGGTGCGGCAGGAAGTCAGATTTCCGATGACGAGGTCAATCGGCTGATCGAAGAACGCAACGCTGCCAAGAAAGCCCGTGATTTTGCCCGGTCCGATGCCATCCGCAAGCGACTTACAGACGCCGGAATCATCGTGGAAGACACAAAAGATGGAATCAGGTGGAAGAGAAAGTGAGGGAGAGTTGGTAAGTTGGTGACTTGGTAAGTTGGTAATTGAAAACCAGGCAACCAGTGAACCGGGATTCAATTACCAACTTACCAAACCTACCCAATTACCAGCTTCCTTCAGTCTCCCGCCACATTCACCGTCTTCGGGCATGTCTCATCACTGACTGGGATATCTTGCGGTTCATGCTTGAGCTTGGAGCTGTTCACCAGCCAGACTGAGGCAATAATGATCGCGGTTCCCACCAGCATGAATCCGTCCACTTGCTCGTGCAGAATAATCCAGCCAAGAAAAACGGCCACAATCGGATTCACGTACGCGTAGGTTGCGACTTTCGGCGTCGGCACGTGCTCCAGCAGATAGATGTAGGCCGAGTAGCCAAGCCACGAGCCAAAGATTACGAGGTAGATGATTCCGCCCAGAGCGTGCGCCGTCCAGTGCGTCTTTTGAAACTGGCCGAAACCCAGCGCGATGATCGCGTTTACCAGACCGCCCAGCACCATCTGCCAGGCCGCCGAGACAAAGACATCCACGCTCAAATTGTAGCGGTGGGAAAAGACCGAACCCAGCGCCCAGAAGAACGAAGCCCCGGCCAGGATGCCGCTGCCCAGAAGTTCCAGCCGTCCCAGGTGGCTGCCCGAGGCGATGCGCGGCCAGAGCAGCACCAGCAGGCCCGCGATCCCCAGCCCCAGCCCGAAGAAGCCTTTGGCGGTCATGCGTCCGGCACGGAAGAACCAGGCTTCGATGATGACCACCCAGATCGGCACCAGAGCCACGATCAGCGAGGCCAGGCCGCTGGAAACGTACTCTTCGCCCCACAGCACGCCGATATTGCCGGTCGAAAGCAGGAGAATGGAGATGACGAGCAGGCGGCGTAAGTCCTGCATGCTCAGGCTGACTTTGCGCCCGGTCAGCGCCAGCACACCCAACATCAGCGGTCCTGCGATGAGGTAACGTACGCCTCCAGCCACATAGGGCGGCATATCGCGCACGATGACCCGCATCGCCAGATACGTAGAGCCCCACAAAACATAAAGCAGGCCAAAGGCGACGATAATGCGCGAGCGCTGGGGCTGAGAGGATGAAGTCATGATCAGGCGTTATGTGAATACTAATATGAGATTGCGTCAGAACCTCTGTCGATGAAAAAAGAGTTGGACGGCACGAATCAAGCAGGGAAATGCGCTCCCGGCATCCGGGCGGCCACTCTTTGGTAACCGCCAATTGCGGTGGTCTTTCGAGCTATAATAGAAGGCGATGACAGGCAGCCGTCCATCCTGGTTCACAGTGCGCACGCCCAAGCGCTCGCTGGCGTGCTGGGTGGATTTCCTCGTCTGCCCACGCCGGTATCTGGCGGTGCTTCCCTCGCACGCCCGCGCAAACCTCTTCGCCGGCGACTAATCTCAGTTCGTCCTCACTCGCTTGAACGGCCCTTGCAGGCCGATGCATCAACACGCAACCAGATTTGAAAAGAGGATGAACATGGCAACCCAGACCATTTCCAATGCGGGTCCGAAGATCCGGACCAAACTGCCCGGCCCCAAGGCGCAAGCCATTTTGCAGGGCGATCAAAAGTATATTTCTCCGTCTTACACGCGCTCCTATCCGCTGGTGGCCCGGCGCGGCCGCGGCGTAGTGGTGGAAGACGTGGACGGCAACGAATTCCTCGACTTCTCCGCCGGCATTGCTGTCGTTTCCACCGGCCACTGCCATCCGGAAGTCGTCGCGGCTATCCAGAAGCAGGCGGCTGAGCTAATCCACATGTCGGGCACGGATTTCTATTATGAAAATCTGATTACCCTGGCCGAGCGGTTGGCCAAAATCGCCCCGATGTCAGGCCCCATCAAGGCCTACTACGGCAACTCCGGCACCGAGGCCGTTGAAGCCGCGATGAAGCTGGCGCGATACCACACCAAGCGCCAGGGAATCATCGCCTTTTACGGCGCGTTCCACGGACGCACCATGGGCGCGCTTTCGCTTACTGCCTCCAAGACGCAGCAGCGCCGGCGCTTCTTCCCGCTGGTGCCGGGAGTGGCGCATGTGCCCTATCCGAACGTCTATCGCAAGCCTGAGGGCATGACGGAAACCGAGCATATTGCCGAATGCGTGCGCTTCATCGAAGAGCGCGTCTTCAAGACGATCATGCCGCCGGAAGAGTGCGCGGCCATCTTCATCGAGCCCATCCAGGGTGAAGGCGGATACCTGCCGGCGCCCGCTGAATTTCTGCGCGAGCTGCGGCGCATCTGCGATCAGCACGGAATCCTGCTGGTCGCCGACGAAGTCCAGAGCGGCGCCGGACGCAGCGGCAAGTGGTGGGCCATCCAGCACTCCGGTGTGGAGCCCGATATTGTCACCATCGCCAAGGGTATCGCCTCCGGGATGCCTCTGGGGGTTACGCTGGCGCGCGCGGAAATCATGGACTGGGTGCCGGGCTCGCATGCCTCGACCTTCGGCGGCAATCCGGTCTGCATCGCGGCGGCGCTGGCGACCCTGGACGTGCTGGAGCGCGAAGGCATTCACAACGCCGAAGTCGTGGGCAACTACATGATGAAGCGCCTGAGCGGATGGGTGAAGACGCATCCGATGGTTGGCGACGTTCGCGGCCGCGGGCTGATGATCGGCGTAGAGATCGTCAAGAGCAAGAAGACGAAAGCCACGGCGCATGACGAGCGTGACCGCATGGTGGAGCTGGCGTTTGAGCGCGGCCTGCTGTTCCTGGGCGCGGGCGAAAACTCCATCCGCATTGCGCCGCCGCTGGTGGTGACGCAGGAGCAGGCTGAGATCGCAATGGACGTACTGGAAGAGTGCATCGGGATCGTGGAGAAAGAATCCAAATAACGGTTTTGGCGAGATGGCCGCGACACAACGCAAATCTTTCTTCCATTTGGTATGATTTGCGTCGGTTCGCGGCCTTTCTATGCCCATTGGAGCAAGTGTTACCCGCCTGAGCCTTCGCGTTCTGGACTCGCTTGCCAAACTCCTGCCCGCAACCGGCGAGGATGCCCGCCACCGAACCGGTCACCGCGGCGAGGAAGAAGCCTATTTCCATCTGCGGAAACTCGGTTATATCGTCATCGCGCGCAATTACCGCAGCCCGCGCAGCCGCAGCGAACTGGACCTGGTGGGCTGGGACGGCGAGACCTTGTGCTTTGTCGAAGTCAAGACGCGCAGCCAGCGCGATTTCAAGCCGGCTGAAGCCGCGGTCGATCCGGAGAAGCAGCGCGATCTCTCCCACGTCGCGCGCGAGTTCCTGCGCAAGATGAAGAGCGGTCCGCCGGTGCGCTTTGACGTGGTGAGCGTGTATATGGCCGGCGGCCGGGCTGAGATTGAGCTTTTCCGGGACGCGTTCCGCATGAGCTAAGCGCTCACCTTTGCCGGGCGGTTGTAAAATGTTCCTGTGCCTGAGCTGAGAAAAGATCCGGTTACGGGCCGCTGGGTGATCATCTCCACGGACCGCGCGCGGCGGCCGGGCGATTTTTCCCGCGAGCGCGTCGAGATCAAAGGCGGAAGCTTCTGTCCTTTTTGTCCCGGCAATGAAGAGAAGACGCCGCCGGAAATCCTGGCCTACCGTCCGGGCGAAAACCGTCGCGATACCACCGGGTGGAATCTCCGGGTGGTGCCCAACAAGTTTCCCGCCCTGGGCATCGAGGGCGACCTGGACCGCCAGGCCGACGGCATGTTTGACAAGATGAATGGCGTGGGCGCGCACGAAGTTGTAATCGAGACGCCGAACCATGCCGAGACACTGCCTACCATGCCGGTCAAGCGCGTGGAAGACCTGCTGTGGGCCTTTCGCGACCGCATTCTCGACCTGAAACAGGACCGGCGTTTCAAATACATCCTGGTGTTCAAGAACCACGGCGAAGCCGCGGGCGCAAGCCTGGAGCATCCGCATTCACAGATCATCGCCTTGCCGATCCTGCCCAAGCAGGTGGCGGAGGAACTGGAGGGCGCGAAGCGCTATTTCGCCAACAAGGAGCGCTGCATCTTCTGTGACATTATCCGGCAGGAGATGGAGGCGCGCGTGCGCGTGGCAGCTGAAAACCAGGATTTTGTTACCCTCTGCCCCTATGCGCCGCGTTTTCCGTTTGAAACCTGGATCCTCCCTAAGCGGCACGAGTCGGCCTTTGAAAACGCGCCTTCCACGCTCTACGAAAACCTGGCACGGATGCTGCGCACCGTCCTGAACAAGGCCGTGCACGTGCTCGACAATCCCGCGTACAACCTCATCCTGCATAGCTCGCCGCTGCAGGAGAACACCCAGGACTACTACCACTGGCACCTGGAGATCATTCCCAAGCTGGCCAAGACGGCGGGTTTCGAGTGGGGAACGGGGTTCTACATCAATCCCACGCCGCCGGAAGAGGCGGCTAAGTACCTTCGCGAGGTGAAGGTGGAAGAGACGCATCCGGCAGAGCAGGTGGCAAGCAGCCGGTAAGCTTCTTAGACAGAGACTTCGCGCAGGTTCTTTACCAGGTCGATCACGCGTTCCGCAACGTAATCAATCTCAGCTTCAGTATTGAAGCGTCCGATCCCGAAGCGGATGGCGCTGCCCGCTGCCTCATCGCTCAGGCCGAGCCCCTTCAGCACGTGCGAGGCATGAGTTTTGCCCGAAGAACATGCGGAACCGCTGGAAAGCGCCACGTCGTGCAGACCGGTGAGCAGCGTTTCGCCTTCCACGTTCAGAAAACTCATGTTGAGATTGCCGGGAAGGCGGTGCTCCATGCTGCCGTTGATGACCACCTGGTCGAGCGCGGCGATCAGGCGGTCGCGAAGGCGATTGCGCAGCCCGGCCACCCGGCAGCTCTCTTCCGGCATGTCTTTCTGCGCGATCTCGCAGGCTTTGCCAAAGCCGACGATTCCCGGGACGTTGAGTGTGCCGGAACGCATTCCATGCTCGTGGCCGCCGCCATGAATCAGCGGCTCCAGTCGCACTGCCGCGTCGCTGCGAACGTAGAGCGCCCCGCATCCCTTGGGACCATACAGTTTGTGCGCAGTCAACGACGCGAGATCAAGGTTGGCTTTGTGAACGTCGAGCGGCACTTTGCCCAGCGCCTGGACAGCGTCGGAATGGAAGAGCGCGCCGCGTTCCCGGCACAGCTTGCCAATTTCCTCAATGGGTTGAATCACGCCTGTTTCGTTGTTTGCCGCCATGATGGTGACCATAATGGTGCGGCCGGTGAAAGCGGATTTGAGTTGGTTGAGATCAATCAGCCCGTCTTCCCCGACGGGTAGGTAGGTCACTCGACAGCCATGCTTCTCCAGATGGCGGCAGCTATCGAGAATCGCCTTGTGCTCCGTGACCGCAGTAATGATGTGGTCGCCGCGCTCGCGATAGGCGTCGGCGGCGCCGATCACAGCCAGATTGTCGCTTTCGGTTGCGCCCGAGGTAAAGACGATCTCCTGCGGCGAAGCGCCGATGGCAGTGGCGATCTGGCGGCGCGCCCCTTCGACGGCCGCGGCCGCTTCCCACCCAAAAGCATGGCTGTTGCTGGCGGCGTTGCCGAATTTCGAGGTGAGAAAGGGCAGCATCGCCTCCAGCACCCGCGGGTCGAGCGGCGTGGTGGCGTGATTGTCCAAATAGATCGGAAGCTTGACCTGGGCGGAAGGATTTCCGTTGCTGCTCATCCTGGAACGATTTTACTGCATCACGCGCCGCCAGGCGCAGCGTGCAGAAAAGAAAAAGCCCGCCAGCGAACTGGCGGGCCCAAGGTTGTTACAGCAAGTTTCTTTAGAACGTCAGCTTGCCGCCGAAGATGATTCTCCGGGTCGGCGGAGCGCCGGTGTTCACGCTGGGAGTCTGCGTGGGATCACCGAAGCCCGTAAAGGAGCCGTGCAGACCAGCATCAATCACGAATGGATCGACGCTGGAGAAGTTGCTGTGGTTGAAAACGTTCAGGAAGCTGGTATGGAACTCGAAATTGGCATGCTCACCCAGCTTGATGTTCTTGAAGATGGAGGCATTGCCAATGTTCGTAATCGCATCCTGAGGCAGGTTGCGCGGTGTGGTGCCAAACGGTGTGCCGAAAACCGACTGTGCCGTCTGTGAGTTGGTAATGAACCGCACCTGGTCCTTGGTTACTGGAACCACAGCGCAAGGCAGCGGGTTGCCGAGCGAGTCGGTGGCGCCGCTGATGCAGTTTGGTCCCATGGCCGTTTCGCTCAAGAGCGTGGTGGCCGGGACAGCGCATGCTCCGCCAGCAGTGGGCTCAAGCAGGTTACAAGCATCACCTGCGAAGATTCCAACCGCGGTTTGGGGAGCGCTCATATTGCCCAGGAACGTATGGGCGGTTTCAACGCCCGCGAAGTTCGCGATGTAGGCGTTGTCAAAATAGTTCTTGCCAGTAGCGGCCGTCGCTTCAAATATCTGCGTCGGGTTGTAACGCTGGCCTGAAGCGATGATGTAGTTTCCGGAGAACGCCCAGCCGCCCAGGATGTGGCCTGCCAGCCCGTGCTGTTCCTTGAAGAACGGAAGCTGCTCGGTGAACAGGATTGACCACTGGTGCGGATAGTCAAGGCCGGAGAACGAGTATTCGCCGGGGAAATTGACCTGGTTCGCCGGGTTCTGGGCTGCGAAGAGGGAGTTGCCGCCGCCAAACGTGCTGAAGATTTCGCTTACGTTGTCCAGCGTCTTGCTGTAGGTGTAAGCGCTGCGGATCGTCAGCTGTTTGAACAGGTTGTTGGCGCGGAACTCCACCTGGGCTGCCTGGTAATTGGAGTAGCCGCTGTTGGCACGAATGCGGCCTACGCCTTGATTGCAGTTCACACGCCCAATGGCGACGGGAGCAAACGCCTGCGAAGCCGGGCATGGGGTCAGGTTGGCCGGCACCAGATTGGGGAAGTCGGTCTTTAGGTCTCTGATGAATGGATTGTTATCCAGAGTCTGGAACAGACCATACGCGTGATTGCCCACGTACCGCGCCTCAACGGCGGCGCTCTTGGTCAATTCACGCTCAAGTCCCAGCGTCCAGGTGTGCACCTTGTCCGGACCGAACTTTGGCGTAATGAAGGTCTCAGCGAAGGTGCGTGGATCAAACACGCCCTTCTGGAGAGATGGCGCCAGCTCTGAACGGACATTGGGACCGGTCGGGACTGCCGGCAACGGCTTACCCGCGAGAGACCCTCCGGTGAACGTCTGCAGGAAAACCTCCGGTGCCGAAGTGGATACGTTGAGGTAAATGTTGTAGAACGGTGGATCGTACAACATGCGGTAGCCGCCGCGGATGACAGTCTTGCCGTTGCCCGTCAGGAATCCGCCCCACTGCGGAGAATAGGTAAAGCCGAGCGACGGGCCAAAGCTGTTCTTGGGCGCCGGAATGACTGGATCTGTACGGACCGAAAGCGGAATAGCTGCTCCGGGGTTCAGGAAGCCACCCGTGAGGGGTTCCGTGTTGGCCCAGAAGGCAGTCGCAGGATTGCTCTCGCGCTTGGTGGTGATCTCGTTGAACAGGTTGGCGGGCTGGCCGTAGTAGGACCAGGTCAAGCCAAGCTGCACAGTGAGGTGCTGCGTCACCTTCCAGTCGTCTCCGCCGTACAGGAACGTGTCATACTCGCGGAAATCGAGTGACGACGGGCCATTCGCGACGCGGATACGGTTGGGCGTGTTGTTGAAGAACGAATTCCAGCTGCCGAAGCGGAACTGGCCATTGATGTTGGGCAGGAAGACGTTCGGTGAGCGCTGATAGGTCCAGTTCACTCCTGCCTTAAGCTGATGCTTGCCTAGAACGTAGTTCCAGTTGTCCTGGGCCTGCCAGGTATTGACGATTCGGCCTTGCGGCAGGTTGGTCGCAGGTCCAAAGCCCAGGTTCGACCCTGAGTTGAAAGTGATGTTCGCCAGAGCCTGATCCAACTGGCTCATCTGCGGTTCCGCGGCGCCAGTAATATTGCTGCCGCCGAATTCAACATTAAGCCGTCCGAACGAACCGCGCAGCTCATTTACCATGTGCGCGCTCAGGTTGTGCGTCCAACTGGCCAGCACTGCCTGGCTCAGAGCGGGAACGTTGAAGAAGTAACCCGCACCAGGATTGTCTGGAACGTTGAAGAAGTTGCCGCGGTTGAAGATATAACGGCCGGTAATGGTGTCATTACCGAGTTGTATATCATTCTTCATCACCCAGTTAAAGAAGTGCTCGGGCTGCGCAACTGTGCGGGAAACCGTAGCAAACGTAGCCGAGGGACAAGCCCCCACAAGATTGACAGTATCAGCGCCTGGGGTTGGGTTTCCACCCGAGATGCCGTACGGTCCGAACTTGGCCAGAGCGGCTACCGCCGCCTGCTGATTGGCTGTTGTGGCGCAGGCAGAAAGGGCCGCCAATCCAGCGGGTGTTGGAGCCACGCCGCCAGAGGTGAACTGACCTTGCTGTGACACTAACTCCTGATCAAAACCGCCGAAGAAGAACAGCTTGTTCTTGATCCACGGCCCACCGATGGTGAATCCGCCAAATTCGTCATTCAGACGCGGAGGTTTAGTCAAGCAGTCCGGGCCGGGCTGGGTGGTGCTGCCCGTAGCAAAGCCGCAAATATCAGGATTCTTCTGGGCGTTGTTTAACGAGTTCAGGATCGAGTTGTTTTCCGAGCCGTAAACGCTGCCATGCCAGGCATTGCCGCCCGACTTGGTCACGATGTTTACCACTGAACCGGAGTTGCGGCCGTATTCCGGACCGAACTGGTTGGTGACAAGAACGTACTGGCTTACAAATTCCGCGTCGCTCACAAAGAGTCCGGGGCCGCCGACGCTGTTGTCGTTGTTGTTCTGGCCGTCGATCTGCTGGTCATTGTTGCGGCCGCGCAGACCGTTCACTGAGAAGCCGACGCCGCCGTTCGTGTTTGAGAACGAGTTGTCGCGCACCGAGCTTACGCCGGGCACGAACAGCGCCAGGTTGTCCAGGCCTTCGTTTTCCTGCACGCCGGCAAATGTCTGGAGCTGTACGCCGGAGAAGGTGTTGGTCACCTGCGCCTGTGTGGTTTCGATGAGTGGCGCTTCCGCGGTGACTTCTACCGTGGTGTTGGCTTCACCGACCGTCAGTTTGACCGTGCCAATGCCGGTGTCACGTCCAGCAGAAACAAGCACATTGTTCTGAACGGAAGTTTTGAAATTAGGAGCTGAAACTTCGATCTTGTATTCCCCGGCCGGAATCAGGTTAAACCGGAACAGGCCAGAGCTGTCTGAGGTCGTGGTGAGTACACCGCCGGTTGACGTATTGGTCGCTTTGACCGTAGCACCCGAAACCACCGCGTTCTGCTGGTCAACCGCTGTGCCGGAGATCGAACCCTTCAGCACCTGACCAACGGACGGGATGCACCAAAGCACCAACACGCAAGCAGCGACGGTTACCAAGATGTCGCGCAGTTTATGATTCATCCTTGCATCTCCATTGTTTTCAGTTTGAGAGCAAACAATCACGTGCTTCATTCACGCTAAGAAACACGCAATGCCAACGTTCCGTAATGCAACTATGGTTCCTGAAGGTTTGCTTCTTTAGAATCAATAAATTACACAGGAATTGAGCGGGTTTTCATCCGCAAAACAGGATTTTTCGCCCTGCGATATTCAAAAAATGGAAGGATGCCGCTTTTTGTTACGTTTCCTGCGGAACCGTAGGAAGGTCTGAGGCCCGGTCAGACATGCGGAAGCGAGTCCGGAAATGCTCTGAAATCAACATCACAGCATCCTTGTTGCGCCTGGGATCCTGCTGAATCAGGTATTTCATGGCTTCTACCAGCAGGCGCTGGCCTTCGATGAAACGTGGATCAGATTTTCTTTGCCCTGCTTTGCGCCGCTTGGGGTCGGGCACCACGGAGATCGTGAACACTTTGGCCATAAAGAAACTACTACCTCTTGCTCGGGTATACGGATTCAAAACCTGCATCGAATCGAACGGCCGCCTCGCCTGATAGCCGCCCCGCAGCACGCTCGATTTTACACCACCCCGTCCGGCTTTTCGCCAATTCTTTTTCTCTACTGCGAGCGGACGATCTTCGTGTTTGAGCTGGTTTTCAGCTTGAAGGCGTCCTCGGGAAGCCGGCCATTGACCTTCATGTTGGCATATCGCGTCAGGCGGTAGTTTCCTGAAGATTCGTTGAATCTCTGTTGCAGCAGAATGTCCTTTTCCGGCTCAATCCACAGAATGATCTTGCTGTAGGTCTGGCGCAGCTTTTCGTTTTTCGGCGCCAGTTCGAGCCTGGCCGTCTGAATGCCGTGCACCTTCTCCCATCCGTCCAGCGTTACCTCGTACGATTTCTGCAACTCGTCGCCGCTGGCGCCAAAGCCCAGGCTGAGGAATGATTCAACATCCGCCTTGTTTTTGCTGACGTCTCGCCTGGTGCACTGGTCAATCCTGGGCTCGCACATGGTGACATCTTTGCCGTCGAAGACAACCTGCTTGGGAGCAGGCGAGGTAATGTCGAACGCCGCCTCCACGCCCTTATTGGTCTTGCGGAAATAAATGCGTCCCTTTTGCAGCGTTTTTTCCTGGACGACGCTCTCATAGGTTTCAAACTCAACGTCGGCCTGGGCAGACTTGAAAGTTCCCGCGTTCAAATTCATCTTGGCCAGCACTGATTTCAGGTCTCCGCTGCCAGGCCCGTTCTGCGCCGCGGCCGGCGCCTTCGCCTGGGCCATCGCCAGCGCGCTGGCAAGAAACAGAGTGGTGGTGAGTGATAGCTTTCGCATTGCTTCAGAACCAAGTCTTCCGGCCTGACTTTTCCGGGGCCAAACCTGTTTCCCTGAATCAGAAAATCAAGAGCCAAAGGGCAAGAACGAACGGCTATTTCTTTACCGGCGCGCGATAAGCCACGATGTGCCCGGAAGCGTCCCGCACCGGTTCAACCCGGCCCACGACAGCGGTTTCACCCACAATCGGCCGTAGTACGCGCAGGAAATTTGCGCGCACCATGGCCTCATCCTGGGCATCTACTGTGGATGCATCCACCTGGTACGTCTTCCCCTCTGCCGTGACTACTGGTCTGCTTAGATGCGAGAGTCCCTGCTGCGGGTGGTCTTTAAAATCGATAAACCGCGGCGCGATAAAGATAAAGGCCAGGATCAGGGTGACCATCACATCATAATGGAAGCTTCCCCGGTCATAGGTCCAGAAGAGGTAGCCTTTAAGCGTCCGGCCGATACGAGACATGCATTAAGTGTATCGAAGCTCGGGGGGCGGGCTCAAGGATTCCTCCATCGGGCGATCGGTTCAGCGGGCGATTTGCTTTCCCGATGATCCGAGGATCCGATGACCCGATCACCCGATCACTCAAAACCTCTTCGCCGTGATCCTCTCCGCTCCCACATACTTCCTTAACGCTTCCGGTACCAGCACGCTGCCATCGGCTTGCTGATAATTTTCGAGGATTGCCAGCCAGGTCCGCCCGATCGCCAGTCCGCTGCCGTTCAGCGTGTGTACCAACTCGGTCTTTTTGCCGCCTTCGGGTCTGTAGCGAATGTTCGCCCGCCGCGCCTGATAAGCTTCGAAGTTGGAGCACGAAGAAATTTCGCGATAGAGCTGCTGGCCCGGCAGCCAGACTTCAAGATCGTAAGTTTTCGCCGAAGCCGCGCCCATGTCCCCGGTGCATAGCAGCACCACGCGGTAGTGCAGCCCCAGTTTTTGCAGGACCGTCTCGGCGTCTCGCGTGAGCTGTTCGTGCTGTTCGTAGGATTGCTCCGGGCGCGTGAACTTCACCAACTCCACCTTCTGGAACTGGTGCTGACGGATGATCCCGCGCACGTCCTTCCCGTAAGACCCGGCCTCACTGCGGAAGCACGGCGTGTAGCCGGTGATTGAGAGCGGCAGGCGCGAGGCATCGACCACCTCGTCGCGATAGAGATTGGTCAGAGGCACCTCGGCGGTAGGGATCAGCCAAAGGTCGTGGTCCGCGATCCTGAAGAGGTCACCGCCGAACTTGGGAAGCTGTCCGGTACCGTACATCGATGCTGAATTCACCATGTAGGGCGGCAGCACTTCGGTGTAGCCATGCTCGCCGGTGTGCAGGTCGAGCATGAAGTTCGCCAATGCCCGCTCCAGCCTGGCGCCCAGGTCCCAGTAAACGGCAAAGCGTGCGCCACTCAGCTTCACCGCGCGTTCCTGGTCGAGCACGCCCAACTCCTCACCCAGCTCCCAGTGCGGTTTGGGTTTGAAGCTGAACTCCGGCGGCTGGCCCCACTTGCGCACTTCCTTGTTGTCATCGGCTGCATGGCCGACCGGCACAGACTCATGCGGCATGTTGGGAATGCCGGCCAGCATGGTGCGCAGCTCCTGGTCGATCTCGGCGGCCTGCTTTTCCAGTTCGTCGCCCTGAGCGCGGAGAGCCTTGGTCTGCTCCATCTGCGCGGTGGCGTCCTGCCCTGCCTTCTTCAGTTTGGCGATTTCTTCTGAGGCGCGGTTCCTCTGCGCCTTCAGCGTCTCCGATTGGGTAATCAGCTGGCGGCGCTTTTCGTCCACCTGGCGAAAGCCGCTGAGGACGGTCTGCGGGTCCATGCCCCGGCGGCGCAGCATCTCTTCAATCTGGGGCAGGTTCTCTCGGACGTAAGCAAGATCGAGCATAGAAACATTTACTCTACCGGAAGCAATCAGCACTCAGCAATCAGCACGCAGTGAAAACAGATCACCGCGGAGAACGCAGAGAGATTCAATGCAAATTCCCTCCGCTTACTGCGTCCCCCCGTGTTTCAAAGGTTTTGGGTTTTTGTGTTTAAAATCAAGGGATGCCTTCCCCGACCCAATCGACAGGAGTGTTGAGTTTCGACGAAGCCTGCGAATCTGTCCGCTCCTATTGCCGGCCGGTTCTGGAGCGGCCGCACCAGGCCGAGGAGCTTCCGCTGCTGCAGTCGCTGGGCCGTGTCCTGGCCGAAGCTGTAGTCGCTGATCGCGATTTTCCGCCATTCGCCCGGGCCACGCGCGATGGTTATGCAGTCCGCTCGGCCGATCTCACAAAGGACGGACCAACTCAGTTGCGAATCGTCGGCCAGGTAAAGGCCGGTGACAGCTACGATCTCCCCGTAGCTCCGGGGGAAGCCGTGGAGATTATGACCGGCGCCGCCGTTCCGCAGGGCGCCGATGCCGTGGTGATGGTCGAACATACCGGGAGAGGCGACTCCGAGGAGCAGGTTGAATTTCAACGCGCCGTTTTCGCGGGCGAAAATATTGTTCCCGCCGGAGCGGAAGCCAAAGCGGGCCAGGAGTTGCTGCCGCGCGGGACCAGAATGGGGCCGGCGCAGATCGCCATGGCAGCAGCGGCCGGAGCGGCAAGACTCAAAGTTTTCGCCCGGCCTCGGGTCGCCATTCTTTCTACCGGCGACGAACTGGTGGATGTGGCGGAGAACCCTGGTCCGAGCCAGATTCGCAACAGCAACAGCTATTCGCTGGCGGCACTGGTCATCGCCGCCGGTGGCGAGCCGGTGCAGCTCCCCATCGCTCCCGACGAAGAATCCAAGTTGACCGAGCTGGTGCAGCAGGGATTGAAGGCGGACCTGTTGCTGCTCTCGGGCGGCGTATCCATGGGCAAGTTCGATCTGGTCGAAAAAGTTCTGAGTTTGCTGGGCGCAGAGTTCTTCTTCACCGGGACCATGATCCAGCCCGGCAAACCTGTCGTCTTTGGCTCCTTCGGCGAAAAGCCGTTCTTTGGCCTGCCCGGGAATCCAGTCTCCGTCATGGTTACCTTTGATCTTTTCGCGCGACACGTGATCGACGCGCTAAGCGGCGCGGAGCCTTTACCGATGAGATCGGCGCAGGCAAAGTTGAAGAAGGATTTCAAAACCAAAACCGGCCTGACGCGGTTCCTGCCGTCGCTGATCCGCGGTGAACTCCACCAACCGGAGGTCGAGGTAATTCCCTGGCAGGGTTCCGGTGACATGCTGGCCGCGGCGAGGGCGAACTGCTATCTTGTGGTGCCCCCAGATAAGGAAAAACTGGCGAAGGGCGAGATGGTGACGGTGGTGCTGCGGTAGTTTCTGTAATCCCGAGCGAAGCGAGTGAACCCTATCAACGAGGAACTTTTGGGTAAAGGAACAGTGAATTGCCGAGGGTCGAAAGTTTAGAAGGAAATAGTGATCCCCCGCGCGCAAAACCGGCGGATTCGGAATTTTAGAAAAAGATATGCCCAGGAAGCCAAAAACTCCACGATCTGAGACGCCGTCCAAGCTCTCGCACTACGATTCTGCCGGTCGCGCCAAGATGGTCGACGTCTCACAGAAGACGGCGACGCGTCGCGAAGCGGAAGCCTCGGCCTTCGTGGAAATGTCACAACAGGTCCTGCGCGCTCTGCCCCGGAACCCTAAGGGAAATCCGCTGGAAGTGGCCAGATTCGCGGGGATTTCCGCGGCCAAACGCACGAGCGAGCTGATACCAATGTGCCATCCGCTGCCCTTGAGTTTCATTGATGTGACCACTCAGGTGTGCGAAAATGGCGTCAAGATCCACGCACGAGCCGCCACAACCGCCCAGACCGGCGTGGAAATGGAGGCGCTCACGGCAGTTGCCGTTGCCGCCTTGACGGTCTACGACATGTGCAAGGCGCTGGACAAAGGTATTGCCATTCGCGAAGTGGTCCTCGACCGTAAAGCGGGCGGAAAGAGCGGCGATTACCGGCGCAGTTCGAAGAAATAGTATTGGACCAACTCGCCATTTTTTAGAAAGCTTTCGAATGCGCCGAAGGTGAGATAAATTCATGGCTACGCGATGAACGTTCTGCCTGAAGGCCCGCGTCCCGGCAGCCGGGACGCTAGACGCTGATACTGGAAGTGGGTCAGTTTTTCAAACCGGCCCACTCCCAAGAAATAGGTCCCATGCCAGGCAACATCAAGGTCCTGCTGGTCGACGACAATCCCATGATTGTGGAGATGCTGCGGCACGCGCTTGCCCAGTTCTCGACCGTGCAGACCATGCCCGATGCCGCTGACGCGCTGCTCAAAGTCATTGAAGACAGGCCGGACCTGATCATCGCCGACTACGCCATGAACGGCATGGACGGCCGCCAGCTCCTGCAGAAGATCAAGAGCCGCAACGCCAGCGCCACCATTCCCGTGATGCTGATGGCCAGCAAGACCGATATCAACGAGAAGCTCAAGGCCGTCGCCGACACGGTGGAAGATTTCATTGAGAAACCGTTTTTCCTGAAGGAAGCAGCGGCCAAAATCAAGAAAGTGGTCGACAAGATTTCTCTGGAAAAGATGACGCGCGAGGCGCCGGGCGATTCGGTGGTTCGCGGCAGCCTGGCGCAGATGAACGTGCTTGACCTGCTGCAGTCGCTCGATATGGGACGCAAGACCTGCGCGCTCACCCTCACCAACAACGGCGACAAGTGCAAAATGTTCTTCACGGACGGCCAGATCAACCACGCGACTTATGGCGAGCTGAAGGGTGATCCCGCCGTCTACAAGGTGCTGGCCTGGACTGGCGGCAGCTTTGAGATCGACTTTGCCGGCTCCAGCAATGAGCAGACCACCACCCAGTCGACCCAGGGCCTGCTGCTGGAAGGCCTGCGCCTGCTCGATGAAGCCAATCGCGATACCGAAGAAAACGTGCTCGAAGCGTAAAATCTTTCCGTGAGCGCGTCCTCCCTGAAAACCGCTTCTGTCCTTACCATCAGCGATTCCTCGCATCTGGGCCGGCGCCAGGACCTTTCCGGTCCGGCCATCAAGCGCGAATTGGAAACCGCCGGCTTTAAAGTGGTGCACAGCTCCGTGCTGCCCGACGAAAAAGACAAGATCTCAGCCCGGCTGATCGAGTGCAGCGAGATCACGCGCCTGGTGGTTACCACCGGGGGCACGGGAATCGCCGCCCGCGACGTCACTCCGGAAGCGACTCTGGCCGTTTGCGAACGCGTGATCGACGGAATTGCGGAACGAATGCGTACGGAGGGGGCAAAGAAAACACCGCTTGCCGCCCTGAGCCGCGGCGTTTGCGGCTTGCGCGGCAAAGCGCTGATTCTCAATCTGCCAGGAAGTCCGGCGGCAGCAGTGGAATCGCTTCAGGCTGTGATCGGGGTCCTGCCGCACGCTCTGGAACTGCTGGATGGGAACACAGAGCATTAGAGCTTCATTCTGAAATCCCGAGCATTAGCGAGGGACCCCTACCCGCTCATAAATTCTTGGGCAATAAAGGCAACGGGCCTTTCGATAATGCGAAAGGCCCGCCTTAATATTCTGTCTCAGTAATAGGGATCCCTCGCTGCGCTCGGGAGTTCGGAAACCTACGCGTCGGCCGTGACTTCTGGGAACTTCAGCTTGCTCTTGGCCAGCGACTTGGTCAGCATGTCTTCGATTTCTGACTCTTCTTCATTGCGCGACATGGCCAGCTCGGTCACCAGCAGATAGCGTGCCCGCTCCAGCATCTTCTTTTCGCGGAAAGAGAGCGGCTTGTCTTTGGCCAGAAGCAGGAGGCTCTTGAGCACGACGGCAACCTCCAGCAACGAGCCGGTGCGCATCTTGTCAGAATTTTCCTTGAAGCGGAATTTCCAGTCCTGGTGGTTGTCGCACTTGCCGTCGACGAGGAAGTTAAGAATCTTATTAACTTCGCCATTCTTAACCACCGGACGCAGACCGACCATCCCAACGTTGCTGAAAGGGACTTCCACTTTCAGGCTGCTGGCTTTGAT
>DASTJB010000310.1:0-3486 GCA_035717005.1 Candidatus Angelobacter sp.
CGACCCGCTCGATCCCAAAACGCGCCTGGGAGCGATCGTCAGCGAAAAGCAGATGCAGACGGTGCTCGGCTACATCGAGACCGGGAAAAACGAAGGCGCCAAGCTGCTGGCCGGAGGCAAGCGCGCGCAGGTCAATGGCGATCACGGCTACTTCATCGAGCCGACCATCTTCGGGGGCGTGAACAACGACATGAAGATCGCCCAGGAAGAGATTTTCGGCCCTGTTCTGGCCACGCTCACGTTTGACGACGTGGAGCAGGTGGCCGAACTTGCCAACAAAAATGTTTACGGCCTGGCCGCGGCGGTCTGGACCAACGACATCAAGAAGGCGCACCAGCTCTCGCGCCGGCTGAAGGCCGGCACGGTGTGGATCAACACCTACGGAGTCATGGACGCCTCGCTGCCTTTCGGCGGCTACAAGCAGTCAGGCTTCGGAAGAGAATTGGGAATGCATGCCCTGGATCACTATACGGAGTTGAAGACAGTGTGGCTGAACTTATGACTCAGGTCCTTCGGGCTTCGCCGTCAGGATTTCGGCAGCGGGCTCAGACGCCCGCTGAACGCCTCAACTTCGGCCGCGAGCTGGGCATGCACGCGATTGAGCGCTACACCGAGCTGAAATCGGTGTGGATGAATCTCTAAAAAATTATTGGGGTAAAAAATGCCGGGAAAGATACACAAGATCGGAACATTCAGTGACTGGGTCGGGCTGTTCAAGGAGTGGCGCGAGGAGATCGGCGTCAATCACAATGACATTCGCAATTTTGGTTTTGACACGCTGTATGGCGCCATTGAGACCGAGGAGATTTCCTTCGGCTACTACAAGGGCCGGCCCAAGTGGGAGAACGTGCGCCAGATCCCTACGCAGAACATGCGCGACGCGCTGCTGAACCTGATCGTCTACCAGGGCGACACCGAGTTTGCCAGCGTAGAGCAGCAGCGCTGGCTGTTTGAGACCGCGCCCAGCGACTACGACCGCTCGTCGCTGACGCGCGTGATGATCGAAGAGATGCGCCACGGCTGGCAGATGTGCGCGCTGCTGATCGAGCACTTTGGCACCACCGGCAAGGTCGAGGCGCAGAAGATGCTCGAACGCAAAGCCTACGAGAACAAGCGCCTGCTCGGCTCCTTCAACGAAGAGTGCGACAACTGGCTGGACTTCTTCGCCTTCACCGACTTCGTGGACCGCGACGGCAAATTCCAGCTGCAGATGCTCAAGTTCTCGGCCTTTGCGCCCCTGGGCCGCTCCATGAGCTACATGCTGCGCGAAGAGGCCTTCCACATGGGCACGGGTAACACAGGCCTGGCGCGCATTGCCCAGGCAGGCGTGGTCCCGGGCTGGCTGATGCAGAAATATCTGAACAAATGGATCTCCAGCGCCTACGATCTGTTCGGGACCGACAACTCTTCTTCCGCCCACTGGGCCTATACCTGGGGGCTCAAGGGCCGTTACGACGAGCTGAAGAACCAGACGGACCCGGACCTCGACAATCTGAATGACTACAACCGCCATCTCTATCGCGACGAATGCGTCGACCTGGTGAAGAAGATCAGCGCGGCGCAGCGGCCGGGCTCCGCCGAGCTCTATTGCCCCGATATCAAGTTCAATCGCATGATCGGCCGATGGAAAGGGCAGTTCTTCCATCCGCAGACCGGTCAACAATTGGATGAGAAGGAATACAGGCAGCAATTCGAGACCTGGATGCCGACCCCGGCGGACAAGAAGCTGCTGATGGACATCATCGGCGCGGAGAAGAAGTGGATTGCGCCCAAGACCGGCGCCAAAGACCCGCTGCTCACCATCGGCGAGGTGCGGAAGAGCGCGCTGAACGCGGTGCAGTAGAACAGTAGTTGGTACTTAGTATTTAGTACTTGGCAAAATCTCGAAAGGCCGCCTTCCTCGCTTTTTGTGGCCGCCCATATTCTTGCAGCCTGTCGTGATAGGGGTTTGCCAAATACTAAGTACCAAGAGCCAAATACCGGAATGTCCTACACCCTCAACGAGCTCATGGTTGTCGCCGCGGCGCGCGAGATTAAGGACGGCGAGGTCGTCTTCGTTGGCATGCGGTTGCCGCTGATCGCGTTTGTCGTCGCCAAGAAGACGCATGCGCCGAACGCGACCGGGCTGTTCGAAAACGGCGTGGTGCGTTCCACGCCTTCGCCCGAGCTGGTCTACACCATGGCCGATCCGCCCAACATTAAGGGCGCCACGCAGTGCCTGGGCATGCTTGACGTGATGAGCCTGCTGCAGTCGGGACGCGTGAATCTTGGCTTTCTGGGCGCGGCCGAAGTGGACCGCTATGGCAACCTCAACTCCACGCAGGTGCAGGGCAAGAATGGCGTGGTGCGCCTGCCGGGTTCCGGAGGCGCGTGCGATATCGCTTCGCTGGCGCAGCGGTTTGTCTCGCTGCTGGAGCACGGCCGCCATCGCCTTCCGGAGCGCGTAAGTTACGTCACCAGTCCCGGCAACGGCGACGGCGCCGGCTGGCGGAAGCGCGTGGGACTTCCGCGCGGCGGACCCTCAGCGGTGATCACCAGCAAATGCGTGCTGCGCTTTGCTGCCCATTCAAGCGCAAGCACCGCGCTTGAATGCGGCCCTGGCGACGACGGCGAGGCGTTTCTTTCGACTGTGCATCCGGGCGTGACAGTGGACGACGTGCAGGCGAATACGGGATGGAAACTGAAAATCGCCGAAGAGGTGAAGACCACGCCGGAACCGAATGAGGCGGAGTTGAAGGCCATCCGGGAGTACGATACCAGGGGATTCTGGACGAGGTAGAGGAATCTGGTGATCGCGAGTGATCGGAAAACCGAAAGCAAACCTACCCCGGAGACGCGCAAGCACGGAGAAAGGCGAGATCGGTTGGAGATGAGTGAATCCAATCCCGTAACATCAATGAAACGCGTTGCCGTTGAAGCCCACGGCCAACTTGCCCGCATCACGCTCACCCATCCGCCGCTGAACGTGATCGACTTCCAGATGATGGACGAGCTGTTGGCGGCATTACAGCAACTGGAGCAACACCGCGAGATATCTGTCGTAATGCTGACCGGGGGACAGCGCGGCTTTTCTGCCGGAGTCGACGTGGCGGTGCACACCCCGGACAAGATCCAGACCATGTTCCAGAAGTTCCATGGCGTGATCGGCGCGCTGGTGAAGTTTCCGAAAATCACCATTGCCGAGGTCCACGGCGTCTGCCTGGGCGGCGGGGCGGAGCTGGCCATGATGTGCGACATGGTCTACACGACGCAGAAGGCCAAATGGGGATTTCCCGAGATCACGCTGGGCTGCTATCCGCCGGTGGCGTGCGCGGCGCTGGCGGCGCTCGCAGGCCAGAAGCGCGCCGCCGAACTGGTCTTTACCGGCCGCGTCTTCACCGGAGAAGAAGCCGCGGCCTGGGGACTGGCGAACGAAGCGCACCCTGAAGGCGAGCTGCAGGAAATCATTCAGACCACGCTCGATCATCTGCTCAAGCTCAGCCCGGC
>DASTJB010000311.1:0-7117 GCA_035717005.1 Candidatus Angelobacter sp.
CCTCGCCGGTGCAGATGTGGTAGCGGCCGCTTTGCTGGTGCCCCAGCAAGCCGCAGCCGGCACCAAGAACGAGTCCGCCACTACCGATGCCAAGCAAATCATCCGTCGCGCTCTGGAGGTGGACCACCACAACTTCGATCGCGCCCAGAAATACACTTCCACGCAGCGCGAGGTCATCAAGCATCTGGACAAGCACGGCCGGGTGAAGTCTACCGATATCAAGACGTACGACATCAACTACTACTATGGCGAGTTCTACTCGCGGCTGGTGCAGGTGGATGACAAACCTCTGAGCGAGAAGGAGCAGAAGAAAGAGGATGAGAAGTGGGAGAAATTCCTGGCCAGACACCGCAAGGAAAGTGAGGAGGACCGCGAGAAACGCGCGCGGAAACAGCAGAAGGAGCGGGAGGAAGGGCGCGCTTTTGTCCGCGACGTCGTCAACGCCTACGACTTCCGGGTAGCGGGTGAAGAGCAGGTTTCAGGCGAAGACGCCTGGGTGCTCGAAGCCACGCCGCGCAAGGACTTCCAGCCTACGCAGCCCCATGCCGACATGCTCAAAAAGCTCAAAGGGCGGATCTGGATCGAAAAACAGGAATACAACTGGGTCAAGGTGGAAGCCGAGGCCATCGACACGATTTCCTTTGGGTTGTTTCTCTTTCGTATTCATCCCGGATCGCGCTTCGAACTGGAGAATGCCCACGTGAACAATGAGCTCTGGTGGATCAAGCGGCTGTCGATCCATGGCAGTGCCCGCATCGCATTGCTGAAGAACGAGAGCGTCGACCAGGAAGAGGTGTTCTCCAATTACAAGAAGTTCAGCACCTCGATCACGATTCTGCCCGGCATGAAGGAAGTTCCTGCAGAAGAGAAAACGCCCCCGCCGAAATAAGCTTACCTATTGGGGAAGACTGCTGGATCGCCGAGGTCGGCGAGCCGGCTTTTTCAAGGAGCAAAGAAATGTCGAGCAGGATGAGAATCGCGGGCGTTTGGAGCGAAGCGACAGAATTGTCAGGCGCGCAGATACTTGCCCAGAACCGACGCGATCACGCCGAGAGCGATGATGGCGATGGGGCCGTGATTCTGTTGTAGAGCGCCCACGTGATCTGGATTGGAAGTTACCAGGTAAACGCCCCAGCAGATCCCGCCCACCATCGCGATTCCTCCGAGGGTTCGCAGAATCGGACTGCCGGGTTCCTTTCCCTGTTTCCGTGGAGGACGAAACGCGCCGCGATCTTCATAGCCTTCGCGCGCACCTGTTCCCCAATCGTCCTTGTACTCTTTCTGGGCCATGCCTCAATCTGACGTATTTTTTTCTGAATTACAACAGGCAAAAACTCCTAAGGTGATACTTCTGAGGTTCATGTCCCCTGAGAAGCTGAAAACTTTTGCATTCTTCGGCTCATCCTCCGCGGCGTTGCGCTCCATTTAAAATGCAGGAACTGATTATGGCCCATTTATTCGAGCCTCTGAAGATGCGCAGTATCGAACTCGCGCACCGGATTGTTGTTTCGCCGATGTGCCAGTATTCCAGTGAAGACGGTTTTGCCAATGACTGGCACTTTGTCCATCTGGGAAGCCGGGCCGTCGGGCGCGCAGCCGCTGTAATTACAGAAGCAACCGCCGTGACCGCCGACGGCCGCATCAGCCCGCAGGACCTTGGCATCTGGAAAGACGACCACGTGGAGCCGCTGCGGAGGATCTTTTCTTTCGTCGCGGCGCACGGATCCATCCCGGGCATGCAGCTGGCCCACGCCGGCCGCAAGGCGAGCACCAACCAGCCCTGGAACGGTGGCAAGCCGATTTCCCCGGCTGAAGGCGGATGGACGCCGATCTTCGCTCCCAGCTCTCTGCCGTTTGCCGAAGCTTACCAGACACCCCGCGCGCTCAGCGTTGCCGAGATCACGGAGATCGTCCGCGCCTTTGCTGCAGCGGCGCAGCGCGCCGAAGCCGCAGGGGCGAAGTTGATCGAGCTTCACGGCGCGCACGGATATCTGGTGCACTCGTTCCTCTCACCGCTCAGCAACCGGCGCACTGACCATTACGGCGGGTCCTTTGAAAACCGGATTCGCTTCGCGTGTGAAATCGTTGCCGCCGTGCGCAAGGTTTGGCCGGAAAAATATCCGCTGTGGGTGCGGATATCAGCCACCGATTGGGTGGAGGGTGGCTGGACGGTGGAAGAATCCATTGAGCTCGCGCGCTTGCTCAAGCCGATGGGAGTGGACTTATTTGATTGTTCCTCCGGAGGCAACGTGGCGGGTGTGCGAATTCCCGTGGGCCCGGGCTATCAGGTGGCTTTCGCCGAGCAGGTGCGGCGCGGAGCCGGCGTGATGACCGGCGCAGTCGGAATGATTACCGATCCTGCTCAGGCTGACCAGATCGTACGCGGCGGACAAGCCGATGTTGTCATCCTGGCCCGCCAATTTCTGCGCGAACCTTACTGGCCTTTGCTGGCGGCGGACGCACTCGGGCAGGAAATCAAATGGCCGGTGCAGTATGAGAGAGCGAAACCGAAATAATTGAACTTACTTTCTGGGCGCCGCTTGGGCCGTCTGCGCCGCGTGCGCCACCTCATCCATCCGGCTGACGGCGCGCTTTTCCACCGGCGATGAGAGCACGATGGAAGTCGACGTGGTACCGAAAGGCGTCAGGCGGTCGATGAGCGATTCCAGGTGCTCCACCGAGCGCACGTGAACTTTCATGATGAATGAATCGGCGCCGGTGCCGCGGTGGCATTCGACTACTTCAGGCGAGTTTTTGACTACGGCAGTGATGCGCGTGAAGACGTCCCCGACAACCGACATGCGAATGAACGCGGTGATAGGCAGGCCGACCTTCATCGGATCAATATCGGCGTGGTATCCGACGATGATGCCTGCTTCTTCCATCCGCTTGACGCGCTCCACCACAGCCGGCGTAGTTAAGCCAACTCGGCGGCCCAGTTCGGCGTAAGAAAGCCTTCCATTGACCTGCAATTCATTCAGCAATTTCCAGCCAATCTGGTCCAGAAGTTTGTCGGTTCTCAGATTTGTTTCCATTTTTAGTTTGTTTCCATTTTTCGCCTGACATTATAAGACAGATCAGTGCTTTCAAGAGATTGAATTGGGGACTGGCATTGTAAAAACCGTGTCAATGGGGAAACCGATTAAAGAACTTTAAGGCTTGGGCTGGCTTAAGCATTTAACACTACCGGCGCTGACAAGGCCAGCAAAAACGGCTTGCGGGACGCCAACGGGAAGCTCCCAATCAGTCTCGATTGGCCTGGCTAAGGCGTTCAGCCCGGATGCTTTCGTGGAACTCTGGAGTACACTAGCCCTGCCCGAGCGCTGAATAGTTCTCTTGATTTCTGCGTGTCGCCATAATAACAATGCGTATTCAGAAGATTTTTTTGTATTATTCACTGCCGCACATCCCCAGGTTGTGACCACCATTCATGGATCCTATCGTCATCACTACTCAGGAAGTAGCCAAAGCTCAGGTGCCGGTGCAGGGTGCGCCGGAGCTGCGCCCTAAAACCCCGAATCCGGTCCCGTTATGGTCCCGGCTGGCACTTGTCCCGCTGGTACTGGTTTTGCCACTGCTGTCACTGGTCGCGCTGGTCCTGCGCCTTGTCGTGCGCGGTCAGGCCCCCAGAGTGCGGCAAAGCTGGGCGTCATATCTGCTGACGTTGCTGATCATCAGCGGTTTTCTTACGACCGTTCTGGTGGTTCTGAGCTTCTCATTTTCGTGGGCGCCGGCACCCAATGTGGTCGGGACGGCGCTGAGTGATCTGGACGAACGCGGCGCCTTCCCCGCTCTTCCCAGCAGCAAGGTAATGTCAGGCGTCGAGCTCAGCTCGACGTTGAAACCGCTGGTGCTGATGGCTTCGCCCGCGGTCAAGCGCTGGTTTCAGCAGAGCTACTCGACTTCAGGCCTTCTGGGTGCCGCCATGGTCCTGCATTCGGACTCGCATGGTTACCTGCTGGCCACAGCGCGCCATGTGGCCGATGGCGAAGAGTGGCGCACACGCAGAGGCGCGCAAAAAGTCATGGTATCGGTCGGCATGAACGGCTGGGCGGCCGCGCAGGTTGTGGGCCGCCACCGGCGGCTCGATTTGGCTTTGCTCTGGCTGGAACGCCACTCCGGCGATGCTGAATTCACCCAGCCCGTGGCTACCTACTCCAGTGTGCAGGTCGGGGAGCGCATTTTCGTGATCGGCCATCCTGAAGGGCTGAATTTTTCCGTCAGCAACGGGATCGTTTCCCGCATGCCGGGTAGTGATGTGCTCCAGGTTTCCGCGCCCATCAGCCCGGGTAACAGCGGCGGCCCGGTTTATGACGAATACGGCAACCTTCTGGGCATTGTCACTTCCAAGGTTGCGCGGACCATGGAACCCGAAGCCGAGAACTTGAATTTCGCCGTCAGCACAGACGCCCTGCTGCATGAGTCCGATTGGGACCTGGTTACCGGAGGGAGCGCGCCCAAGAACCTGCTGGCTGATTTCCTGCATCAGGCCCGGGTCCGCCGCCAGGCGCCTGAAGCCGCCGCAGCCACCACGCAATAGAAAGAATTTTGAGACTATGCCAAACATTACTGTGACTGTTTATGACTCAACGGAAAATAAGCGCGTCCCGGTGGAACTGCCGGACGACGCGCCCGCCAACCGCATCATCGCCGTGCTGGTAGACAAGCTGCAACTCCCGCAGAATGGCCCCGACGGCGCTCCGCTGAGCTACAAGTTCCATCACAAGAATTCCGGCCGGCAGATTCAGGACGCGCAAACCCTGGCCGACGCGGCCGTCAAAGAGGGCGACATCCTGCGCCTGCAACCGGAAATAACTGCGGGGGCGGATGGTGTGTCAGTTTCATCGCTACGCGATGAACGTCTGCCTAAAGGCCCGCGTCCCGGAGCCGCCGGGACGCTAGACGCTGATACTGCTAGTGGATCAGTTTTCAAACTGACCCACTATCCAGGGGCGCGATGACAGAATCAGTGGCATCGGCCGGGTCCATGGCGGAACAAGACGACCGCTTCAGCCGCTTCCGCCTGATCGGCTGGTGGGACCAGGAAAAACTCCGCTCGGCGCGCGTGCTGGTCATCGGCGCCGGTGCGCTGGGCAATGAGATTCTAAAAAACCTGGCTCTGCTCGGGTTTGCCAACATCGTTATCGTCGATCTCGACTCAATCGAAGCCTCGAATCTCCCGCGCAGTATTCTCTTTCGCGCCTCCGACGTCGGGCGCCCCAAGGCCGATGCGGCCGCCGGCGCGGTGCGAAATATTTTTCCGGAAGCTGAGGTCCATCCGATCACAGCGAACGCGCTGCATGGCCTCGGACTGGGCCTGTTTGGCTGGGCTGACGTGGTGCTGGCCGGCCTCGACAATCGCGAGGCGCGGCTGTGGATCAATCGCGCGTGCTGGAAAATGAACAGACCCTGGATCGATGGCGCCATCGAAGGCATCAACGGGGTGGCGCGGGTTTTTCTTCCCGGTAAGCCGCCCTGCTACGAATGCACGCTCGGCGAAACCGACTGGGCAATCCTGAACAGGCGGATGTCGTGTAACCTGCTGGCGCTGGAAAGTGACCCCGAAGGCAAGGTAGCAACCACGCCGACCATTTCCTCGATCATTGCCGGCCTGCAAGTGCAGGAAGCGGTGAAACTGCTGCACGGCCTGCCTGTTCTGGCCGGACAAGGCTTCATCTTTGAAGGGCTGAACCACACTTCCTATAAGGTTGAGTACACCGAGAACGCTGATTGCATGAGCCACCACACCTTTGGCGAGATCGTCCGCATTGAGCAAAGTTCCAACGCGCTCACGCTGGCGCAGCTTCTGGAGCGCGCGCGGCAGCAGCTCGGGTCCAGGGACGTCATCATCGAATTCAGCCGAGACATTATTCATAAGCTGGCCTGCTCCGGCTGCGGCTCTGAAGAAGAGCTGTTCGCCGCCGTTGGCACAGTGCCGTACGCCCGCGGAAAATGTCCAGCATGTGGACAGATGCGCGCCGTGATTACGGTCCACAGTTACAGCGGCACGGAAGATTTCGGAGAGCGAAGGCTCAACCAGTTCGGACTGCCGCTCTTCGATGTTTTTACCGCGCGCTCCGGCGAAAGCGAAATTTCTTATCTGATGGCCGGCGATCGACAAGAGGTGCTGGGCCGGATGGCGATGGGAGCGGCACGGTAATGGCGAAGGCGGCCAAAGTGAAGGTGCGGGTCTCAACCCAACCCGTCGTCGTGATGGAATCGGAGGTGGCGCGGCAGATCCGCCAGCACGCCCGTTCATCGATGAAAGCTGAGGTCTGCGGCATTCTGATCGGCAGCACGGAGCACGAGCGCATGACCGTCGAGGCCTGTATTCAGGGCATCAATGCGGCCCAGGGCGGCGCGCACGTCACCTTTACGCAGGACACCTGGGAGCACATCTACAAAATCAAGGACAAAGAGTATCCCGACCAGAAGATCGTCGGCTGGTATCACTCGCATCCGGGATTCGGGGTTTTTCTCTCCGAACACGATCTGTTTATCCAGCAGAATTTCTTCTCCAACGCGCAGCAGGTGGCCTGGGTTTACGATCCGCATACCGACGAGGAAGGCTGCTTCGGCTGGGTGGGAGACAAGATCGAAAAGCTGACGGCGATTCGTGTGGGATATTTGCAAAATATCGACCCGGGCGCCTCCGCCGCTGGCGGCAACGGTTACCACGATTACGATGAAGATGGCGCCTTGGATCCATCGATACAGCTCCAAAGCGAGCGCGAAAAGGAGGAACCCGCCTGGCTGCGGTGGACGAGCCTGGCCCTGGGTTATCTGGCTGCCGTGGTCCTCGGCGTGGCCGTCGGGTTTCTGGTGCATGAGCGCCAGACGGCCTCTGATGTCGAGACGGTGAAAGAAATCAAGAGCTGCGACCAGATCCAATGGCAATCCATGCTTTGTCAGGACCTGCTGATACGGCTTGTGCCATCGCTGCTCGTGCCCGTCCATGCAGTTCCGCAAAACGGGGCAGCTCCAGCAGCGCAGCCATCTGCGGCGCCTGCAGCTCCTGGTGCGCCGCCGGCTTCGCCGGCAAAGTCACCGCAATCTTCACCCCCGCACAAGCCTTCCGTCGAAAAAGGAAACAATGGCAAACAGTGACGACAAACCG
>DASTJB010000312.1:0-5769 GCA_035717005.1 Candidatus Angelobacter sp.
ATCCACTGATTGCCAGCCTGCTGCGCGGCGGCAAGATGGTCCGCTACGGCGCAAAGACATTTCCCTATGGCGGATGGTTCTCCATGCCTCCTTTGGCCGGCAATGGCTGGATGATCGTTGGCGACTCCGCCAGCTTCCTGAACTCGCAGCGGCTCAAGGGCATTCATCTGGCCATCAAGAGCGGTATGCTCGCGGCCGAGACTGCTTTTGTTGCGCTGTTGGAAAACCGCTTCGACCACGGCCAGCTTTACAAATACAAAGAGGCCGTGGACGCTAGCTGGATTCGCGACGAACTCTGGGAGGTCCGCAACTTCCACCAAGGGTTTGAGAATGGCCTGGTCTCCGGGCTCATCCATACCGCGTTGCAGCAGATCACCGGCGGCCGCGGCCTGCATGAGGTCTATCACACCGAGCCGGGTCACAAGCGCATGAAGCATCTGGACCAGCTTCCCGCCGACGGCGGCAAGCGCGCCCATCTGCTGGGCAAGGCCAAAGGCGACGGCAAGCTCGCCTTCGACAAGCTGACTGACCTCTACCACTCCGGCACCAAGCACGAGGAAGACCAGCCTTCGCACCTGATCATCCATGACACCAACATCTGCAACACGCGTTGCGTCACGGAGTTCGGCAACCCGTGCCAGAATTTCTGCCCGGCGAATGTCTATGAGATGGAAGAAGACCCTTCGTCGCCGAAAGGGAAGTCGATCCACTTGAATCCTTCCAACTGCGTGCACTGCAAGACCTGCGACATCATGGACCCGTACGAGATCATCACCTGGGTCCCGCCCGAGGGCGGCGGCGGGCCCAATTATGATGGAATGTGAGCGCGCCAGGTCTTGATGGATATTCGTCTCCTCACCCCCGACGACGCTGAAGGCTGGTGGCAGCTTCGCGTGGAGATGCTGCGCAACGATCCATTTGCTTTCGCCGATTCCACCGAAGAACACCTGGCCACCACGGTCGATGGTGTGCGTGAACGCCTCGCCGCAACCGATCCGAAAAAGCAGTTTGTCGCCGGTGTCTTTGAAGGCGGGAAGCTCATCGGCTCTGCCGGCTTTTTCCGCCGGCCGAATAAGAAGGAAAGCCACAAGGGGCACGTATGGGGCGTGTACGTGAGCCCCGAGCTACGCGGTAAAGGCGCCGGAAAAGCCATGATGCTGGAGATCATCCGCCGCGCGAGGGAGATCGAGGGCATAGAGCAAATCACGCTGGTGGCTTCCGCGAAGCTTCCGGCGCAGAAGCTCTATCAATCCGTGGGCTTTGAGAGCTATGGAGTGGAGCCCCATTCATTGAAGATCGGGACGGAATACGTGGATGATGTGCTGATGGTCTTCTGGCTTTGAGGTGATCGGCGCCGCTCATGTAGAGACGTAGCATGCTACGTCTCTACGCCCGGCCGCTTCCCAACGGCCGGATCTATATGGGTCTGCCCGGCAGAATTGACGTGCACCCGCTTGCGTTCCTCTTTATAATAAGGACTGACAGGTTCCGACCACCTTCCGGCCTCAGGCATACCGGCCGCAGGTGGCGGCTCCTTGCCATGGCAAGGACGAGGGTCCGGAGCGGAAACGCGCGGGCCTCCCTCTTCCGCCCAGGTTGCGAATCGCGGCGTGGGGAAAATCGGAAGACTTGGAAAGGAACCGGAGCTCGCATTCGGCCCGAATTCGCGTGCGTACTTTATGCGTGAATCAGCCGGAAGAGCACCCGCCTCCTTCTCTTCCTGCAAAAACGAATCTCATGCGGCTGCGCGACAAACACGGACGTTATATCACTGACCTGCGCGTCAGCGTCACCGACCGCTGCAACTACAAGTGCATCTACTGCCGCACCGGCAATGAAGGCGCGCAGTATGCCGAGCTGCCGTTTGGCGATTACCTGCGCATGGTGCGCCTGCTGGTTTCGCTTGGTATCGAAAAAGTGCGGCTGACGGGCGGTGAGCCTCTGCTGCGGCACGGGCTGGTCGACTTTGTCAGGGACCTTGCGCAGCTTCGCACGCTCGACGGCGGTGAACTCGATCTGGCCATCACCACCAACGGCCATCTGCTCGCGGAACTGGCGCAACCGCTCAAGGATGCCGGCTTGCGCCGGGCCACCATCAGCATGGACGCCGTGGACCCAGCGAAATTCGCGCGCATCACCCGCGTGCCTAATGGATACGAGAGCGTGTTGGCGGGCATTCGCGCGGCGAAGCGTGCCGGACTGGAGCCGGTGAAGGTCAACTGCGTTTTGCTGCGCGGCTTCAATGAAGACCAGATCGTCGAGTTCGCGCGCTTCTCCCGCGAGGAAGGCGTGGTGGTCCGTTTCATTGAATTCATGCCGCTTGAAGAAGACCGCGTCTGGTCGCCGGAAGTGGTGGTCACCATGGATGAGATCCTGGAAAAGCTGAACCAGTTCCGCCCTGTCCGCCAGCTTCCCAACGCGCCCAGCGAGACTGCGCGCCGCTACACTTTTGACGACGGCAAGGGCGAGATTGGCATCATCGCTCCGGTTTCGCATCCATTTTGCGGGCATTGCTCGCGCGTGCGCCTGACCTCTGACGGAAAAATTCGGACTTGCCTGTTTTCGCTTCTCGATCATGACCTGGCCGGCCGCATGTACCGCGGCGCCAATGATAGGGAATTGACTGATTACCTTTGTTCAGTGGTCGATCAAAAGGAAGCCCGCCATCATATTGGCGAAGCTGGATTTATCAAGCCTTCGCGCAGCATGGTCCACATTGGCGGATAGAGCGCTGCCCGTCTGCCTAAAGGCCCTCGATCCCTGCCCCAACACGCGCAAAGACGGCGCGTGTCGGGGAGTTCCGCACGCGGATCGCTAGACGCTGACACCCGGAGCAGGTAAGCTGACCTGCTCCGACGGTAACTTGCGCCTATATATAAAGGTTAGTAAGATTTGCCCAATCCCCCGAAGAAAGGGCGAGCCCGACGACGCGGCGAGCCCGCTGCAGGAGCACCAACGCGCTCACTCGAGCGGAGCCGTTGAGCGGTTTGGAGCGAAGCGACAAAAACAAAGAGGCGCGAATCTCCTCCAGCACTACTGAAAATCCCCGCTGGCCGGACGAAAAACGGGATAATGGTCGAGCAAAGGACAGCAGCAAACCCAGATATGACGCTCGCGGTCAAAGTGGCCGGCAGAACTGACGTCGGGTGCGTGCGCGCGAACAACGAAGACAACTTCGGGTACGATTCGCGCTACGGCATTTTTGTGGTCTGCGACGGCATGGGCGGCCAGGCGGCGGGCGAGGTCGCCAGCAAAATGGGCGTCGACATCATGCTCGATTACTTCCGGAAACTGGGGACACCATCCGGCAACCAGCACGCCCACGAGGGGAAAACGCCGCGCGTTGAGAGCCTGGCCAGCGCCATCCAGCTGGCCAATCGGACGATCTTCCATGCCGGACAGGACCAGAACGGACAGGGCGGCATGGGCTCGACCATTGTGGCCGCGCTGCTGCACGGCAACTCAGTTGCCATAGCCAACGTGGGCGACAGCCGGATTTATCTCATTCGCCACGGCGTCATCCAGCAGCTTACGGATGACCATTCACTGGTGATGGAGCAGGTGCGGCGCGGTTACATCACGCTGGAGCAGGCGCAAAGATCGGAGATGCAGAACATCATTTTGCGCGCGCTGGGTTCGGAAGAATCGGTGGAAGCCGATATTGAAGAGCTGGGCATCCTGCCCGATGATCTTCTGCTGATGACTTCGGATGGTCTGACGCGGCACCTGAAAGATGAAGAGATTCTGGCGGTCGTCGAAAGATCGCGGGATTTAGAGAGAGCGTGCAACGAACTGGTGGAGACGGCCAGGCAGCGCGGCGGGGAGGACAACATCACCTGCCTGCTGCTGCGAGTGGAAGACCGGCCGTGGTACCGGAACATTTTTGAGAAGCTGTTTGATGGAGGGCCGCAATGGCAAAACTCTATTTGAGGTTTGAGCAGTCCGATCAGGTTTTAAAAGAGGTGCCGCTGGCGCAGACCACCACCACCATTGGGCGGCTCCCGGACAACAATGTGCAAATAGATAATCTTGCCGTCTCCGGGCATCATGCGAAGATTTCATGGGAGCAGGGACAGTACATTGTCGAGGACCTCGGCTCGCTGAATGGGACCTACGTGAACAATGAGCGTGTGGGCAAAGCCACGCTGAAACACGGCGACCGGGTGAAGATCGGGAAGCACCTGGTGGAGTTCAAGCAGGAAGGCAACGCCATGATCTTTGCCGCGGCCGCCAAGGCCGGCCCTGCGGCGCCCAAACTGGATGCCACTATGCTCCTGGATACGAAACAGGCGCGCGAGATGATCGCCGACAAATCCGCGCCCGCGCCCGGAGCGGGGCCGCTGGGCATTTCACGCCCGGCGTGGATGTCTGACCCGTTTGTCGCCGCCAAGGACCGCGTCGGGCTGCTCAGCACCTTGCAGGGGCGCACCGACCAGCAAAAGTATGTGCTCACCAGCAAGATGACGATGATCGGCAAGTCGAAGATGGCCTCGGTGCGCCTCAAAGGCTTTTTCGCGCCGACTTCGGCCGCGCTCATCTCCAAGCGCGACAACAGGTATTTCATCTCGCCTTCGGAAGGCAAGGCGCGCGTGAAGATCAACGGTGATGACGTGCTTGGTCAACGCGAGCTTGCCGCGGGCGACGTTATTGAAGTGGGCAAGGTGCAGCTGGCGTTCAGCTTCCAGGAGTGAAGGCCAGCCGTTAGTCAACGCCGGCGGGAATTTACCGGGCCTGCATCAGCGGGTCCGGTTTACTTTTTCTCCAGCACTGAGAGCCAGTTAACCACCAGCGTCATCGGCGCCGATTCGGTTGCGGTTGTGGTCGGGATCAGGAATTTCGTGCCGTCCGGGCTCACGTCATAGAGTTCGCCGGCTCCGGCCACGTTCGGCGTGGCAAACAAGGGGCGGACGCTCTGGACTTCAATCTCATTTTCAGTGACCTTCAGTTCAGCGGCGTACATCCGAATAGGGGCGGCGCTACCAATGAAGTAGATCTCCTTACTATCTCCTCGCCACACCGGAAACAAACCGCCATTCTGAGAGATTTGCCATCGTCCACTCCCACTCGGGAAGGAGGTTACGTAAACCTCCTCGCGCCCGGATTCAGCGCCCGAATAGGCGAGCCACTTGCCGTCGGGAGAGAGCCGCTGCGCGTTCAGGCGTGATTGCGGGCTCTGCGGCAGCACGACAGGAACCGGCTTGCGGTCGCCGGATAGAGGAACAGCCCAGGCAGTGAAACCGGATTGTCCGGCCACGGCTTGGTAGGACAGCACGCGGCCATCAGGAGTAAGCTGCGGCCACAGCAAGCTCACGCTCGGCATTTTGAATAGAAGCTCGTCTCCTCCGGAGCCGTCCACGGCTTTGGCGTGCACTTCCGTGTTGAAATTGGCCGTTCCTCCCGTGCTGGTGAAGAACACGCGGCGGCCGTCGCCCGACCAAGAGGGCAGGAAATGATCGCTCTGGTCGAAAGTTAATCGCCTCCTGTTTCCTCGCACCAGGTCATAAACCCAGATGTCGGCCTTTGGATCGCCGAGAACGACGGCCAGGCGCTTGCCGTCGGGCGAGAGCCGGAGACCGCGATACGGTCCGCGATCACCCACCTTGCCCATCTCTCTTCCAGCGCGGTCGCGCCAGAGAAGATCGACGCCCATGGAACCCCCGCCGGGTTCGTAAATGAACGTGCCCTCGTCACTCACGGAAAAGCTTGTATGCCAGGTTCCGGCATCGTGTTGGACCTTGTCGGCAATGACGGTTGCTTCTCCAGACAAGG
>DASTJB010000313.1:0-15463 GCA_035717005.1 Candidatus Angelobacter sp.
ATCCCAGCATCAGCAGATGGAGCACGCGCGCGACCAGCAGGGCGCGCGGAACGCCCAGCGCCTGCGGGATGGAGTTGAGGCCGTTGGCGCGGTCGAAGTCGATGTCCTGACAGGCATAGAGCACGTCAAAGCCGCCCACCCAGAACGTGACCGCCGCGGTGAGCAGCAGAATGCGCACGTCGAGCGAGCCGCGCACGGCGATCCAGGCCGCCGCCGGCGCCATGCCCAACGCGAATCCGAGCACCAGGTGCGACCAGCGGGTGAAGCGCTTGGTGTAGGAATAAAGCAGCACGATCGCCAGCGCGACCGGCGAGAGATACAGCGTAGCGCGATTGAGCTGCCAAGCCCCGAGCACAAACAGCCCGCAGGCTATCGCGACAAAAATTCCCGCGAACTTCAGCGACAGCGTTCCGGCAGGGATGGCTCGTGTGGCCGTGCGGGGGTTGGCGGCGTCAATCTGCGCGTCGGCAATGCGGTTGAACGCCATGGCGGCCGAACGCGCCGAGACCATGCACAGGATGATCCATCCCAGCGTGGCCGCGGCGGGCATGCCGCCGGCGGCGAGCATCGCCCCGCACAGCGCGAACGGCAGCGCAAAGATCGAGTGCTCCCACTTGATCATCTCCAGCGTGGTTTTGATGTTGGTGAGGAGGGGCACAGAGCATTCTAGCAGCGTTTCCGAAGTCTCGAGCGAAGCGAGAGATCCCTACTACCTGAGGAATTATGCGGCCGAAACAAACATTATTGCAGACGCCGAAAGCGCCGCCGACGAAGGCTATTGAACACCCCTCAGATGCGTGAACAGTTATAGGGATCCCTCGCTTGCGCTCGGGACTTCGGACCTCACGCCGCAAATCCCTGCTGGCCGATCAGCGGCACAAAGCGGCAGCCTTCGAGAGTTAGCACAGTGACGTTGCCCTGCTGATCGCGGCGTACGAGCTGCAAGACCTGGTGGTCGGCGTCGCCGACTGGAATGAGCAGGCGACCGCCGGGAGCGAGTTGCCCGATCAGCGCGGGCGGCACGCGCGGCGCTGCGGCGGAGACGATGATCGCGTCGAATGGAGCGGCTTCCGGAAATCCCAGCGAGCCATCGCCGGCGGTGATCTTCACATTGCGATAGCCGAGGCGCTCCAGCGTCTGCCGCGCAGTCTCGGCCAATGACGGGTAGCGCTCCACGGCAAAAACCTGGCTGGCCAGTTCGGCCAGCACTGCTGTCTGGTAGCCGGAGCCGGAGCCGATCTCCAGCACGCGATCTTCAGGCTTGACCTCTGCCGCCTGGACCATGGCGGCGATCATGTAGGGTTGGGAGGTGGTTTGCTGCTCGCCGATGAGCAACGGATGATCGGCATAGGCTTCACTCCAGTGTTCGCGACCCACGAATTCATGGCGCGGGACCTTGTACATGACGGCGAGCACGCGCTCGTCGCGAATGCCGCGCTGGCGCAACTGGCGCTCCACCATGGAGAGGCGCTCGGCCGCGAACGGTTCTGCTCCGTTGCCGTTCATCTGTATGTCGCTTCGCTCCAAACCGCAGGCGCGCTTTGCCCCGCGGAATCCTTTCTGCGCTCGTGGCAAAGCAGCTCGCCGCGCAAGCCGGGCTCGCTGCTAGCGCGTATATCAACCCTTACCACGGATAACAAATTGGGACGATTTTGGAATTTCTAAATCCGTGTCATCCGTGTTCATCCGTGGTGAGGTTTATTCTTATTTCTTGCGCCGCCGGATGTGCACGTCAAATCCCAGCACGCCGTTCTGGTCTCTAACCGCTACGATGGAGACGTTTTTGTCGATGTTGTACTCCACCTGAATCACCGTTTCCGCCGATTGGGTAAGGCTGGTGACGTAGGTGAAAGTCAAATTATTGTTGATCTGCTGCTCAATAGTAACGCGGGCGCTCGGGTTATTTTCCGCGCCGATGAACTGGGGATCGATGGTAACGCGGCTGCCGCCGGGGAAGAGCCGCTGCACGCGATCACTGAAGGTCGAGTTCAGGGCCTCGCCCAGGATGGCATTCGAGGCGTTGGCCGTGTCGGCGCTCTGTCCGGGCTGGGTTGCGGTGTAAAGCGTCTGGTCGCGCGTGCGCCCGAAGGCCAGCAGCGCGATGATGTCATTATTGGAGAGCGGAGGATCGGAACGGTAGGTCATGCTCAGCCCTCTTCCGCCGGTCGCCTGGCCGTGCAGACCGATTGTAATGTCATAGCCCTGAACGCGCGCCGACATGTCTAGATTGACCACCGGCTCAATGCTGAGCGGGTTGCTGAAGGTGACGTCGCCGCGCTCCAGGCGGTACTTTGTGCCTTTGAAATAAACGTCACCCTCGGCAATGTTGACGCGCCCGACGATGGCCGGCCGCGCCGCAGTGCCGCGCACGTGGAGATCGAGATCTCCGGAGAGCTTGGCCAGCGAGGTTTCCACGCGCAGCTCAGGCGTCGAGGTCACATGCAGGTCCAGGCGCATGTTGTCGAGAAAGGGATTCAGCGTGGTGATCATGGGCGCCTTCTGGCTTTGCGCCAGGTAATTGGCGAAGTCAAAGCGCGGATTCATGCCGAAGCGGGTCACCACGATGTCACCGCTGAGCAGAGAGCCGTGAGCGGAACCGGTGTAGCGCAGGGTGGCATCCGCCGAGGAACTCACGCCCGGGGGATAACGCAGGCGCACGTCAGTGCCGGTGGCGGTCAGGTCGAAGTAGAGCCCGTTGCGAAAGGCAAGAAAGCCACCCACGTTCAGCACACCGCCGCCGGTCTGGGCCGTGAGTTTCTCAATCTGCATGCGGTCCTGGGCGAAGATGAGCGAACCGTTGATGTGGCTCAAGCCGTTGGGAAGGTCGACAAGTGAAACCGAGGCGTCAGACAGCTCAAGACGTCCGCTGAGCTGCGGACGCGCCGACGTTCCCCCGATGTTCACGGTAAAATTTGCCGGGCCATCGGAGACGACGTTGGGATTGAAGCCCTGAAGCAGCCTGAGGTTGAAACGCCCTTTGGAGCGGAGATCGAGCGCATGATCACCGACGAGCTGCACGCGCCCCTGCAGCGATACGTCAGTATCGTTTCCGGCCAGATGAAATTCCTGCACCCGGAGCGCCTGATTTTCCACCGCGAGGTGAATGGGGCCGTTGTTCTGGAGCTTGACGTTCTCCACGTCAGCGGAAAGCTGGCTGATGTCGCCGGTGATGGTGAGATCGCGGGGGCGCCGCATGGGACCGCGAACATCAATGCTGCCGGCAATCGATGAATGGCCGGTGATCTGGCCCTGGAAGTAAGCGCGGATGAGCGGGTCGAAGTCGAGACGCAGAAACTTGATGGTGATCTGCCCGGGCCAGTCGCCGCGCAGGCGGACATTGCCGTCCACGTTCAGTTCGGCTTCAGCGAAAGTCGAACGGCCGCGCAGCACCAGGTTCTCTCCCTGCGTTTGCGCCTGCACGGTCATGCTGCCCACCAGCTCGCGATTGAGAACGATGTTGCGCAGATCGACATGGCCGTTGAGGACCGGCGCATCTTCCGTGCCGGAACCGGTGAGGTGAAATCCGGCCTGACCGGCCACGGTGAGGCGCTCAGGCATGAGGTCGCGGAAGCTTTCAAAATCGATATTGGCGGCGGTCAGGTCGAAGCGAAAAGCGCGGCTGTCAAAGTTCCAGGCGAACAATCCCGCAAGGCGGGCGCCGTTGTGCGCGAGAGAGATGTTGTCCAGCGTGGCCTCAGGGCCGTTGAGCCGCAGATCACTGGAGAAACCCTTGTACGGCTCACCATAGGCCGTGAGCTTTGCGACCTGAAGCCTGCCATTTCCCTGAAGAGCACGCAGCGTGCCTGAGGCCTGCAGGTCGGCGGTGACAACGCCGGTCAGCGGATAGTTGGTTCCGGCAAGCGCCTGCATGTCAGCGATGTTTTCATTTTGCACGTGAAGCGTGAAATTCAGGCGGCTGGTGTTCTCGTCGAAATCACCATTGCGCAGCGTAGCGCTGCCGGAGACGCCGAACTGGGCCCCGCCTCGGCGCAAGGTTGCGTGTTGCAGCGAAAGAGAAGAGGGACTGTAGGCGAGATCGCCGACCAGCGCGTCCCAGTGGATGCGGCGCGCGCTCTTCTCTGCGGCGAGCTTTGCCGGGCCGGCGGGAGCGAGACGAAATTCACTATCGAACTTTTCCAGTTCCAGGCGGCCGCGCGCGGAGAGCGCGTCCAGCTTGCCGGAAATAGTGCCGTTGAACGAGGCGCGGCCTTCGAGCACCAGCGGAAGCCGCGTGCCGCGATCGAGCGCATTCAGCGCGGGCTGGAGTTCACGCAGGTCGGTGGCGTTCAGTGAGAGGCGGGCCTGCGCTTTATCTGAGCCGAGCTGGCCGGTCGCATTCAGGCGGATAGCGCGCGTGGCCAGGTTGAGCGTGGCAACATCCAGCGTGCGCAGGTCGCCGTGGTAGGTGGCCTGCAACTGCGCGGTTACGGGAACTTCTTTCGCTGTGGGATTGGCCGGCGGGTTGACTTCCAGTTTCAGCTCGGAAACGGCGCGCTCCGGTGTGCCGGTCCAGGAAGAGTTGATGTCGCCGGAAATCCGGCCGGCCAGTTCGATCTTGTCGACCGGCAACCTGGGCGTGGAAACCCCCGACGCCAGGCGGCTGATTTCGACGCCGGCAACATGAAGCCTGGCCGCACCTCGCTGCGGCTGCCCTTTTTCCCCGGGCGGCGGAGGGTTCCAGTTGGCGACCTGCAAATCGCCTTGGACGCTGCCACCGAAGAGGCGTGCCTGCAAGCGGGAGAGAACGATTTTCTCGGGAGTGAGCGCGTAAGGCGACGCCGCATCCAGACCGGCAATGCGCACAGCAGCGTCGCGCCACTCAAGATCGCGCACGTTCAAGCTGCCCTGGGAAGAGTAACGCTGGTTCTGATAAGCCAGGTTGCCTTTCAGGTCGGCATGGCCGCCGCGGAGCTCGGGAATCTTGCCTTCGCGCGCGACTTCGGCCAGATCGAGTGCAGCCTGATAATCGAGAGCAAGGTCTGGATGATCGAAGTGGCGCAGCGTGCCGCGGCCTTCGAAATTGGATTGGCGGGTCGCAAGCTTCAACGACTTGATCTGCAACTCATTGTTGCGGAGACGGAAATTTCCATGCACCTCAGCCTGCAGGGGCGACGATCTGCGGTAGGCGAGGGTGACGGGAGCCAGGTCGAGATGGCCGTCATAAGCCTGTTCGGCCGGAACGTAGCTCATGCCGGCGGAGACCTCTTTCCCGGAGAGATTGAACGGGACCCGCTCCTGGTTGAGCATGAAGACGGCGTCGTTGACGGCAATTTGCTTGATGGCGAGGTCGAAAAGGCCCTGGGCTGCCACTTCATCGCCGCCGGCCGCCTTCGCCGGGGAAGGCTGGTTGGTGCTGCCGTCCGGGTAGACGATCAGGTGAACCGTTGAATCCTGAACGTTCACATTTTCGAGTGAGATCTTGCGGGAGAAAAACGACACGATCTTGACTTCGACGATGATGCGGCCGGCGTGCGCGTAAGGGACTTCATTCGCGGCTTCGCGGCCATGGATGGTCAGGTTGTGAATTTCAAATTGCAGCGCGGAAAGCTTCCAGCTGAACGATTCAATTTCAACCTTGCCGCCGGTCATGCGCTCCAGATCGGCCACCACGCGGGCGCGCACCTTTTCACGAAACGCATCGCTATTGAGATAAAGAGCGAGTGCGGCGAAGAGGAGCAGGAGAACAGCCAGAATCCATGTCAGCCGCCGGAGCCAGCGTCTTCTTTTTTGGGGCGGAGGAGCGTTCCTGGGCGGTGGAGCGGCGGCGTTGTCAGCAGGAGGACTCATGGCGTGGCCCCGGCCGCGGCCGGCGCGGGAGCGGCCATCATCTTCTCTATATGCGCCTGCGCGCGCAAGGTCTTCAGCCAGTTGTTAAGCAGTTCGTCGATGCGCTGCTCGATCAGGATTTGCTCGATCTTATCGGAAACCTCGGCCAGGCTGGGCTCAGGCGCGTTGCGCTTGCGTACTTCAGGCAGGAATTTTTGCTGATAGTAGGTATCGATGGCGTCTTTTTCCACGCGCACCAGGCCGCGAAAGCGCAGATCGATAAAGCGCAGGATGCGCACCTGGTCAGTCAGCTGCTCTTCGAGGTCCGGCTGCGTCAGGCCGTAGGAAGCAAGGAGCGCTTTCCATTGGTCGTCTGTGGCGGCTGCGGGAATTCCGCTGCGCACCTCGTTTACCCTGGCGGCCAGTTCCTGCGGCGTGGGATCGAGCATGGCGCGATTGACGATCTGCTGGTCAAGCAGCGCGCGCTCAATCAGGCGTTCCAGCACCGCGGCGCGATCGGCCTGCGCGAGCGCGGCGACCGGCTTGCCCTGGAGCAGGAACTCGACGCGAGCGGCCTGGTCCAGTTCGCTTTCCAGAATCACGCGCTTGTTGACCACCGCGACCATACGGTCAACCACCTGCCCGGCGGCCATGGCGGCGAGGAGCAGCAGCGTCGCGAGCTGGATGGGCCGTCGCATCAGAAGGTCTGTCCTATGTTGAAGAAGAAATTGAGCCGCTTCAAGACCTGCGATGACGGCGGGATCGTCGGGTCCGTCGGCTTGGAGATGGGAAAGGCCGGCGGGTTGAGGTTGTAGCCGATATCAAAGCTGACCGGGCCGATGGGAGTGCGATAGCGTATGCCTCCGCCTACGGCGTGCGAGGTGTAATTGAAATTGCAGGTGGCCAGCGCGGGATTGAGGCAGGTGGAGCGATCGGGCTGGCTGAACTTGTAAAAGCTGTGACCCATATCGGTTGCGGTGGAAAACACATTGCCCATATCGTGAAACAGTACCCCGCTGAGGTTGTTGCCGACAAACGGCAGCGGTAACGAGGGCGAACGCAGTTCCAGGTTGTTGAGGAAGAGCGCTTCGCCGCCCAGGGGAAAGCCGGTGGTGAGGTCGCGCGGGCCGGCCTGGTTGATGCCGAAGCCGCGATGCGATGTGGGCCCACCGGCAAAGAAGCGTTCGGGCAGCGGAGCGAAGTCAGTGTTGCCGAACGGCTCTTCCACGCCGATGCGCGTGGACCGCGCGAACACCCAGCGCCGCTTGTGAAACTGGTAATAGCTTGAGTTCTGCACCACCAGGCGGCTGAAGCTCGCCTGGGAACCGAAGATGCCGGCGGCGATACCGAGATCGAAGGTGGAGAAGGTCCCTTTCAGCGAGTCGATGGGATTATCGCGCGTGTCACGCACGTAGCTTATGTCCGGCATACCGACGCGGACGGCGCGAGAGAAGAGCGGCACCAGGTTGGGATCGATCACCAGATTGTCAGTGCTGACGCGGCGATAGACCAGCCGGTAGAGCAGCGTGGTGGCGCGGTTGAGGTCCTGCTTGATGGAGGCCGAGCCTTCCAGCCGCTTGGCGGTGAAGGTGCGCACGTCATTGGTCTGCTGATAGAAGGTGGTGAAGTCGAGCGTGAGGCGGGGCGAGTCCCAGAGACGCGGCGCCTGATATCCGACCAGCGCCAGCTTTTCCAGGTTGCCATAGCGGCTTTTGAAGGTGACGGTGTGGCCGCGGCCGCGGAAGTTGATACGCGTGACGTCAAAGGAGACGCGGCCGCTGACGCCGGTTGAACCCTGCGGGCTGGTGACGCCGGCCGGCTGTCCGGTCTGGACTTCCAGCCCGAGACCATAATTAAAGGTGTAGCGGCGCGCCTCACTGAGCTGGAAATTCAGATTTTTTTCGGTGGCCTCGCCTTCGGGGTTCTGCACGGCGACGCTGACCTGGTTGAAGATGCCCATATCGTAGAGGCGGCGCTGGGAGTCTAGCATCATGCTCTGGCTGAGGCGGTCGCCGCTGCCGATTTTAATTTCCCGCGCCGCCACAAAAGGGCGGGTGTGTTCGAGCCCGGCGATGAGCACCCTATCGACGTAATTCTGCGGGCCTTCGCTGATTTTGTAGGCCACGTCGATCCTGGTGGGGTCGCCGGGCTCAGGCTGCGTGGTGTATTCAAACTTCACCTGCGGGAAGCCGAGGTTGTAGTAGCTCTCCATGACCTGGCTCTGGTCGGTGAGGACCATGGTGTCAGAATAGGGCTGCCCTTCAGAGGCCGAAATCATGCTGCGAATCTGCGCTTCAGGCAGAGCTTCATTGCCTTCGATCACCAGCTTCCCGACGGTGGTCTGCGGGCCCTCATTGATCGTGAGCACCACGCGAATGTGGCCGGTTTTACCGTAGTTGTCATCGACCTCAGGCGCGACCTTGACCTGAAGAAAGCCGTTGCCGCGGTAGAGGTTCTCAATGGCCTGCACGTCGCGGGTAAGAATGGACTGGCTGAAGAGGCCGTGGACGAGCAGGCCGCCGGCGGGCTGCATCAGCATGCGCTCGCGCAGGTCGTCGCGATGGAAGTAGCGGTTGCCCGCAATGGTGAGATCGACGAACTTGTGGCGCTGGCTTTTCTGAATGTGGAAGACCACATTGCGCCGCTGGGCCTGGGGATCCGCCGTCTGCGTGTAGTTGACCCGCACGTCAAAATACCCCTGCGCCTGGAAATAGTCGCGGATATTGCGCGCTCCTTCGTTCAGCAGGTCTTCATCGACGGCGCTTTCCTCGTAAATAGGAACCAGTTTCTTGACGCGCCCGCGACGAAGCTTTGCGCCTTCCACTTTAACGTCCACGACGGGGCCGCGATTGATGTCGAAGGTGTAGTCCACCAGATTGGTCTCCGGATGGTAGACCCGTTGCGTCATGATGACCTGGGCTTCCAGACGTTCCTGCTTCTGATATTTCTTGCGCAGGCGCTGCAGGGCGCTGGTGAGCTTGGCCGAGGTGATCTTGTCCCCGGAGCGCATCTTGGCGATGTTGCGCACCTCTTCGGCGCTGTATCCCGGTTCTCCGGTGACGTTCACAAGGCCGACGCGCGCCGGCCGGCCACGATCGACCACGAAGAGCACCTTCACCTGCTGGTCAGGCGAGTCCCATTCATAAAATGGCTTGACGGTGGCCTGGTAATAACCGCTGTCAGCAAGGGTGCGCAGCATGCCGTCAATGCCGGCCTTGATCTTCTCTTCGGTATATTGCTCGCCCAGGTTCAACTTGCTGGCGTTGATGAGCTGCGTGTCTGAAGGACGCGCGGGAGCGCCTTCCACCAGCAGCGAGCCGAAAAAGAAGTTCTCCCGGCCATCGAAGACCAGGAGCACTTCGCCCTGAGGATTGCGCTGCGCTTCGACCTGAATTTCCGCAAAGCGACCGGTGTTGTAGAGGACCTGCACGGATTGCCGGACCTTATATTTATCGAGCGGCTCGTTGATTTTCTGGGGAAGGAGCGGGAGCAGGTGATCAGGCCTGTCGACGCCGGGGCTGTTGATCTGAATGAGCGCGACTTTGAGCCCCTGCAGGCTGTTGAGGCCGGCGGAGACGCTGGAATCGGCAGTTGGGGTGGAGACAGGTCCGGGAGTGGAGGGCTGCTGCGGCGCAGCGCCGCTCTCCTGCGCCACGCACACACCGGCGCGCAGCAACAGCGCCAGGCACACTGCTCGGAAGCATGGCAGGATTCGCCCCATTATTGGAAGTCGCTTTGTGTACTTCGATGACAGCAGCTCGGACCTTAGTTGCACGCGCGAGTCTTTGCTACATTTTAAGCCGCCAGAGTTCAAACACCTAAATAAGCGCAAGTTTTGAACCCTTATAATAAATGTGACATGCGGTTTGAAGATCGATACTCGCGCCAGGTGCTCTTTCCCGGCATTGGCGCGGCAGGGCAGGCGAAATTGTCACAGGGACGCGTGACGATCGCAGGCTGCGGCGCGACGGGCGCGTGCGTTTCAGGGTTGCTGGCGCGTGCGGGCGTAGGCCAGCTGACGATCATCGACCGCGACTACGTGGAGCCAAGCAATCTTCAGCGGCAAACGCTGTTCGACGAAGCCGATGCCGCGGAGTCGCTGCCCAAGGCGGTGGCGGCGGGGCGCAAGATCTCGGCGTTCAATAGCGACGTGCAGGTCAAGCCCGAGGTCGCCGATCTGACACCCGAAAATGCAGAGGCGCTGCTGGGCGAGACAGATCTGATCCTGGACGCGACCGACAATTTCGAGACGCGTTACCTCATCAACGATTTTGCCGTGAAGCACGGGAGACCGTGGATCTATGCCGCCGCGGTTGCGGCCTACGCGGTAACCATGAACGTCATTCCCGGCGAAACGGCGTGCCTGGCGTGCATGTTCCCTGCTCCGCCGGAAGGCACGGTGGAGACCTGCGACACAGCGGGGATCCTGAACAGCGCGGTAAACCTGATTGGCTCCATCCAGGCGACGGAGGCGATCAAGTTTCTAGTCGGAGCAAAAGACAAGCTGCGGCGCACATTGCTTTCGTTCGACGTGTGGCGGAACGAGCAGGCGGAGATTGCGGCGGAGCGTCCGCGGGCGGATTGCCAGGCGTGCGGGCGGCGCGAGTTTATCCATTTGTCCGGGGAACGAAGGCCGCAGATCACGCTGTGTGGAAGGAATTCCGTGCAGATTCACGAGCGCTCGCGGCCGGTGGATTTTGCCGAGATGTCGGCGCGGCTGGGCGCGCATGGCAAGGTCAAGCACAACAGCTTTGTGCTGAAGTTCTGGCGCGATCCGTATGAGATGACGCTTTTTCCCGACGGCCGCGCCATCATCAAGGGGACCAACGATACGGCGGTGGCACGAAGCTTGTACGCGCGCTTCGTTGGCAGCTGAAACAAGCACTCAGCAGTCAGCACTCAGCATTCAGCCCTGAAACACACTCGATGATCCAACAACGCCGGTTGAAGCATAAAAAAGAGGAGCAAGCGTGGCAGGGACTGAGTGCTGAATGCCGAACGCTGACTGCTTTCTTCTGGCATCCCCTGTTTACCCCTCAGTAATCCAACCTTAGGTATAAGTGTCAGGGGTGATCTATGTCTCGCCAGTTCTTTCTGATCGTCGCAGTGGTGACTCTTGCCGGGATTTGTGCGTCAGGGCAGACGGCTGCTCAGACGGCGCCAAACGTCGGGCCGTTTGGCGGAGCGATCTTGACAACCCCCACAGCAACGCTGTCTTCGCCCGCCCCGACCGCGGGCATCAGCGACGCCGGCCGCGCCGGCATAAGCGCGAATACGCCGGTCAATTCCGGTGTCCAAAGCAACCCGGAGAATTACACGAATGGCGCCGCAGTCAATTCCGGAGTCAATATCTCCGCGGGAGGGACTGTGCCGGAGCGCGCGACCAATGACATGGGGCCCTCGTTTTATTCCGATGGAGTGGGCGGAAGCGCCAATGGGCCGAGCGTGGCCGAGGTGGCCGCGCAACTGAAATCGTCCAAGATGAATGCGCGCGTGTTGACAAACGACGACGTGCAGAAGATGGTCGCCGATAAAACCGGCGTCACCATGGCGAAGAACATGCCACCGCTGGGGCCGGGCGCGACGCCGCAAAGCGGCGCTACGTCACAGGCGAGCGCGCAGTCGGCACAGGGTAATTCTTCGACCGCGCAGCCAGGCCAGGCCGGCGCGGCGGAGAGCCAGTCTTCGAGCGCAGAACCTGCCGGCGGCACGGCAACCACGCCGCAGATCAACCAGAACCAGCAGTCGAATGACGCGCAGGGCCGGAGCAAGCTGCCGGCGACATCAACCCTGCTGCCGTTGTTTGGGTTGCTTGGCCTGGTGAGCGGCGGGCTGGGGTTCCTGATGCGAAAGATGCGGAAGTAGGACTTTCAATCTTCAAAAAAGAGATGTGCTTGAGCCACATCTCTTTTTTTGTGACAAGCCTTGTGGGAGAACGTTACCTCGGCGGAGACGCGCCAGGCTGAGGAATGGTGATGTCGATAGTGGTGACCTTGCCGAAGGTGTCGAGCGGCTTGTCAAAATCGGCCGCCTTGCCCACCACCAGCACCGCGAATTTTGATTTGTCCAGATATTTGGCGGCCACACGCTCCACGTCAGCGGCCGTCACCGCGGCAACGCCTTTGGGATAGCGCTCCAGAAAATCCGAAGGATATCCATGGAACTCATAGTTCATGCGCGCGAACATGACTTTCTGCCTGGTGTCGAACTCGAAGATGAAGGAGTTGAGCAGCGAGTCCCTGGCCTTCTGGATCTCCGCGGTGGTGACCGGATGCGTGTGCATGCCGTCAATTTCCCGGTACAGGCCTTCGATGGCCTTCACGGTGGTGCCGCTCTTAGTGCCGATGATGGCCAGCGTCAGGCCGGGATGTCCATAGTTGGCGAAAACGCCCCCGCCTACTGCGTAGGCCAGCCCTTCCCTGGAGCGCAGATTGGAAAACAGGCGCGAGGAAAAGCTGCCGCCGAAAATCTCGTTCAGTACCTGCGTTGCGTAATAGTCAGGATCGTCGCGGCGAATGCCGGCCGCCACCATGCGAATCTCCGACTGGTTCACGTCGCTCTTTTCGATCGCGTAGATGCCGGGCCTGGGCGGTGTGATGGTGACGTCGGTCTTCTTGTATTCCGCACCCGCTGGCCAGCTCTCGAACATCCTGCGCAGCCTGGCTTCCATGTCCGCCGAATCGAAATCGCCGGTGACCCCCAGAATCATGTTGTTGGGATGAACAAAACGCGCATGCCAGCCGAGCAGGTCTTCGCGCGTCACCGCCGCCACGGTGGCATATTCAGGCACGCGTGCGAAAGGGCTTTGCGCGCCGTAGCCAAGTTTGCCGGATTCGCGGGCCGCGATCGACCCCAGGTCGTCATTGCGGCGGGCGATGGTGGTGCGGACCTGGTCTTTGGCGAGGTCGATCTTGTTCTGGCGGAAGTCCGGGTTACGCAACAAATCGTTGTAGATGTCCAGGACAAAATCAAAGTCCCCTTTGAGGCACGAGAGTTGCATCTGGCTGCCGTTGAGGTCGGCGCTGGTCTCAACGCGGGCGGCGCGCGCCTCCAGTAGGTCGTCGAGCTCGTCGCCGGTCCTGGTTTTCGTCCCCCCGGTGCGCCAGGAGACTCCAAAGATTGTGGCCAGGCCCACTTTGTCCGCGGGCTCGCCGCGCGAGCCGCCGTGAATCAGCGCGTTGGCATCAATCAAGGGAAGCTCGTGGTCTTCCATCAGGAAGATCACCATGCCGTTCGCCAACTGGATACGTTTCGGCACTGCGGGCTTGAATGGCGGCAGCGCAGGCCGCTTGATGGCTTCGAGGTCGGCAGCAGACGCATCGCTCTTTCCGGCATCCGCCTTTGCGGCAGGAGCCGGGTGGGGCGCCGGTGCGGGCTTTGAAGTCTGAGCGGTCATCACCACCGGCATCATCGCTCCGGCCATCAGCGCAAAACCAAGGACAGACAGACGAAAGTAGTTGCGGACCATTATTTGCTCTCCTTCGGGTTCTGCGCGCCGGCGGGCGCCGAGGCATCTTTCTTCGGGGCCGTCACGTTCTCGATGATGGCCACCGTTCGGTTGGACTCCACAAAGGTCTGGTTCGCAACGCGCCGGACGTCAGCTTTGGTCACCTTGTCGATCCTCTCTACGTCGCGGAACAGTTCGCGCCAGTCGCCATAGCGAGTCTGGAAGAACGCCAGTTGCTGGGCCAAGCCCTGGTTGCTGGCGAGGCTCCGCAGCAGGTCGGCTTTGGCGCGCGTCTTCACCAACTGCAGCTCTTCATCGGTCACGTCCTGGTTCACGAGCTTGCCGAGTTCCTCGTGAAATGCCTGGCCCAGCTCTTCCGGCTTATGTCCGGGAACGGGAACCGCGAAAAAGGTGAAGAGGCCCGGATACTTCTGTCCGGGGAATCCTGAGAAGCCGAAGGCGGCAGCGGCAATTTTCTTGTCGCGCACCAGGGAGCGATAGAGGCGCGACGTCCGGCCCTGGGAGAGAATACTGGAGATCGCATCGTACACCGCGTCGTCGGGATCGTGGTAATCCGGGCGGTGATAGCCTTCGACGTAAAACGGCTGGGAATTCTGTTTGAGAACGACCGTCCGCTCGGCAAATTGGGCCGGCTCGATCGTGGTCATAGGCGCCGGCTTCGGCGCAGCCGCCCATGGACCAAAATACTTCTCCACCAGAGCAAAGGCCTCTTCCGGCTTCAAGTCGCCAACCAGGGCTATCACCGTGTTGGACGGCACATAATATTGGTGGAAGAACTGCTCAGCTTCAGTGGCTGTCAGGTGGTCAAGTTCCGAAGGCCAGCCTACGCCGGACCGTCCGTACGGGTGCGCGGTATAAGCAGCCGCCAGGAACTGCTCTACCATGCGGCCGATAGGCGAGCTGTCAATCCGCAAGCGGCGCTCTTCGTGCACAACATCGCGCTCTTTATAGAACTCGCGGACCACCGGATGACGGAAGCGGCTCGACTCCAGGTAGGCCCAGACCTCCAGACGGTTGGCGGGCAAGGAATAAAAATAATTCGTGCTGTCCAGACTGGTGTTGGCATTGAGCCCGTTACCGCCTTCGCGCTCGATGATTTCGCCGAAACGGTTCTTGATGACATACTGATCGGCGTCTTTCACGGCCTCGTCGAATGCCGCCTTCAGCTTCTGCACCTTTTGCGCGTCGCGCCCGGTCCCCCGACGGTCTTCGCGGTCATAAGCCGCGTATGCGCTCTCGACTCGCGCCAGGGCGAGCTTCTCTTTCGCGTAGTCGGTCGTGCCGATCCGGTCAGTCCCCTTGAAGGCCATATGCTCGAACATGTGGGCCATACCCGACTCGCCCTGCGGGTCCTGGGCTGCGCCGGCGTCCACGAGGGTGTAGAAAGAAAATACCGGGGCGTCGGGCCGCCGGCAGACGATCACCGTCAGGCCGTTGTTCAACACTTTCACAGTGGTGCGCTTCTCAAAAGATGCGATGTCCTGAGCGAGACCGCTGCCATTCAAGCAAATGAGCAGGATGGCAAGCATAAAAAAAGACAGGGAGCGCCGCATTGGTGAGCCTCCTTGGGGATGTGGGCGTGGGGAGCAAGTTAGAACGGGCAGGAGAGGGTTGTCAAATCGCGAACCCGGTAGTTGCCTGTTGCCTTTGCTCTTGAGATTCACTCACCTCCCTTATTGGGCGGGCGAAGTGATGACGTGTATATTAACGTTGCCGAAACCGGAAGGAGGTCTGAATGCGAATTCCAGATCTACTCAGCAACCTGGAGTTTGTGGGCCGGGCCGAGGGAGACAGGCGGACATATTATGTTTTTAAAGGACGCACGCAGTATGTGGTGGCATCCGCCAATCGCGAAGGGCTCAATGTAAACGTGGTGGACGGCCAGGCTCCTGCGGCCGTCCTGAGAAGGTTTGCCGGCAAGCGAGTCACCAGCAAACTACTGGGCAAGAACGCCCGCAGTCCGGGGATGTTCGGCAAGAGCTTCCAGCGGCTGAACTCACTCTATGTGATGGTGGCGCTCGGTAAAGCCGCAAAACTCAAAGAACGCGACGGCAAAGCCATGGTGTTCAAAATCGCGGCGCATTAGGAATTCCTGCAAAATGATGGGCAAGGAAACAAGGCATGGCTGAGGAGACGGTCACACCAAAATCCCAGTTGCGGCGCGCCATGGGCTTCTGGGACGTGCTGCTGTTCAACATCGCCGCGGTGCTGGGGCCGCGCTGGATTGCC
>DASTJB010000314.1:0-2905 GCA_035717005.1 Candidatus Angelobacter sp.
CTGTATCTCCGGGATTGGCCAAACCGTTTCCATGAGAACGGCCTTCGCGGCACATCGATGGCCGAGCTGATTCCGCCGGCAAAAATAAACTTCTCCGGATGATGAAAGGCCAGATTCACCGCGCCAAATCCGCCCATGGAAATTCCGATGATCGCACGGCCTTCGCGGTCACTGCGCGCAGGGAACCTCTGCGCAACATCGGCGGCCAGATCGTCGACGATATAGTCTTCATACCGGTCTTCGGGCTTCATCGCTGCGTTCACGTAATATGAGTCGTCACCTTGCGGCATTACGATCAGCAAATCCCCACCAAGCCTGGCGAGATCCGTGTTGTTCGACCAGTCACGAAAACTCCCGCCGCCGCCATGCAGAAAATAAACCACCGGTAACTTCCGCCCGCCCGGGTTCGCCGGCATGAACGCGCGATAGACCATGTCTCTTTTCAACGCCGGGCTGAAGAAGCGAACGTCCTGCATGACAATTCCGGGCGCGAGACGCGGGTGGTCAGGAATGGGTTCGGGTTGTTTACGGCGCGAAAGAAAAAGACCAGTTCCGGCGACCGCAGCCGCGCCGATGATCAGGCCGATGAGAAGACCGTGTTTCCAGTGGCGTCGTTTCGAGAAGATGGCAGGCATGGCTTGCGGCGGGGTGCGATTGATCAGCTCGGCTTTTCTTTCTTCTTGCCCCGCAGGATGCGCTCGTCGATGGGTTTGCGGCCGCGGAAGCCCTCTTCCAGACCGTGCCAGAAGCCGATCTTGTCTTCGCCGTACTTCCAGCACAGCAGAACGATCTCGTCACCGACGACGCAGGGAAAATCCAGCAGTCCGATATCGAGATCTTTTACCTGCACGCCGATGGCTTCGATCTCCGCCAGAGCGTCTTTGATCTCCTGCAGCGCCTTGTCGCGCTCGGCGCGGCGCCGCGCCACCGCCGGCACGTCGACACACAACCCGCCGCTCAGCAGAATGCGGTGCCGCAAATCCTGAAATTCCTTTTCGACGGTCTCAATGAGCCGCTTGCCCGCCATGGCACGCTTGAGCAGCGTCCGGAGCACGGGAAGCAGCGTTGTGGCTTCTTCGTACGTGAATGTTTTCTGTTTCGCCATTGTTGGTCAGGAGTGCTTCTAATGGACTTCCAGCATTCTGTCCAGCGCCACGCGCGCCCAGTGCTTTACCTCGCCCGGTACCTGAATCCGGTTCACCACGTTGCCTTCCACCAGGTTTTCCAGCGCCCAGCACAGGTGCTGCGGCGAAATCCGGAACATGGTGGTGCAAAGGCAGCCTGATTCGTCGAGGGTGATCACCATTTTACCGTCTTTGGCAAACTCCCTGCCCATGCGGTTGACCAGGTGGATTTCCGTACCTACGGCAAACTTAGTGCCCACCGGCGCCTCAGCAATCATCTTGATCAGGCGCTCGGTTGAGCCGATTCCGTCGGCTTTCTGGCAGACCTCCCAGCGGCATTCGGGGTGAACGATGACCTTGATATCGGGATAGCGGGCGCGAACCTTGTCCACATGCTCAGGCAGGAAGCGCTGATGCACGGAGCAATGCCCCTTCCACAGGATCACCTTCGCCCGGCGAAGCCTTTCCGGCGAAACCCCGCCCATAATCATGAACGGGTCCCACACCACGCACTCGTCCAGAGGAATACCCATGGCGAACGCGGTATTGCGGCCGAGATGCTGGTCAGGAAGGAAGAGAATCTTCTCATTGCCCGCAAACGCCCATTTGAAAGCCGCCGGGGCATTCGACGAAGTGCAGACCAGACCGCCACGCTCGCCGCAGAAGGCCTTGATCGCCGCCGTTGAATTCATGTAGGTCAGCGGAGTGATGCCGCGGCCTCCCTCATCGGTCAGACCCAGCGAGACCAGCTGTTCCCAGCAGGCTTCCACCTGCCCGATCTCAGCCATGTCGGCCATCGAGCATCCGGCGTTAAGGTCGGGCAGAGTCACCTGCTGCCCGGCATGGGCCAGGATGTCGGCGCTTTCCGCCATGAAATGCACGCCGCAGAAGACGATGTACTCCGCACTAGTCCGCGCGGCTTCCTGGGCGAGTTTGTAGGAGTCGCCGCGAAAATCAGCGAAGCGAATAACCTCGTCGCGCTGGTAATGGTGGCCAAGAAGCACAGCCCGGGAGCCGAGTTCGCGACGCGCCGCAGCAATGCGCGCGTCCATGGTGTGGTCAGGAAGTACGAGATAGTTATCGAGCGAGCAACTGACGCCCCGCTCTTCCTGAGGAGCAACCGCAATCGACATATTTTTCCGCCTTCAGTCCCGCAACTCTTGGTTGTCCGGAACGGAGATGTTGAAAGCATCCACAGGCTCCAGTGGGTCCACTGCGTTAGGTGAGCCAATGCGAGCGCCGGATTGCGCGAGCAATTGGCGAGGGCGGAGCGGTTTACCGCGAAGCCCTCGAATCAAAGAACGCCCGATCCACGGGGTTGTTGAAGCCCGCAGCCTTACTGGTATTGATGACCTTCAGAAGCGAGGCGACTCGATAAATTAGTGCCGGTCAAGCTGCTGGAAGGACGGTATTTATTGTGCCATTTGTGCTGCTTAAGGTGCAAATGGCGCTCCGGCTGGGCTGGAGCGCCATGATGAAAGCTCGTAACCGACCCTACTTCTTACCCTCAGCCTTCGGCGCTGGCTTGGCTGCCGCTTTCGCTGCTGGCTTGGCGGGCGCTTTGCCCTTGAACTCAACCAGAATTACGTCGAAGGCCTTATCGCCGATGTTTTCCGGGAGATGCACGGTTGCCGGGGTGAACATTGCGTCGCCGGCTTTGATCTCGCGCTCCTCGGTCTTGCCGTCGGGATAGCTGAACTTCACCTTGCCGTCCGTGAGGAATACGGCAACCAGGTCGGGATGGGCGTGCATGACCGACTTTTCGTGCGCTTCATAATGGG
>DASTJB010000315.1:0-2533 GCA_035717005.1 Candidatus Angelobacter sp.
GGCAGAGTTAATTTTCGCGTCGAAGCTCCGTTGCGTACCCGCGGAGGCTCCGGCTGTTCCGGCGCTTCCTGCCGTCCTTCTTTTTCTTCTGTCTCGTTCATCTCCGAACTCCGCGTTGGGCCGCAATTTCCAGCGCGCCCAGCACCGGGCGCACATAGGCAAAGCTTACGGCCGCTTGTGGCTGTTGAATTTTCATCTCGTCTTTGAACGCCTGGCGCACCAGCGCCGAACCCTGCAACACGCCGCCGGAGAGCGCCACCGGCACGATTCCGCCCTGCGGCCACAGCCGGTTGATCACCGCGCTGCCCAGCCTGGCCAGCGCTTTGCCGGCGCGGTCGGCAATGTCGCGCGCCTCCGTATCGCCCCGCTCAGCCGCCTCAACAATGGTGCCCGCCAGTTCCGGAAAGCGCAGCTCAGAGGCGTTCGCCATGCGGATCACCTCTTCCGGCGCAATCTTCCAGCAGTCCGCGATGGTTGAGAGCAAACCATTGCTCTTGCCCGAATCGAACGAGCGCAGCGCCCCGGCCACGGCCTCCCGTCCCACCCAGAAAGCCGAACCTTCATCGGATACGCTCGGCCCCCAGCCGCCGGCACGCGCCGTCTCGCCCGCCTGATTGCGTCCGAAGGCGATGGACCCGGTGCCGGAGATCACCAGCACGCCCGGCGAGGTGCCAAACGCCGCCCGGTGCGCGATCACGTGGTCGCCGGCGACATAGATGGTGGAGTCGGGAATCAGCTCGCGGATGGTCTGCTGCGCCCAGTTCACGGCTTCAGCCAGCGAAGCGCCCGCCATGCCGATGCAGACATGCTGGATGTTGGTGGGAGTGATCCTGGCAACGTCACAAGCCTGGCGCATGACTGACTGCAGGTTCTCTCGTCCTTTTTCCCTGCCCACGCGCGCCAGTTTGGCGCTTGCACCTGTGGCCTGGCCCAGCAGCTCCGCGCCGTTGCTCACCGCGCAGTCTGTCTTGGTCCCCCCCGCATCGATCCCAAGGTACAGTGGCATGATTGAACTTCACTCATCTTCCCACAATTTTTAATTTTGCTTTGTACGATTTTTACCCGAATAATGACATTGGGTCAGAAAAGCTGACCCAATGGAAGTGTCAGCGTCTAGGGATTCGCGTGCGAATCGCGGGCCTTTAGGCAGACGTCATCGCGAAGCGATGAACATTTGTTCGCAACCGGACCCGCTTCTCTCATCCATCTATGCGACTGCAACCCGTCGACGCAAGCATAATCGTCGTTTATCTCATCGGGATTACACTCTTTGGACTAAGGTTTCGCAAGTCACAAAGGTCCCTGCGCGATTATTTCCTCGCCGACCGCAATATTCCGTGGTGGGCCATCGCGCTCTCTATCGTCGCCGCCGAAACCAGCACTCTCACCGTGATTGGCACGCCGGGCATTGCCTACGGCGGCAACTTCGGATTTCTTCAGGTCGTTTTCGGATATCTGGTTGGGCGCATCTTCCTCAGTTTGGTTTTTGTCCCGCAATATTTTCGCGGCGAGATGTTCACCGCCTACCAGCTCATCGATCGCCGGTTCGGGCCGGCGCTGCACAAGATCACCGCTGCCGTCTTTCTCATCACGCGCGCTGCGGCTGAGGGCGTGCGCGTGTGGGCGGTCGCGATCGTGGTCGGCATTGTGCTGGGAACGGGCGAGGTCGCTTCGGTGGCGATCGTGCTGGCCCTCACGCTGATTTACACCTTTGAAGGAGGCTTGGCCGCGGTCATCTGGACGGACGTGGTGCAGCTTTTCATCTACGTGAGCGGAACGGTCGTCGGCTTTTTCGTGCTGCTTCATCTTGTTCCCGGCGGCTGGCCGGCAATCCACTCGGCCGCCGCGGCCGCGGGCAAGCTGCGCGTTACCGATTTCGCCTTGAACTTCTCCAATCCGTTCACCTTCTGGGGCGGGTTCATCGGCGGCATGTTTCTCACCACGGCCACGCATGGCACTGACCAACTCCTGGTGCAGCGCCTGCTGGCGGCACGCAACCGCCGCGACTCGCAGATCGCGCTGGTTTCCAGCGGTGTCATCGTGCTTGTGCAGTTCGCGCTTTTCCTGTTGATGGGCGCGGCGTTGTGGGTTTTTTATCGCAGCCACGCGGTCCCCGCATCTTTCGCCAAGACTGACAACATTTTCCCGACGTTTATCGTCGATTACATGCCGCGCGGCATCTGCGGTCTGCTGATTGCCGCCATTCTCGCCGCGGCCATGTCGAACCTGAGCGCCGCGCTGAATTCACTCTCCTCCACCAGCATGGTCGATTTCTACCTGCGCCGGCGTCCGGAAACCTCTGACCAGAAGCGGCTCGCGCTCTCTCGCGGCGCAACCATCGTTTGGGGCATCGTGCTGTTCGCGTTGGCGCTGGCCTCGCGCTACGGCGGCAGCGTGCTGGAAAAAGGCCTCAGCATTGCCTCCGTTGCCTATGGCGGGCTGCTGGGCGTCTTTCTTTTGGGGCTGCTGACGAAGCGCGCTTCGCAGGCCGGGGCCATTATCGGCATGCTCTGCGGGCTGGCCGTCAATCTTT
>DASTJB010000316.1:0-4980 GCA_035717005.1 Candidatus Angelobacter sp.
ACGCTCTTGGCCGCAGGCCGCAAAAACATTTGTCCCAGGCGCGTCTCGCTCGCCAGCAGCGTGACCTCCACGTTTTGCAGGTAATCGTTGAACTCGTCGACGATCTCGCCGCTGATGGCCGCGGTCGGCATCAGACGCACAGGGATATTTTTCAGATATTGTCCGGCGGCAAGTTCGAACATCGGCTGGTAATCGCGCCGGCTCTCGTCGGAATAGTAGCCCTGGCGCTCTGCCATCAGCTTGTACTGGCCCGGCTCAACATGCTGAAAGAGAAAATGCCCGTTGCCGTCGGCCCGGGCAGACCTGCTGCCTGCGCCGTGCATGCCCTGAAGCATCACGCTGGCGCGGGGAATGGTGCGGCTGTTCTGCGCGTTGATGACCGCGCCTTCCACTATGGCAAACTGCGGGTCGTCGCTTTGGCTTTGGCCGTTTCCGCTGGCGGCGAGTAGTAAAGCCAGTGCTGCGGTAAACATCGTTCTGTGGCAAATCGCCATGCGTGCTCAATCATGTCGACGGTCACAACCGCCGGGCATGACATTCAAACTAACTTCTGCTGTACCGGTTCTTCTTCTTCTCCGCGTGCCGCTCCAGACCCAGCTGAATCAGCCGGTCAATCAGCTCCGGATATCCCAACCCGGAAGCCGCCCACATCTTGGGATACATGCTGATGGAGGTAAACCCGGGCATGGTATTGATCTCATTGATGTAGATCTTTCCATTTTCCGGCTCCATCAGGAAATCCACGCGCGCCAAACCGGAGCAATCCACTGCTTTGAACGCCCGGACCGCCATCTCTTGCACCTGCTTCATCTGTTTTTTGCTGATTTTGGCAGGGATCACCGGCCGCGAACCCTCGTCGATGTACTTGGCGTTGTAATCGTAGAACTCCGCGCCGGGAATGATTTCGCCCACCACCGAAGCCCGCGGATCATCGTTGCCGAGCACCGCGCATTCCAGCTCCCTTGCCTTGCGCTTTTTCCCGCCCACGCCCTCCTCAATCACGATCTTGCGGTCGTAGCCTGCCGCCGTCTCAATGGCCGGGCCCAGCTCCTTGCGATCGTGCGCCTTGGAGATTCCCACTGACGATCCCAGGTTCGCCGGCTTCACAAACACGGGATACTTCAGCTTGCTCTCCACCAGCTTGGTGACCTTCTTCGGCTCGCTTTCCCACTGGCTGCGCAGGATTGTCACATGCTTCACCATCGGCAGGCCGGCGCCGGCGAAGAGATGCTTCATGATGTCCTTGTCCATGCCGGCGGCGGAGCCGAGCACGCCCGCGCCGACGTAAGGAATGTCCGCCAGCTCCAGCAGACCCTGGATGGTGCCGTCTTCACCGAAGGTCCCGTGCAGCACGGGAAAGATTACGTCCACGTCGATGGCATTGTGCATCGCCGGCGCGGCGCTCTCAAACGGCACCAGCCCGTGCGCTTGCGGAAACGGTGGAACGATCACGGCTTCGCCCTTGGCGAGCACGGCGGCGCCCGGCGTGGTCTGCGGATCGCCGGCGCGCAAATGGCGGCCTTCTTCCCGGTGTGCTTCACCGCGCAACAGGCGCTCCGCGTGCGCGTCAGTGAGCCAGCGGCCTTCCTTGGTGATGCCGATCGGCACTACTTCATATTTATCTTTATCGATTGCGTTCAGGACCGATGCAGCCGAAAGCAGAGAAACCTCATGCTCGCCACTGCGGCCGCCAAAAAGAATGCCGACCCGGAGTTTTTTCATCTGGAATAGAGTAAAGCAGCACTCAGCACTCAGCAATCAGCACTCAGCCCCGAAACCCGCAATTGGCAATTGGCAAATAGCATTAGCTCGCGCAAATTTCGATCGAGAATTAGGCTGACCCTAACCATCGATGACTTTGATGCTGCTTTGGAGAGCGGCTTTAGCTGTGCTAATTGCCAATTGCTACTTGCTAATCGCTGGTTCAGTGGCTGATTGCCGACTGCTGATTGCTGACTGCTGATTGCTGCTACTCAGATTCCTTCCTTCTTGTCTTCGCACTCCTTGCTGGAGTCGCGGACAAAATCCGCCAGCTTGCCCTGCTTCTGCTTGTCCAGAAGATCGTCCAGCGCCTTGGACCTGGCCGTGGCATCGGTCTTCAGGATCGCGCTGTAGGCCTTGAGAGAGCTCTCCACCCCGGCAATGTACTGCGCCGTTGTGTCACCCTTCTTGTCCGGGTGCTCGATGATATACGCTGCCTCGGCGAAGGTGGCCTGATAGGAAAGCTGCGGCGTGTATTTGTTCTGTTCGCGGAGGAAATCCCCTCCGAACAGAAGCGGCGCGCAGATAATCACGTTGATGTCCGGAATGTCCTCCAGCCATTGCTTGGCCCATTTCTTTTCTTCGTACAAGCTCTTATCCAGCGGCGACTGTTCCAGCTTGCGCGTCAGCGCCAGGAAACGCTGCCGCTCCTGCGCCGTGGACGGTGCGCGCTTGGGCTGGTCGTCCTGGGCGGAACACAAAGACAGGATCGAAAAAGAAAGCAATATGAACGAAACAACCCGCGCCTTACGCATGATGCCTCCGGCAGTACTTAGTACTTAGTAATGAGTATTTAGCCGTAAGTCCCGAACTGTATTGGCGCTCCAAAACTGACCGGGGCCTGCCAGGGAAAGCTAACTGCTAAGTACTAAATACTAACTACTGCCCTCACAGAATTTTCTTTCCGAACGCTGACAGCGCCAGCTCCACCGCCAGGTCCGCCGTGCGGTTGTGCTCGTCGATCACCGGGTTGACCTCAACGATCTCGAAGCTGGTCATGCGTCCGTGGTCGGCGATGATCTCCATGGCCAGGTGCGCCTCGCGATAGCTGGCTCCGCCGCGCACCGGCGTGCCCACGCCGGGCGCATCTTCGGGATCGATCCAGTCCATATCGAGCGAAACGTGATAGCCCGCGGTGCCGCGCCCGGCCACGCGCAACGCTTCTTCAATTACGGTGCGCATCCCGCGCTCGTCGATGTCGCGCATCGTATAAACTTCGATGCCGGCATGCTTGATGTTTTCTTTTTCGCGCGCATCCACGTCGCGTATGCCCACCAGCACGCAGTTTTCCGCGTGCACCTTGGGCCGGAAGCCATAGATATCGGCCAGCTCCGCCGGCCCCAGGCCCATGATGGCCGCCAGCGGCATGCCATGCACGTTGCCGCTGGGCGAGGTCTCCGGCGTGTTAATGTCGGCATGCGCGTCAATCCAGATCAAGCCGATCTTCTGCTCCTGCACGCGGCGCTGCTGGCGGAAGAATTCCGCCACGCCGGCCATTGTGCCGGCTGCGACCGAGTGATCTCCGCCCAGCACCAGAGGAAATTTGCCTGCCTCAAGCGTTTTGAAAACGGTTTCGGCGTGCTTGGTGCACGTAGCCGTAATTTCTTTTAGATATTTGGCGTGCGGATCGCCTGACTTCTTTGTCTCCGCGATGGCGACGGCGATATTGCCGCCGTCTTCCACCACGTGGCCCAGCGCTTCCAATCGCGCCTCGAGTCCCGCGACGCGCACGGCCGAAGGCCCCATGTCCACGCCGCGGCGCGACTGTCCCAGGTCCAGCGGCACGCCCAGGATCCTGATCCTCTTGGCCACAATGTTGTCCGCCACCACCGGCTGCTTCGCCGGCTCGTTCCTGGTCGCCACAGGCGCGGTTGTTGTCAGTTCCGGAGTCATAGTTTTCCAATCTATGGATAGATGCGAGTGAGTGTCCGCGCAAATGGAATCGTCTCCCGCACGTGCTCCAGGCCGCACACCCATGCCACGGCCCGCTCGATGCCCATGCCAAACCCGGCGTGCGGCACGCCGCCGTACTTCCGCAAATCGAGATACCACTTGAATGCCTCTTCCGGCAGACCGTGCTCATGTATGCGCTTCAGCAAATGCTGGTAATCGCCAATGCGCTGTGACCCGCCGATGATCTCCCCGTAACCCTCCGGCGCCAGCACATCCACCGCCAGCGCCAGCTCCGGACGCTGCGGGTCCGGCTCCATGTAAAACGCCTTCACCTGCGCCGGGTAACGATGCACCATCACCGGCTTATCAAATTGCGATGAAATATATGTCTCGTCGGGCGAACCAAAATCCCCGCCCCATTCGAACTTCGTCTCGACCTCTCCCTTGGCGTGGCCTTCCTGCAACATCTTGACCGCATCGTCGTAACTGATTCGCGGGAACGGCGGTTTGATGTTGGCCAGCTTGCTCAAATCGCGCCCAATCGTTTCCAGATCGGCCTTGCGGTTCGTCACCGCGCTCTGCACGATGTGGCTGATGAACTCCTCGGCCAGCTGCATGATGTCGTCCAGCTCCGCGTAGGCGACCTCAGGCTCGACCATCCAGAACTCCGTCAGGTGGCGGCGCGTCTTCGATTTTTCCGCGCGGAAGGTCGGCCCGAACGAGTACACCTTTCCCAGCGCCATGGCCGTGGCTTCAATGTAGAGCTGTCCCGACTGCGTCAGGTATGCCTGGTCGTCAAAATAATCGACTTCAAAAAGCGTGCTGGTGCCTTCGCAGGCGGCCGGCGTGAGGATCGGGGGATCCGTCAGGGTGAAGCCGCGATCGTCAAAGAAATTGCGCGCTGCCCGGATAATTTCTGCGCGCACGCGCAGCACCGCCGCCTGCCGCGGCGTCCGCACCCACAGATGACGGTTCTCCATCAGGAAGTCGATACCGTGCTCTTTCCGGGCGATCGGAAACGGGTCATCTTCGGGCACGCGCTGCACCACCTTCACATCGCTCACGTCGAGCTCATATCCGCCGGGCGCCCGCTTGTCGGCGCGCACCTTGCCGGTGACGATCACGCTCGACTCGTCGGTCAGCGTATGCAGCGTCTCAAAAACTTCTGGTGACACCTGGTTCTTGGGCGCCACGCCCTGGATCACGCCGGTGCCGTCGCGAAAGATAGGAAAGATCAGCTTGCCGCTCTCGCGTTTGTTGTACAGCCAGCCGCGTACAGTGACGGGCTGGCCCTCATGCCGGCCGATTTCGGCGATGGTAGTTACC
>DASTJB010000317.1:0-16790 GCA_035717005.1 Candidatus Angelobacter sp.
AAAACGGCGGCGGCGCGGCCGGAGAGCAGAGCCGGCCCATTGAAGGGCTCCACCACCGGCGCTTTTTTCAGCTTCTGCAGGTCCTGCGCGATCTTCTCGATCTTCGCGATGATCACCTGCTCCGAGGAGAGTTTGTCAAACGATGACGCGTCGAATGTTTCGGAGCGCGCGAGTTCCATGCCATCTGCAGAGCGCGTGTTGCCCAGGGCCAGGACGCGGATCAAGGGCCGGGAGTCCACCAGGCGCGAGCCTTCGCTGGAAACGAAGTAGCGCGTGGAATCCTGCACCAGCAGCACGACAGTGGAGTTCTCAATGTCAGGATACTTGGAGAAGATGGCGGAGTAGCGGCGGATGCGCTCTTCCCATTCATGCTGGTCGAACTTCGGAGATGCAACGTCCTTGCCGGTGAATATCTGCGGCTTCTCCACTGAGAAATCCGGCGACGAATCTTCCTCCTCCGCGCGCACCTTGGTGTTGGTCTTCACTTCCAGGTAGCCCTGCGCGGCCTTCTTGTACATGCGGTCAGTGTTCAGCCAGAGCACGCGCGCGATGGCGTCCGGCCTGTCGTCGAGCGGCAGGGAAGCCGTGGTGATGGCATTAAAGCGGTTCTCGCCGTGGGTATTGTCGAGGTCGCGGCTGCCGACGCGGACGGAAATATCAGCGCTGCGGTCGTGGCGCTTGATGTTGGCCACCAGCGCGCCCTGGCTGCCCATGATCACCACGCCCGACTCTTCGTTGACGGAATAGCTGATGAAGTAAGGCGCGGGATCGGCCTTGCTGAGCGACGACATGGCGCGGTCAAGCTCCTGCTGCATGGTGCGCAGCAGGACCGGATCAGCCGATCCGCGCGCCGCGCCTTCCTGTGCCTGCACGGCCGCGACGGCCAGAAGGCATAAAAACACACTTGCCAATAAAGACTTCAAAGATTGCATAGATATCAATGAGTGTACCTCAACCCTTAGACACCGGAAATGTTACGTTAGACGGGCATTTTCGCCCGTAGTTGATTTACCTGATTTTCAGGGCAAAAGGACGCTGGGAAAGCCGATGGTCCCGCGATTTGTATACTGGTCAACACTGATTCCGTGAGGTGTTCTCTTGTCTGAGTTGACCCGCTGCCACTGGGCCACCACGCCGGCCATGATCGAATACCACGATCGCGAATGGGGCGTGCCCCAGCACGATGACCGCGTGCTGTTTGAGTTCCTGGTCCTGGAGGGAGCGCAGGCCGGGCTGAGCTGGTCCACTATCCTCAACAAGCGCGCGGCCTACCGCAAGGCGTTCAGCGGCTTCAATCCCGCGCGAGTGGCGAAGTACGACGCAAAGAAAGTGCGCGAGCTGCTGAAAAACGAGGGCATCGTGCGCAACCGGCTGAAGGTCGCTTCGGCGATTGAGAACGCGCGGGCGTTTCTGGCAGTGCAGAAGGAGTTCGGCAGCTTCGACGCTTACATCTGGCGCTTCGTCGACGGCAAGCCCAAGATCAACCGCATCACCTCGATGAAGCAGCTTGCAGCGCGCACGCTGGAGTCAGACGCGATGAGCAAAGACCTGCTCAAGCGCGGCTTCAGGTTCGTGGGGCCGACCATTTGTTATGCGTTCATGCAGGCCGTGGGCATGGTGAACGATCATTTGGTGGGGTGCTTCAGGTGGAGAGAAGTGGGCGGTGAGCCTATTCGCTGGTAAAGTAATCCACTGCCACGGGGCTTTCGAACAGCGAGTAATCGCGCGTCACGACGGTGATGCCGGAGTCGGTGACGACGTAGTTTTTCGCGTCCTGCTCGGGGTCAAAGCCGATCACGGTTCCCTCGGGAATATGGACGTCGCGGTCGATGATGGCGCGGCGGATGCGGCAGTGCCGGCCGATGTTGACGTGGGAGAAGATAATGCTGTCTTCCACGGAGGTGTAAGAGTTCACACGCACGTCAGGGGAGAGCACGCATCTCCGCACCGAGCCTCCAGAGAGGATGCTGCCGGGGCAGACGATGGAATCAATCGCCGTGCCGGTGCGGCCGGGCTCGCCGAACACGAATTTTGCCGGCGGATACTGGCGCTGGTGGGTGCGAATAGGCCAGTGCTTGTCATATAGATTGAAGACCGGTGAGACTGAAACCAGGTCCATGTTGGCTTCGTAGTAGGCCTCCAGCGTGCCCACGTCGCGCCAGTACTGCGCTTCCTTCATGTTTTCGTCGATGAAGTTGTAGGCGTAAATCTTGTACTGGTCGAGGATGCGGGGCAGGATGTCTTTGCCGAAGTCGTGCGACGAGCTGGGATCCTCGGCGTCCTTAAGCAGGACCGGCAGCAGCACATCAGTATTGAAAATGTAGACGCCCATGGAGCCGGAAACCATGTCAGGGTTGTAAGGCGAGCGCAGTTTGGTGACCCGGGGCTTCTCCTCGAAGCCGGTGATGCGGCCGGTGCGGTCGATCTCCATCACGCCGAAATGGCGCGTCTCGCTGGGGTCAATGAGAATGGTGGCCAGCGTCACGTCAGCGCCGGTCTCACCATGGTGGTCCATCATCAGCTGGTAATTCATCTTGTAAATGTGGTCACCAGAGAGAATGAGGACGTATTTGGACTGCTCGGAACCGATGGAGTAGATGTTCTGATACACCGCGTCGGCGGTGCCGAGATACCAGTTTTCGCTGACGCGTTTCATGGGCGGCAGGATCTCGATGAACTCGCCCAGCTCCCGGGCCACCACCGAGCTCCAGCCTTCGCGGATGTGGCGGTTGAGTGAAAGCGCCTTGTACTGCGTGAGAATGTAGACCTTGCGCAGGTCAGAGTTGATGCAGTTGGAGAGCGTGACGTCAATGATGCGGTAGTTGCCGCCGAAGGTCACGGCGGGCTTGGCGCGGTCGCGGGTGAGCGGGTACAGGCGTTCACCGGCGCCGCCGGCCAGCAATACTCCAAGCGTATCTTTCATAAGCAACAGTGATACAAATCAGAAGAATCGCGTTGCACTCGACAGCGCGCTCCCATGGGCCGCAAGAACTTTTTATGCTAACAGAAAAAATGTGGGCAGGTCAGGACGGCGCTGGGCCCGATTTCCTGACAAAAAAACAATCCCGGCGTTTTAGGCGCCGGGGATGTCGCGTAAGCAGAGGAGTTTCGATCAGGCTGCGTCGTCCACGCTGATGCGCAGAGACTTGAGGAAACGCACATCGTGGGCGTTGATGCTGAATTCCGGATCGCCGTTCTTGCGGCGCGAGCTGACCAGTTCGGGCGAGGGCTGCACCGCATCTTCGTCCCGGCGGTTGAAACCGACCGTGGCTTCCAGCACCAGGAAGATGTCAAACCCTTCTTCTTTGATCCTGGCGATCACCTGGGCTATCTGCTCGGACTCGGAAAGCGAACCGTTGATGGCTTCGCCCAGGTCCTTCATCAGTTGTTTTAAGCGAGCATTCACGGAAAACTCCTCTGGTTCTATTGGATGCGTGCAGGGAAACTTCCGTTTTATTTAAAGGGAAAGCATACGCCGATTTTCAGGCTACAATAGGCCCAATGGCCGAAATTTCCAACGTCAAAAATGCCCTGCAAACCGTTGTAAAGAAAGACCGGTTTCTGAACGCGGTGTTTGTAGGCAGCAAGTCCTTTGTAGTCGCGATTGGCCGCACGGCCTATGCTTTCTGGCTGCAGGCGACCGGGCTTGTCTTTGTTCTTTTTACCGTGTTGGGGGCTTCCGACCTGGTCAGGCACTACCACAAGCATGACCTGAACACGAAGCGGCTATTCCTGGTCGGGACGCTCACCGTGGTTTGCGCGTATTTCACGCTGCACTCGTTTATCAAGGCCAGACGGACGGTCCAGGGCAAGAAGAAGTAGCGGCTGTGACCGCGATCACCTATTTTCATCCCGAGACTGTAGCATGCTACGTGTCTTGGATCCTGTCGCTTCGCTCCAGACCGCCGGCGCGCCTTGCACGACAAAGTCTCTTGTGCGCTTGAGGCAAGCAACTCGCCGCGCAAGTCGGGCTCGCTGCTTATATCGATGGAGCGAGTTTGCACACGGTGCGACGTGCCAGATAGGTCACCATGCCAGACGATCTCAAAATCGAACGCGATATCCCACCCCAGCCCGCGCAAGACCGGCGCGGTCCGGGGACCCCGGTTGCCAGCGGCCAGCTGAGAAAGATTGACGCCAAGCCGCTCTACACTCCGGACGATCTGGAAGGCTGGGAGTACGGCCGCGACGCCGGCTATCCCGGCGAGTTCCCCTTCACGCGCGGCGTGCAGACCACGATGTATCGCGGCCGGCTCTGGACCATGCGCCAGTACGCCGGCATGGGCGACGCCGAAGAATCGAACAAGCGCTACAAATACCTGCTCGCGCACGGAACGACGGGACTTTCGGTGGCGTTCGATCTGCCGACGCAGATCGGCATGGACTCCGATCACGCCATGGCGGTCGGGGAGGTGGGGAAAGTCGGAGTCGCGATCGACTCCATCGAAGACATGGAGCGGCTCTTCGCCGGCATCAACCTGGAGAAGATCTCCACATCGATGACCATCAATGCCAGCGCGGCGATCCTGCTGGCGTTCTACATTGCCGTGGCCAAACGCAGCGGAGCCGAGGTGCCCAAGCTGAGCGGCACGGTGCAGAACGACATTTTAAAGGAATACATAGCGCGCGGAACGTACATCTATCCGCCGCGGCAGGCGCTGCGCATTATTACGGACATGTTTGCCTACGCCAACGAGCATGTCCCGGAGTGGAACCCGATTTCGATCTCCGGCTATCACATGCGCGAGGCCGGCTGCACCGCAGTGCAGGAAGTGGCGTTCACGCTGGCCAACGCGATCGCCTACGTCGAGGCCGCTACCGGGGCGGGTCTGGACGTGGACAAGTTCGCTCCGCGGCTCTCATTCTTCTTCAACGCGCATAACAATTTTCTGGAAGAGGTGGCCAAGTTCCGCGCGGCGCGGCGCATGTGGGCGCGCCTGATGAAGGAGCGCTTCAGCGCGAAGAACCCGCGCTCGCAGATGCTGCGGTTTCACACCCAGACCGCCGGATCGACGCTGACGGCGCAGCAGCCGGAGAACAACATTGTGCGTACGGCCGTGCAGGCGCTGGCGGCGGTGCTGGGCGGAACGCAGTCACTGCATACCAACAGCTTTGACGAGGCGCTGGGGCTGCCCACGGAAGATGCGGCGCGGATCGCGCTGCGCACGCAGCAGATCATCGGCTATGAGACGGGCGTGCCGAACACGATTGATCCTCTCGCCGGCTCGTATTACATCGAGTCGCTGACGAATGAGATCGAGCAGCGCGCGGGGCTGTATCTGGAGAAGATGGACGCTATGGGCGGAACGCTGCGCGCGATCGAGCTGGGATACGTGCAGCAGGAAATCCAGAACGCCGCGTACGAATTCCAGCAGGGCGTGGACCGGGAGGAGAATGTGGTGGTGGGTGTGAACCGGTTCCCGACGGAGCAGACGAAGGCGATCCCGATTCAGCGCATCGACGAAGCGCTGGAGGCGCGGCAGGTGGAGCGGGTGCGCGCGCTGCGCCAGCGGCGCGACAAGAGTGCGTGGGAGGCGGCGATCCGCGGCGTGGAAGAGGCCGCGCGCGGCGGGGCGAACCTGATGCCGCACATTATTCATGCGGTCGAGAGCTACGGTACGGTGGGCGAGATTTCCGATGCGCTGCGGCGGGTGTTCGGGGAATATCAGGAAACCGTAGTCATCTGATATTTCTGTCGCTCCGCTCCAAACCGCCCGCGATTTCCGCCCGCATGAGATTTTTTTTGCTCCTGATACACGCGCTTCGGCGCGTTTTCGGCCTCAGCGCGGAACCGCCCGGATTAATTTCTGTCGCTCCGCTCCAAACCGCCCGCGATTTCCGCCCGCAGTAAGGCGCTGTTCCGCACTCGTGCAGGGGGCTCGGGCCATCGGGAGATCGGGTGATCTGGTGATCGGGTGATCTGAAAATCCAACGAACACAGGGACTATTCGGCAGCAATCTGATCCACCCAAGTTCTCCGCTTCCTCCTTTCCTCCACTTTGCAAGGTTTTGCTTTTAGCCCCAAAAAGGTAGAATCCCAAGCATGTTAATCGGCAGAGAGAACCTGGAACGAGTGGACGCGATCATTCTGGCGCTCATGTGCAAGAAGATGTGGCAGGACGAGAAACAGCCAAAGCACGTCCGCGAGCAGGCAAAGAAATTCCTGGACGAATGGATTGTGCTCCAGGACACAGAGCCGCCGGAAAAGGGGAACGGCAAGCAGTTCGGCGCGATCGAAGAGAAGGTCGCGGACATCAAAGAGCGCATGCTGGATTTTCTTGCGCCGATCGCCATTTTCTGAGTAACCGGCGGAATGCCTGCCCACATCCAAGTGAACTATGGATGGGCCGACGCGCATTCTGTTTGTGGACGATGAGGAAGGGATTCGCATCACCCTGCCCGCTATCCTCAGCGGGTTTGGCTTTGAGGTTACGGCCGCGGCCTCAGTCCCTGAAGCGCTGGCGCTTATCACCAACTGCAAGTTCGATGTCCTTATTTCCGACCTGAACATCGGCCAGCCGGGTGATGGCTTCACGGTGGTCAGCGCGATGCGCCGCACCCAGCCTGAGGCCACCACCTTTATCCTGACCGGATATCCGGCGTTCGAAACGGCGCTGGAAGCGATCCGCCAGCAGGTGGATGACTACCTGGTGAAGCCGGCGGACGTGGAGATGCTGGTGGGCAAGATCCGGCAGAAGCTGAGCCTGCCGCGGGCGCAAACCCAGGGGCTGGAGGCCAAGCCGCTGGGCCAGATCCTGGAGCAGAACAAGCGGGAGATCGTACGGCAATGGCTGGCCGCGGCGAAAGAAGATCCGGTGATCGGAGAAGCCGGGCTCACCGACGCGGAGCTGGCGGATTATCTGCCGAATCTGATCGACGAGATCATGGAACGGTGCCGCGGAGGCAAGTTTTCCGATGCGGCCATGAAGGCGGCGACGGTCCATGGGAAGGCCCGGTTCAAACAGGGCTGCACGATTCCGGCCATCATTCGCGAGGCGCGCATCCTGCAGGACGCCGTGGGGCAGGTGGTGCAGGAAAACCTGCTGGGCGCCGATGTGAGCTCGGTGATCCCGGCGGTGATCCGCGTGGGAGCGACCATCCAGGCGTTTCTGGAGGCGACGATCCGGGAATACGTGCTTGCGCGGCACAGTGGGGAAGCGCTGCAGCCAAACCGGGGTAAGAGGGTGCTGCTGTTGAGCGCGGACGCGGAGCTCTCACTGCTGCGGAGCTATGCCCTGGCCCACGCGGGTTTCGCGGTGGCGCGGGCCGACTCGCGTAAAGAGGCGTTCCGGCTGCTGGAGCAGGAGACGTTCGATGCCGTGGTGATTTCCTATTCCATGTCGATGAAGAACCTCACGGAAATGACGGAGCTGTTCCGCGCGCGCAACCCCAATGCGCCGATCGTGGCAGTTACCAAGGGAAAATGGCAGGACCTGAAGATCGAGTTTGACTCAGCCATGGCCGGGGAGGAAGGGCCGGAAGCGCTGATTGAGGCGGTGGAGACGGCGCTGAACCGGAGGCAGCTGCGAAGGATCAAGTAAACCCAGCAATCAGCACTCAGCCGTCAGCAATCAGCTCAGCTACAGCAGACCGAGACAGTATTGACTGAAGGCTGCCAGCGCCGGAGCGGCAAATTCTTTGTAGAATATTCGCTTTTACACTTGACAAAAAAGCAAACATATGGCAAATTGAGAATGCCAGTGGTTCAGCTTTTCTGGTCAGGTCCCAGGAAGGTTTCCACACGCCGGGAGCGGCTCCGGCGTCTGTCTCTCAAAGGCCTGCACCCTGGCCGAGGTGGTTGGATTGCCGGCGACCCAGCCAGCGCCAAAAGCGGCGCTGTACAGCGGGCCCGAGGGGTATATGCACCCTGTTCGCGAGCAACGGCATGCACGCGGGCGGGGGACCTGGCGATCCTGAAAGACACTCGTAGCGTCGAGCAAGCACCCGTAAGACGACGTTTGTGGTGTGCGCGGAACGTCGACGCTTTGCGGGGAGAAGGTGTGCCTAAAATCAGCCGCCAGCTACTAGCCTCTAGCCTCTAGCCTCTAGCTCCTAGCCCTTACCGATTAGAGCCACTCAGTCTGGGTGGTTTTTCATTTTTAGCGGCAGTTTGGAATTCTAAAAAATTCAAATTCAAAGCCACCGGAGGGTGGCTTTTTTTATTGGAGTGAACCATGCGCAAGATCGAACCTACCATGACGAAAGAAGAAATCATCGCGGCGGCAAAGGAGTGCGCCGAGAGACTTGGCTATCCACCGAGCGCGCCGGAATTTCACAAACAAACCAACGTCAGCAAGAATGACCTGCGCAAGACCTTTGGCAGCTACCGCAGGTTGTTGTTTGCCTGCGGGCTGGAGCGCCAGGGATGCGGGTATCTGGTGACCATGGAGTCGCTGTTCCAGGACTGGGCGGAGACGACGCGGAAGCTGGGCAAGGTGCCGACCATCACTGAATACGAGTTGAATGCGAAGTACAGCATTCGTCCGCTGGTGCGGAGATACAACGGCTGGAAGATGGTGGCGGCGGGAATGCGCACGTACATCGAGGAACAGCACCTGGAAGTGCAGTGGAAAGACGTGCTGGACATGATTGCGGCGGAGTATCGGCCGAAGAAGGAGGTCGGGAGGACGTTGGCGAGGACCACCGAGTGGATGACCGAACCGAAGGTGCTGCATGATCGCCCGATATACGGACTGCCGATGTTCTGGCCGTTCAGCTTTGCGCCGGTCAATGAACAGGGCGTGCTGTTTGTGTTCGGGGCGGTGGCCGCGGATCTGGGATTATGCATTACTCATGTGCAGTCGGAATTTCCGGACGTGGAGGCGATGCGGATCGTGGGGCCAAACAAGTGCCAGCGTGTTCATTACGAGCTGGAGTATGAGAGCAGAAATTTTCTGGCGCATGGGCATGCGATTGATGGGTGCGATGGGATCGTGTGCTGGATCAACAACTGGCCGGAGTGTCCGGTGGAGGTGATTGAGTTGAGGAGGGTGGTGGAGGAGTTGAGGAAGAATCGGGAGATCGCGCGTGATCGGGAGATCGGGTGATCGGGTGATCTGGTGATCGGAAAGCAAGACCTTTGAGACACGGATGAACGGAGGAAGCGGAGGAGATCGGGTGAGTTCTTTGGAAAGACCTTACCCCGGAGGGACGCGGATGAGCGCGGATCGGGAAGACAAAATCCACCACGGGAAGTTCATGCGTTTTCAGCTTGCGTCCTCGGGTCGCCCTCGCCTCTGGCTGCGGGCTGGCTCGGGCGCGGTTATCTCTCCACTGACTTTCGCACGGCTGAAGCCGTGCTCTTCCACGCTGCGTGGTTAAAAGTATCGCAGCTTAGGGTGTTCTTCATCCGTCCCTAACGGGACTATGGATTTCCAGGGAATGCTAACCCGGCAGTTCCTGCCGGGCTATTCTCAGTCGCGCCTAACGGCGCTGGTTTCAATCGTCAAATCGACTTTGGCAATTCAGGGGAACGCTTCAAACCGAGTCCCACTTTTTGCGGCGGTTCAGTTTTTGTCGGGGAAATACGGAATAGGGCAGCAAGGATCGGCACCGCGTCCCTCTTGCAATTTCATGTTGCGCGAATAGAACCCTCAAGGCTAATGTATTGCAATTCGTAGCCAATCCTATTGAGGTCACAACCAAAATGCCTATTGCCTACCGGCCCAAACTATCGCTCAAAGCCACTATGCCGGCCAGACTGGCCCGCATGAGCATGCATGCAATACTCGTTTCATTTGCCGGGGCCCAATTGGTATTGAGTGCGATCGGCTGCTCCTCGGCGTCCGCGCCCAAACCGCAGCCCTCGGCAGCGGCCGAGACCAAGGCAGCGCCGGCGCCGGAGAAGCCGGCCAGCAACTGGACCAAGGACGAGAAGGCAAATGTGATGGACAACACCAAAGAGATCTCTCTCGTCACGAGTGCCGTGGGGGATGTGGGCGGCACGCTGCTGATCCGGTTCAAGGGAAAGCAGCTTGATGCCTACGTTGCCACCAAGGAAGTGGTGGATGACGAGCGAGCGGGCGTGCGGATCAAGTTCGACGATGGCGACCCGGCCAGGCAGGTATGGGGAAGATCGACCGACTATCGCGCGGTTTTTTCTCCCGATCCGGTGGGCCTGATCACGAAGCTGGAAACGAGCAAGAAGTTTTATATTGAATACCACCCGTACCAGAAAGTGGCGGAGACAATCATCTTCGACGTGTCCGGACTTGAGCCGCTGCTGCCGCAAGCGGAAATGGCTGTGCACAAGCAGAAATGGGAGCAGAGCAATGCGGCCAATGCGGCGTTGCGCGCGCGGATCCTGCCGTATGTACACCCCTGCAAACGGAAAGAGTTTATCGGCCGTCCGGTCCCGCCGGGAAGCTGGTGCTGGGTAGATCCCGATGATGTAACGGGCGGGGAGGAGAGCGCTCCCTGGAGCACAAAAGAAGGGGCCCTGCAAAATGCCCTGGACCTTAAGCGGCTGGGCTTAAACTTCAAGAACCGGTAAGGGCGCCGATGGAGTACAGACGGAGAAAGAGAGTTGCAATGAGCAGTACGAATTGGATCACCCGCCTTACCGTGTGGACGCTGCTGAACCTGACAGTGGTGTGCCTTGCGGCGGGACAAGGGTCTGATCGGACGCCGGCTGAGGAAAAGCACGGGAAAAGAGTAGCCAAAGTGTTCATCAATATCACGGGCAACGCACAATTGGCGCACCGGCTGTGGTCCTTTATCGACCTGGAGGTGGAAGAGTCGGGAATCCAGGTTACAAACACAGAAATGGATGCCGACACGATCATTACCGGAACGGTAAATGCCAAGACGGAACCTGCTCGCCTCACCCTTGGAGTTGTGCATATGCAGGTAACTGCGAAAAACAAGGCAGAAAAGATAGATTACTGTGCAAGTCTCAGCACAAGCGAAGACAGCGAACTCTTTGATCTTTCCCACAACAGCGTGGGCGATGAGCTGCGCAAGAAGTACCCGGAGGCGCGAACCGTTATGGTTGATCCCTCCAGTGACATGAAAGCGTCATCGGATTTTAGTGAGAGGCTGCCGGCTCACTTGAAGGCATCCGGTTTCTCAGTCGTAACCGCCAAACCAGCGGACCTTTTTTTACGCGTCGAGCTTGTGCGGGAGGAAGTGGAGATTGAAGAGGATACGGAGGTACACGAAGTCAGCGTGCTGTCCCGCGATGGAAAGCTGAACTATAGCGAAAGCTCGAATGGCGTCCTTTCTGCGCGATTGAAAGGACATGGCCCGGAAGTATGTCCTGACCGGGTGAGTGATCTGGAGTGGCTGTCAGCGAGCGACCGCCTTTTTGAGACATCGAAGATGATTGCAAAACGTTTCCGGCAGCAAAACGCGAAAGTGCCCTCGGCCCCGAGCGTGACGAGTAAGAATTAGGAGCCGAGCAGCGGGCCGTCATCAAGGGAGAGGCATCGTTGCGTGTGTTGACTAACTAAGGTCTTCCCGTTAGCCGCTGGTTGCCAACTGCCCGTTTTTGTCATTTCCGGCAACGTCACTTCAGCCGTTTGCCTTAAGTACCCCGCTTCAGGGGGTTACTTTCGCCGTAAGTGCATGAACCTTAGAGGGGAACGGCTGATTGACAATTTCTGTCAACCAGCCCACAATCCCCCTACTCACGTTTTTTCCGTGGCCGAGACTGTCCCCCCAGCCTTGCGGGAAAATTTGCGTTTGAGTCAATTTTCATTCCAGGAACAGCACGGACTATGTCGCAAAGGCTAGGCGATCTTCTGGTCAAAGAGAGGATCATCACCTCTGACCAGCTCGACAAAGCGCTCAAGACGCAGCGGGAGAATGGGCCGAATTCGCGCCTGGGGTCCACGCTGGTCCACCTGGGCTTTGTGACCGACGAGGAGGTGACGAACTTCCTCTCCCGCCAGTACGGCGTGCCGGCCATCAACCTGCAATATTTTGAGATCGACGCTTCTGTGGTGAAGCTGATTCCGGAAGAGACGGCCAAGCGCTACCAGATCCTGCCGTTGAGCCGTGTGGGCGCGTCCCTGACCATCGCCATGGTGGACCCGACGAACGTCTTTGCCATGGACGATATCAAGTTCATGACCGGCTTCAACATAGAGCCGGTGGTGGCGTCAGAGTCGGCGATCATGGAGGCGATCGACAAGGCGTACGGCGGGTCAGGGCAGAGCGAGAACGTAGATGAGCTGCTGGCCTCGATGGGCGAAGAGGCCGACGTCGAGCTGCAGGCCGAACAGGACGAGATGGACCTGGCCGAGCTGGAGAAGTCCGCCGATGAGGCCCCGATCGTCAAGCTGGTGAACATCGTGATGAGTGACGCGGTGAAGCGCGGGGCCAGCGACATCCACATTGAGCCCTACGAAAAAGAGTACCGTGTGCGCTTCCGCATTGACGGCGTCTTGCAGCACATCATGTCGCCGCCGATGAAGCTCAAAGACGCGATCACCTCGCGCATCAAGATCATGGCCAAGATGGATATTTCAGAAAAGCGCCTGCCTCAGGACGGGCGCATCATGCTGAAAATGCAAATTGGCGGCAAGAAGAAGCAGCTCGATTTTCGCGTCAACTGCCTGCCCACGCTGTGGGGCGAAAAGGTGGTCATGCGGCTGCTCGACAAGGAAAACCTGCGGCTCGACATGACCAAGCTGGGCTTTGAGCCGGAGTCGCTGGAAAAATTCCAGCGCGCAGTGCTCAAGCCTTACGGCATGGTGCTGGTCACCGGCCCGACGGGATCAGGCAAGACCAACACGCTTTACTCTTCGGTCTCACTGCTGAACAAGCCGGACACAAACATCATCACGGCGGAAGACCCGGTGGAATTCCAGTTGCACGGCGTGAACCAGGTGCAGATGAAGGAGTCGATCGGGCTGAACTTTGCCGCGGCGCTGCGTGCATTTCTGCGCCAGGACCCCAACGTGATTCTGGTGGGCGAGATCCGCGACTTTGAGACCGCGGAAATCGCCATCAAAGCGGCGCTCACCGGCCACCTCGTCCTCTCGACGCTCCACACCAACGGCGCTCCGGAGACCATCAGCCGCCTGATGAACATGGGCATCGAGCCCTTCCTGGTCGCGACCGCCGTGCACCTGATCTGTGCCCAGCGACTCATCCGGCGTATCTGCGTTGAGTGCCGCGAGGAAGTTCCGCTGCCGCCGCAGGCAAAGATCGAAGCCGGCTTTACGCCGGAAGAAGCCAAGACGGTCAAGATCTTCAAAGGTCGCGGCTGCACCAACTGCAATGGCACGGGCTATAAGGGCCGCGCGGGGCTCTATGAAGTGATGGAAGTTGACGATGAAATCCGCGAGTTGATTTTGATCGGCGCCTCAGCGGTGGAGTTGAAGAAGAAGGCGATTGAGCGCGGCATGCTTACCCTGCGGCGCAGCGGTTTGATCAAAGTGAAGGACGGAGTCACAACGCTGGAAGAGGTCGCACGCGAAACATTGCACTGATCAGCAGTACAGAACTGAAGTTCCAAGGGGAATCGAAAGTAAATGAACATCACACTCAGTGATCTATTAAAGAAGATGCTCGATATGGCGGGCTCGGACCTCCATATCACCACCAACTCGCCGCCGCAGGTGCGGGTGCACGGACATCTGCAGCCGCTGGACATGCCGCCGCTGACGCCGTCAGAGACCAAGCAGCTGGCGTACAGCGTGCTCACTGACGCGCAGAAGCACCGCTTTGAAGAAAACCTGGAGCTGGACTTCTCTTTCGGACTGAAAGGGCTGGCGCGATTCCGCGGCAACTGCTTTAACCAGCGCGGGGCGGTAGGTGCGGTTTACCGCGTGATTCCCTTCGAGATCAAGACCTTCCAGCAGCTCAACCTGCCGCAGGTGGTTTCCAAGCTGTGCGACAAGCCGCGCGGACTGATTCTGGTCACCGGCCCTACGGGTTCCGGCAAATCCACCACGCTGGCCGCGATGCTGGACAAGATCAACGTGGAGCGTCATGACCACATCATCACCATTGAAGACCCGATCGAATTCGTGCACCAGAACAAGAGCTGCCTGGTAAACCAGCGCGAAGTGCACTCCGACACGCAGTCGTTCACGAACGCTCTGCGTGCCGCGCTGCGCGAAGACCCGGACGTGGTGCTGATCGGCGAAATGCGCGATCTGGAGACGATTGAGTCGGCGTTGCGCATCGCCGAAACCGGCCACCTGACGTTCGGCACGCTGCACACCAACTCGGCGGCTTCCACCATCAACCGTATCATTGACGTGTTCCCCTCGCACCAGCAGTCGCAGATCCGCGCGCAGCTTTCACTGGTGCTGGAGGGCATTCTTTGTCAATCGCTGCTGCCGCGCGTGGGCGGCCAGGGCCGCGTGATGGCGATGGAGATCCTGGTTCCCAACGCCGCGGTACGCAACCTGATCCGCGAAGACAAGATCCACCAGATTTATTCCGCGATGCAGTCCGGACAGGACAAGTTCGGCATGCAGACATTCAATCAATCACTGGCGACGCTCTACTTCCAGAAGCAGATCACGCTGGAAGTCGCGTTGCAGCGCTCGTCGATGCCCGACGAGTTGCAGGACATGATCAACCGCGGCGTGCAGGCCACGCGAGTGGCAGGAGCAGCGGCCGGGCCGCAAAGAAGGTAAAGGTTCAGAAGCTCTCCCCTGTCGTAGGTAGAAGTCGGTAGGCAAATAGGACGAGAGGAGCACACGGTATGCCGGTATTCACATTCACAGGGACCGATTCCCAGGGCAAGCGAGTTGCCGGGGAGCGCCTGGCTGACAGCAAGGCCGCGGTCACCATGCAGTTGCGCCGCGAGCGCATTACTCCGGGCGCCATCAAGGAGAAGGGCAAGGAGTTCGTTCTGCCCAAGCTCGGCAGCGGCAAAGTTCCCATCAAGGACCTGGCCATCTTCTTCCGGCAGTTTTCCGTGATGATCGATGCCGGCCTGCCGCTGGTGCAATGTCTGGAGATTCTGGCGGCGAACCAGGAAAACCAGGTCTTCCAGAAATGCCTGACGGGCGTGCGGACAGCGGTAGAGAGCGGTTCCACCCTCTCGAACGCGATGCGGCAATTCCCGAAGGTTTTCGACGACCTGACCACCAACATGATCGAAGCGGGCGAAGCCGGCGGTATTCTGGATACCATCCTGCAGCGCCTCGCCGCGTACGTGGAAAAAGCGGTGAAGTTGAAGTCGGCGGTGAAGTCGGCGCTGATCTACCCCGTCTCGGTGGTGTCAATCGCCTGCCTGGTCGTGGGCGCGTTGCTGAAGTTCGTGGTGCCGATCTTCGCCAACATGTTTAACAGCATGGGCGTTGACCTGCCGCTGGCCACCGCGATCGTGATCAAGCTGAGCAATTTCGTCGGCCGCTTCTGGTGGCTGTTAATCGCGATGCTGGTGCTGACCTTCGTCGGCGTCAAGTACATGCGGAAGGACCCCAAGGGCCGCTATATGCTCGATAAATTCCTCTTGAACCTGCCCGTGCTGGGGACCGTTCTCAGGAAAATCGCCGTGGCGCGCTTTACCCGCACGCTGGGAACGCTGATTACCTCCGGTGTGCCGATTCTGGAAGGCCTGACCATCACCGCAAGAACCTCGGGTAACGCCGTTCTTGAAGATGCGCTCATGAAAGTTCGCAAGGCGGTGGAAGAAGGCCGCACCATCGTGGACCCGCTGAAGGAAAGCGGCGTCTTCCCGAACATGGTGACGCAGATGATCGGAGTCGGCGAGGCCACCGGCGCCATGGACGCCATGCTGCAGAAGATCGCCGACTTCTATGAAGACGAAGTCGATGCGGCGACCAAGGACATGCTGACCCTGCTGGAGCCGATCATGATCGGCTTCCTCGGTATCGCCGTTGGCGGCATCGTGGTTTCGTTGTACATGCCGCTGTTCTCGATGATCGCCAAACTGTCCGGATAGTAACTCCGGCCATAAGTAAATCTCGAACCCGGGCTCGCCCGTCAATGGGCGGGCCCTGAACCCCCAAACCGGCACAATACAGGCGAGAAATGGGAGATATTCGGTTTAACGAGCGGGCATGGTTGGCGTGGCTTGTCAAAGTCCGCGTAATCATTGTCTCGTTCCTGCTCGCGGTGGAATTGTTCATCGTCAATCTCACCCCGAACAACGTTCCCACGCGCCTGTTTATCACGCTCGTCCTGGTCTGGTACACCACGGCGGTCTTCTTTATCGTCCTGCACTCGCTGTGGCAGGAATACCGGCTGCAGGCGATCGTCCAGATCTTCACTGACCTGGCTTTCGCCACCGGCGTGGTTTACGTCACCGGCGGCATCGATACTTTCTTCAACTTTCTCTATCCGCTTGTGATCATCGTGGCCAGCATCCTGCTGCCGCGATACTGGGCCTACCTGACCGCGGCCGTCTCGTTCATCTGTTTCGGCGCAGTGCTGGAGCTCAGCTACTTTGACCGCATCCCCACTTTTCAGATCACCCCGCGCGGCGACCTGAAATCGCTCCAGGTCGTCATTCTGGTCAACTTTTTCGCCTACTTCGCCGTCGCGCATCTCTCCAGCGCATTGGCGGCCAAGCTCCGCCAGGCCGGTATGGAGCTGCGGGACAAAAGTGGTGAACTGCTCAGCCTGCAGGCGCTCCATGAGAACGTGATTCACTCCATCCGCAGCGGCCTGATCACCACTGACGTTGAGGGCCGCATTACCCTGGTGAACGCGCCGGGACAGAAGCTGCTGGAGCGTACGGCCTCATCGGTCTATGGCCGGCATATCTCCGATCTTTTTCTCGACCGCCTGCCCAGCCTCAATTCACCAACTTCGGAATCTGAAGTGCGCGGTCTCACGCCCGCGGGCCAGGAAAAGACCTT
>DASTJB010000318.1:0-57404 GCA_035717005.1 Candidatus Angelobacter sp.
AAGACCGTTGCCCCCACCGCCAGACAAACAATTCCTATACCTAAGGCATATCTTTTTCTCATGGAACTCTCCTGAGCTGTTTGATTTGCAACTTGGGTGGGAACCTTACGCCGGAAGGTGCAGATTGTCAATTTGTATGGAAATAGGAAGCATTCTGAACCAGGCGGCTGGAAGATTAAGCACTTTCGGCGAAACAACCCCGATTCCTGCAGCCTAGTGCGCTTGAGAGAGTCGGAAGCAGCGCGCCTTCTCGTCCCAGTAGATGCGTGCTTTGTACGCCTCCCATGCTGTTTGCCACTGCTCCTGCAGAAATTTTCTCCCGCGTCGTTTCAGGAACCCGGTCCAGCAGTTTTCAGCGGCATCCTTGCACCCTTCCCAGGGAGACTCCACACCCGGAAGATTGAAGGTCTTCCAGTCGGAATCGAGGAACAGATCATTCAAGATGAAGAATGCCAAATCGCCGGTCGTATTGAATGACCAGTAGTCGTTGATCGGCCTTTTCATCGGGCGGGTTTCAATGACTTGCGAGATCAGAACAGGAATGGCGTCTTTTCCCGCTGCGATGATCTGGTCCATCATCCGCGAAGAGCAATACTCCTTGTCCTGGAGCCGGCCTTTGGCGCGGCAGGAGTCGTTGATTTCATCGAATTTCCAAAGCGGAAACTTTTTGACTCTGGTGGCATGCGAAGCGGAGGCGGGCGCAGTCTGGCACGGAGCGCTGACGCCCAGGGACAGCGCAAGCGCTGTGGCCGCGAGCCCGATGATCTTCAGACAACCCGAGACATGATTCATTGTGATGCGGTCAGCCTGCGAACTATTTCCTCCGCCACGGCGTCAGCGCGCGCAGCGATCTGCTGCGGCGTCTGGTCCTGGATGGGATGTTGGACGTATACGGCGTCAAAGCCTGACCGTCCCAGCGCGCTGGCCTGAACGCGCGCCGGCGCGGCGAACTCAGTGGTCGCGACCGGCACTGCCGGAACGCCCAGATTTTCCAGCTGGATGGTATCGTGCAAACTGCACGTGGTGCACGACCCTCAATCGGCCAGCCCTTCAACCACCGCGTCCAGCCCACGCAGCTGCTCGATCACCTGCGGCGGCGCATTCTTGGCGTAGGTTGGCTTGCGCGCGCGGATGATCTCGGCCGCGCCATACTTCGTCTTGAAGATTTCTGCCAAACGATCGAGGAAGAAGTTGCCGCCGGGCTTGCTGATATCGAGCAGGCCAAGCCTCTTGCCCCTGAGCGCCGCCAGCCTGGCGGGCGGTGCGCCTGCCCGGGGCACGTTTTCATTTCCGGGATGAACGATCGTGATCGCCATACTCACTCCTTATTTATCCGGAATCGGATAGGTCACCATCTGGCTGCCTGTTGGGCCCGTGGCCCAGCTTCCGAGCACCGCAGAAAACTTTCCTGCCGTGCCTCCGGCCACAAAGATGTGGATCTGTTCGGGCGAGCGGAATTTCTGGTAGCACTTCTCGCCGCGCACCGTGATCTCTTTGTAGTTGGCGGCCAGCTGAGTACCCTCAGCGCGCTCCGCTGCTTCATAGTAGCGCAGCGGAACGCCCGTGTTCTCGAACAAATACTGCCGTGCCTGCTCTTGGCTGAAGCCGTCGCGGGCGATGGTCTTCACGTGCTCGGGACAGAGGACGACAATCGCTTCCGGCATCAGGCACATACGATAACTCCACACTGTCGCGAGCGCGAATGAGATCGTCTCCAGCACGGTCTTGCCCGCTGGCGCGGTGTGCTCGCTCACGCCGCGCGGCGGCTCAGCGGCAAATAGCGAGAGGGCGCTTTGCTCGCGCTTGAGGCCGCGCATGACGTGAAACGGTTCCCACGGATTCTCTTCTTCATTTTCGGCAATGCAGAAAGAAAACTTCCCCGAATTGCCCAGAGCGGACATGTCGATCCCATCCGGCCGTCCGCCGCCGATGTTCAGCAAGATGAGCTGGAAGGCGCGTCCCAGCGTGCTGTTAGCGCGCGCGACGTTGGAGAAAACATTCTGCTTTGACCAGAAGCCCAGTTCATGCCGGACCGGGCCGTTGATCATCACCAGCGGCGCGGCAAAGTGTGTGGTTGCCTGCACGCCGTGGATGTTGAAACGCTCGTCGCAGGCGGCGCGCACCAGCGGCAGGAGCACGCGCATCATCTCCGGCAGGCAGCCGGCCATCACAGCGTTCGCCGCGATCTTTTCGACTGTCGCTTCGCCGTAAACCGGAGGCACGCGAGCAATGACCGTCTCTCCGCGCAGGCCGCTCGCCTCGATCATGGCATCTACTTTCTCGGTGGTCGGCGGGATGACGGGCAGGGCATCACCGAATTGGCGATAGCAATACTCGAAAGGATCTTCAGCTTCGGCCAGGGGGATACGTGATGCTGGTTCAGCCACGCGCCGAAGCAAGGGCACGCCACCCGGCTGGCCAGCGTCGTGCAACTCCGGTTCCAAGTGCCGGGAACTGCATCCCGGCTTCCAGGCCGGTGCACCATCATCCTCAGGCGCGATCGGTGCATGTTGAAGCGCGGCGGCAAGCTCGTTCAAGCCTTTCTTGTCGAAGCCCACCAGCGTGCGCTGCACCTGGCCGTGTTGGTCGAGAAGATAGAACGTCGGAACTGACTGCGGATCGTAGGTGCGGGAAATCTTCAGCCCACGGTCAAGTTCCACCGGATACGCGATCCCCAACTGCCGCACAAACTCTCGCGTTGAAGCTTCGTCATCCTGTGACAGGCCGATCAACTGGACGGAATCGCTTTTGATGGCGTTGAGATATGGCAGCGCAAGCTGGCAGGTAGGGCAATCGGTCTCAAAGAAGACCAGCACCGCTTTCTTGCCTGGCTGCAGGCCGGGGATCGCCGGAGATTTCTCGACTTGCGGCATAGATCTCTAAAGATAGATAGGGAAGGAACTTTCGGCAAGGCATTGCCTGCCTGCCCCTACCGCACGTTTTAGAGGATTACTGAAGGTGGGAAAAGTTTCGTCTTTTTTGTTCGTACTGTGCGATCTCCGCTTCATGCTTCAGCGTCATGCCGATTTCATCCAAACCTTCCAGCAGGCAGGTGCGGGTAAACGGGTCGATCTGGAAATGTGCCTGAAATCCTCCGTTGCCGCTGACCTGGCACTGTTCCAGATCGATTTTGAGTGTGTAAAAGCCCGCTGTGTCGCGTGCCGTCAGTTGCGCAATCTCACTCGGCCGCAGCACCACCGTGAGCAGTCCGTTCTTGAGGCAATTGTTGGCGAAGATGTCAGCGAATGAAGGAGCGATGATGGCACAAAAGCCGTAGTCGCGCAGCGCCCAGACGGCATGCTCGCGCGAGGAGCCGCAACCGAAGTTCTTCCCGGCCAGCAGAATGCTTGCGCCGCGGTACTGGGGCGCGTTCAGCGGAAAGCCAGGATCGGGCGAGCCACCGCGGTCATAGCGCCAGTCGAAGAAGAGAAAATCGCCGTAGCCGGTGCGCTCGATCCGCTTCAGGAACTGCTTGGGGATGATCTGATCGGTATCGATGTTGTCGCGCTGGAGCACGGCCACAATTCCTGAGTGAACAGTGAAGCTCTGCATATCAATCCTTGTAGTGCCAGTGGCGCACGTCGACAAAGCGCCCGGTCACCGCGGCCGCCGCGGCCATGGCCGGGCTCACCAGGTGCGTACGACCGCCGGCGCCCTGGCGGCCTTCAAAATTGCGATTGCTGGTGGAGGCGCAGCGCTCACCCGGCTTCAGCCGGTCAGGGTTCATGCCCAGGCACATGGAGCAGCCGGATTCCCGCCATTCGAAGCCGGCGTCAGTGAAAATACGGTGCAGGCCTTCCTGTTCGGCCGCGCGTTTCACCTGCTGCGAGCCAGGAACGATCATCGCGTGGACTCCACGGGAAACCTTGTAGCCTTTTACGACGCGCGCCGCGCTGCGTATGTCTTCCAGACGCGCATTGGTGCACGACCCGATGAATACGCGATCAACGGCGATCTCTTCAATCCGCGTGTGCGGCCGCAAGCCCATGTACTCGAGCGCGCGGGCGATGCCGTTGCGCTCGGAGTCGCTGGCGCCTCCCTCAGGATCAGGGACTTCTCCCGTTACCGGCGCAGCCATTCCCGGGTTGGTGCCCCAGGTAACGAACGGAGCAATCTGCGCGGTGTTGATTTCGACGGTGGAATCGAAGCGAGCCCCCGGATCGGTGCTTAACGTCGTCCAATCTTTTTCCGCCGCGTCCCAGGCTTTCTCTTTCGGTGCAAAGCGCCGGCCTTTCAGGTAATCGAAAGTTATCTGGTCCGGTGCGACCAGCCCGGCGCGCGCACCGCCTTCGATACTCATATTGCAGATGGTCATTCGCGCGTCCATGGAGAGCGCGCGAATGGCCTCGCCCGAATATTCAATCACGTGACCGGCGGCGCCATCCGTGCCAATCTGCGCGATCAGCGCCAGAATCATGTCCTTCGCAGTGACGCCCGGGCCAATCTTGCCGGCGAATTGCACCAGCATCGACTTTGGTTTTTTCTGCACCAGGCACTGCGTCGCCATCACGTGCTCGACCTCCGAGGTGCCGATCCCGAACGCCAGCGCGCCGAAGGCGCCGTGCGTGCTGGTATGACTGTCACCGCATACGATCGTCATACCCGGTTGCGTCAGGCCAAGTTCGGGGCCGATGACGTGCACGATTCCCTGCTCCGGCGCGTCCAGATCAAACAGGGGCACGCGGAACTCGCGGCAATTTTTCCTCAACTCCTCCACCTGCGTGCGCGCCAGCGCGTCTTCTATGACCATGCGGTTACCGGCGGTCGGAATGTTGTGATCGAGCGTGGCAAAAGTGAGGTCAGGCCGGCGCAGTTTGCGCCCGGCTTCACGCAATCCGGCAAACGCCTGCGGCGAGGTGACCTCATGCACCAGGTGCAGATCGATATAAAGGATGGCCGAGCCCTCAGGCCCGGCGCAGACCACGTGGCGGTCCCAGACTTTGTCGAAGAGGGTGCGGGCAGTCATAGGCAAAAACTTCTACACAGCATGGTATGAGAATCTGCGATCGAGCCGGGCGGCAAAGCGCTGCTCCACCAGTTCGCCCATCTCGCGCGTGCTCACTTCGTGCTTGCCCGGGCGCGCCAGATCGGCGGTGACATAGCCCTCGTCGAGCACCTGGCGGATTGCCGCCTCCAGGTCCGCGGCCTCATGATGCATGCCGGCCGAAAGGCGCAGCAACATCGCGGCCGAGGCGATCGCTCCCATGGGGTTCGCGATCCCCTGGCCGGCGATGTCCGGTGCGGAGCCATGCACCGGCTCATACAGATCAACTGCGCCTCCGATGGTTGCCGATGCCAGCATACCCAGCGATCCGGTAATGGCGGCGGCTTCGTCGGAAAGAATGTCGCCGAAAAGATTCTCCGTCAGCACCACGTCAAAGCGCGTGGGATTGGTGATCAGATGCATGGCGCAGGCGTCCACGTACATGTGATCGAGCTTCACGTCAGGATACTCTCTTGCCACCTGGGTGACTGTCCGCCGCCACAGTTGCGAAGTCTCAAGCACATTGGCCTTGTCGACCGACGTAACTTTCTTGCGGCGAGTGCGCGCCTGCTCAAAGGCGATGTGCGCCACGCGCTCAATCTCTTCCGCGGAATAGCGCATGGTGTTGAAGGCCGAGTCGCTCTGCTGGTCAAAGCCGCGCGGCTGGGCGAAGTAAAGGCCGCCCAGAAGTTCGCGCACGAAGAGCACGTCGGCGCCCTCCACCCGCGATCGCTGCAATGGAGAGCAATCAGCGATCGCGGGGAACGAAACGGCGGGCCGCAGGTTGGCAAACCCGCCGAGTGCTGTGCGCAGCCCGAGCAGGCCGGCTTCGGGCTTCTGCTGTGTGGGCAGATGATCAAATTCGGCGGCGCCCACCGCGCCAAGAAAAACGGCGTCACTCTTCAAGCAGGCATCGAGCGTGGTTCCCGGCAGCGGTGTGCCGTGGGTGCGGATGGCCGCACCGCCAATGGGCTTTTCGTCGCAAACAAATTCGCAATCGGAAAAATGGCCCACCGCGCGCAAAATACGCACGGCTTCACGAGTAACCTCCGGACCAACTCCATCACCGGGGAGAACTGTCAATCTGAAACGCATTGAATTCGGCACCTTGTCTTTCTTGATCTCAAAAATGTCTAGCTCGCGGCGTGCGCAGCGGCGCGCTGGCGGGTTGCGATCGGAAGCAGTGAGAGCAGGTCCTGATCGTAGATCTTCTTCTTGCTCTCGGCCAGCTTCATGAAGCGCGTATAGACGGAATCCAGTTCCGGACCCGAAGCGCTGAAGCCGAGTTCGGCCAGCCGCTTGCCCAGCGCGTGGCGGCCGGAGTGCTTGCCCAGCACCAGCTTGTTTCCCGGAACGCCGACGGACTCGGGCGTCATGATCTCGTAGCAGAGCGGATTGGCGATTACGCCATGCTGGTGAATGCCGGCCTCATGCGCAAACGCATTGCGGCCGACGATGGCCTTGTTCGGTTGCGGCGTGAACCCGATGATCTCCGAAAGCAGACAGCTCGCCGGATAGATCTGCTTCGTGTTGATCCCGGTCTGATACGGAAGCTGGGCCTGGCGGACGTTCAACACCATGGCAATCTCTTCCAGCGAGGCGTTGCCCGCGCGCTCGCCAATCCCGTTGATGGTGCACTCCACCTGGCGAGCGCCTTCGTTGAGCGCGGCTATGGTGTTCGCGACGGCCAGCCCAAGGTCGTTGTGGCAATGGACGGAGATGGTTACGTTTTCGATCCCGCTCACGCGCTCGCGAAGGGAGCGGATGATGGAGGCGAACTCGTCAGGAATCGAGTAGCCGACCGTGTCAGGGATATTGATGGTGGTGGCGCCGGCATCGACCGCGGCCTGCACGAACTTGCACAAAAAATCGAGATCGGAGCGTGTGGCGTCTTCCGGCGAGAACTCGACGTCATCGCAGAGCGACTTGGCTAAGGCCACTGCCGCGTAGACCTGATCGAGGGCCTGCTGGCGCGTGATTTTCAACTTGCATGCCAGATGCAGGTCAGAGCTGGCGAGAAAAACATGGATGCGGGGACGGTGAGCGCAATCCAGGGCCGCCCAGGCACGGCGAATGTCGGGCTCGCTGGCGCGGGCGAGGCCGGCGATAATGGGCCGCGAAAGCTCAGTCGAGATCAGGCTGACGGCGCGAAAGTCATCTTCGGACGCGATGGGGAAGCCGGCTTCGATTACGTCGACGCCGAGGGCATCGAGCTGGCGGGCCATGCGCAACTTGTCATAAACGCCCATGCTGCAGCCGGGCGCCTGTTCGCCGTCACGCAATGTGGTGTCAAAAAAGGTGATACGGGTGTTCGCCATGGTCTGATGCCTCCGGGTACGGCAAAGACCCATGTTCCGCTCCCGGAAGCCGATAAGTCAAAGTTATAATTCTTCTGGTATCATTAGTATTTCTTATTGTATAAATGGGTCCGAATCAGCGCCGGCAGGAGCGGCGAAGCGCATGGATTTCTTTCAGCTCGAAACTTTCCTGGCTGTGGCGCAGACGGGAAGCTTTTCCGCGGCGGCCGCGCAGGTGCACCGCACCCAGCCGGCCGTGAGCCAGATGGTGCGCAAACTGGAAGAGGAGGTCGGCGAGCCGCTCTTTGACCGGTCCACGCGCGACGGCATGCTCACTGACGCCGGGCTTGTGCTCCAGGAATATGCACAGAAGATGCTGAATCTGCGGCGGGAGGCGCGGGCTTCACTGGAAGAGCTGCGGCAGTTCCAGCGCGGCACTCTGAGCCTGGCCGCCAATGAGTTCACCGCGCTTTATTTGCTGCGCGTGCTGGAAGATTTCCGCCGGTTCTGCCCCATGATCAAGATCGCCGTTCACCGGTCGCTGGCCAGCTCGATTGCCGACCAGGTCTCCGACCACACCGTAGAGCTCGGCGTTCTCTCCTTCCGGCCAGAGGGAGCCCTGCTGCAGTCCATTGTGGTGTTTTGCGACCAGTTGACCTTCGTGGTTCCACCTTCTCATCCGCTGGCCAGGGCGAAGAGCGTAAGCATCCGGCAGCTGGGAGCGGAGTCGTTTGTGGCGCACAACGTGGTCTCGCCGTATCGGATGAAGGTGTTCGAAGCCTTCAAGAAACACAAGACACCGCTGAACATCGGGGTAGAAATGCCGACCCTGGACGCCATCAAGCGCTTCGTCGCCGCGGGCAACGGCGTGGCACTGGTGCCGGGCATCGCTGTGGAACCAGAGGTGGCGCGGGGTGAGCTGGTTGCGGTCCCCGTCAATGAACTGAAGCTGGAGCGCAAGCTGAGGATCGTCTATCGCAAAGGAGGACAGCTTTCCCACGCGGCGCGAGCATTTTTACAGGTGGCGGAGTCGATCGCGGGAAAGGGAAAGGGTCCGTATCTGTTCCAGCCGGAGAAATAGTTTCACTCGGGCGGAGGTCAGGGCGGTTAAGGTATGCTTAGAAGCATGGAAAAGAAGCCCGCCGACGATCCGAAGAACCGCTTTGCCGAGGTGATCCGCAAATCGCAGCAGCGCCGCCAGGAGCTGAACGAGAAGGCCAGGAAAAAGCAGATCGAGAATATCGAACCCCCACCGCGCGATGAAGAAGCGCCGGAGTTGGAAGACGAGCCCGGCCCCGAGCAACCCTGAATAATCTTCCAGGATTCATCACGCCAGGGCTGAAGCCCAACTTTTATCGCCTTTACGCGGCCGGCCGCTCCTCCACGGATCGGGATACAGTTACTCTGGAACAACGGTAGTAGCCAGCGGCCAGCCGCCAGTGGCGAGCGGCTAATACTTCGGAACTTTAGGATCGATGCGGTCCGCCCAGGCGAGTATTCCACCAGCCAAGTTCTTCGCTTTCGTGAACCCAGCCTGGCGCAGGAAGCCGACCGCGCGTGCGCTGCGCACGCCGGAGCGGCAGTGGACCACCATCTCCTTGCTGGGATCAAGCTCATGCACGCGGCGGGGCAGATCGTTCAGCGGAATGAGATGGCCGTTGAGGTTGCAGATCTTGTATTCGTGCGGCTCACGGACGTCAAGAATAAAGAGATCGTCTTTGGCGTCCAACCGCTGCTTCAGTTCTTCCACACTGATTTCAGGAACTCCGGTGTTCACTGGCTTTTCTTCTCCTCGCAATCCGCAGAATTCTTCGTAATCGATGAGTTTAGTCACACTGGGGTGTGTGCCGCAAACCACGCAGTCAGGGTTCTTGCGCAGCTTGAGCTCGCGGAACTTCATGCCCAGCGCGTCAATCAGCAGCAGGCGCCCGATCAGCGGCTGGCCGCTGCCCAGAATGAGTTTAATCGCTTCGGTTGCCTGGATCAGGCCGACCAGGCCGGGAAGGATGCCGAGCACTCCGCCTTCGGCGCATGAAGGCACAAGCCCGGGCGGCGGCGGCTCAGGATATAAGCAGCGGTAGCACGGACCATTTTTGGCGGCAAACACGCTGGCCTGGCCCTCGAAGCGGAAAATTGAGCCATAAACATTGGGTTTGCCGGTAAAGACGCAGGCATCGTTGACCAGGAAGCGGGTCGGGAAATTGTCCGTACCGTCGACGATGATGTCAAAATCGGAAAACAGCTCGAGCGCGTTCTGGCTTGTCAGCTTGGTTTCAAAGGTCTTGATGTTGACGAAGGGGTTAATGGCCGCGATCTTCTCTTTTGCCGATTCCAGCTTGGAACGCCCGACGTCGCGGGTGAAGTGAATCACCTGGCGCTGAAGATTGGTGAAGTCCACGACATCAAAATCGACCAGCCCGATGGTGCCGACACCGGCCGCCGAGAGATAGAGCGCCAGCGGCGAGCCGAGACCTCCCGTCCCGATACACAGCACCCGCGCAGCCTTCAGCTTTTGCTGGCCCTCCATGCCGACCTCGGGCATGATCAGATGCCGGGAGTAGCGAAGCACTTCTTCGTTGTTCAATGAAGGCAGATCGTGGGGCGCCAATGTAGCCGCCATGGGGGAAACCTCTTTTCTTATTCAAATATTGTAAATCGGGACGTTTCAGCTCAGGCGAGACAAGAGAGGGCCCGCATTCGCACGAGGCTGGTACGCGGCGGCAATGCGGAAATTGACATCACGAAGCCATTATACGCTCAGGTGGCGTACTGCAACGGCCGCTGGTGATTGGCCAGGATCTCAATGCTCTCCGCCTGGAAGGTCTTCTCTTCCTCCGAGCCCAGGAGAACATAGGAAGCGGTGAGCGTAGGTACTCCCCGCTCCACGCTGGTAATCACATACGAGCAATCAAACCAGTGGGCCTCAGCCAGGTCCGTTGAAGAGTAATGAGGCTTATAGTCGGGATGGGAGTGATAGAAGCCGATGATACTCTCACCGCGGTTGCGCGCCAGCTTGAGCGCCCCAATCACCTGTTCAGGGTTGATGCTGTAACGGTTGGCGGGAGAATCGGTGCGGCTGTTCTCGCAGGTGACCGTCATGGTCACCAGGCGATGGCCGTCAACCACGTTCCCCAGAAGAATGCCGCAGCACTCATGGGGATAACTGCGTTTGGCTTCCCACCGGATCAGATCGTAATCAGCCTTGCTGATTTTCAGCATGGAGTCTCCTGGGAAGTGGCGGCTTCACCAGTCGAGCAATTGGCCAGAACGATCAAAACGAACTTTAAGAAACTCTCACGAACAAACCCTGACGAAGGGGTCAATATATTAGTTGATCCGGAACGCAATTGCACCATTCCTGTCACAACTTTCGTATCAAAATCTACCTAGTTGGCGCAACCCGGCGCATCAATTGCACAAATTCGTGTGCAAGTCCTTGGCGGATTCTTGACCCACCCAGAATTCAGGGGGCAAATCAGGCCCTGAAACTGGATACCCATGCCCAACAATTCTGGTTGACCGTCGACAGGGGTCCCCGTCTATTCTGTTGTCGACATTCGAGGGGTAAACACCGATGGGCGATCAGATCGACATTTTACAGGGGACGCTGGATCTGCTGATCCTGAAGACCCTGGCGCTGGAGCCGATGCATGGGTGGGGAATCGCGCAGCGGATTCAGCAGATATCCCAGGACGTTCTGCAGGTGGGCCAGGGATCGCTTTATCCCGCGCTTCACCGGCTGGAACAGCGGGGGTGGATCAGCGCGGAGTGGAACACCTCTGACAATAACCGCCGCGCCAAGTTCTACTCGCTAACGCGGACGGGGCGAAGCCAGCTGGAAAAAGAGCTGGGCGAATGGGCCAAGCTTTCGGCGGCCATTGCACTGGTTTTGCAACAAAGTTGAGAAAGCGGGAGATATGCTTCTTCGCAGACTGCGCGAGATGATAGGCGGGGCCGGAAAACGAGAAAACGACACCGCAGATGAGCTGCACTTCCACCTGGAGAAAGAGATCGAGCAGAACATTGCCAGGGGAATGACGCCCGAGGAGGCGCGCAGGCGGGCGCTGATTGCTTTTGGCGGCGTTGATCAGACACGCGAGGCGCTGCGCGCTGTGCACCGGGGACGGCTGCTGGAAGCTTTGCGGCAGGACCTGCGCTACGGGTGGCGCATGCTGCGCAAGACTCCCGGGTTCACGGCGGTGGCGGTGGTCACGCTGGCGCTGGGAATCGGCGCAAATACGGCGATCTTCAGCCTGATCGATGCGATCATCTTCCGCTCCATGCCCATTGCTGACCCGCAGAGCCTTCTGGTGCTCGAGTGGCAGGCGCATAAGGGTCCGGGCAATCTCAGCTATCGTAATTTTGGGGACTGTGACGAGTCCCACGACGGAGCAACTCCCCACGGCTGCTCACTTTCACTTCCATTCTTCAAGCAGGTTCAGGCCGAATCCGGCGTTTTCTCCCATGTTGCGGCCTATACGGCCATCGGGCAGCTGGATATGAGCGGCAACGGCCCGGCGCGGATGGTGAAAGGCGAGTTCGTCACCGGCGACTACTTTCCGACCCTCGGCGTACAGGCACATAGCGGGCGCCTTATCAATGCGGGTGACGACGGCGCGAACGCTCCGGCTGTCGCCGTGCTGAACTATGGCTTCTGGCAGACAGAGTTCGGCGGCGTGGAGTCGGCGATCGGCAAAACGGTACGGCTGAATGGAGTCCCGTTCCAGATTATCGGCATTACTGACCCAAGGTTTGACGCTCTGACCCTGTCCAATAAATACGACATGATCTTCCCCATGGCACAGCGGCCGGCCGTGGTCCCTAACTGGAAGCCGAGGGATGACCTGGCCGACCACTGGTGGCTGCTGACGATTGGCCGGCTAAAACCCGGTGTCTCTGCCAGCCAGGCCGAAGCCGGCGTTAGCCTGCTGTTTCGTAACAGCATAAGTTCTGTTGGCAAGCCTCTCTTCAAGCCTGACAGCGACCCGCGTATCAAACTAGCACCGGCCACCCAGGTGCTTGGAGGCACGCAGAAGCAGGCGCTGCAGCCGCTATACGTCATGATGCTTTGCGTGGGGGCCGTGCTTCTGATCGCCTGCGCCAATGTGGCCGGGCTTCTGCTGGCACGCTCGGCGGTGCGCGAGCGTGAAATTGCGGTCCGCCTGGCCATGGGCGCCAAGCGGAGCCGGATCGTACTGCAATTCCTCACAGAAAGCCTAATGCTTGCTGTTGCAGGAGGGGCGCTGGGCCTGCTGGTGGCGCTCTGGGGTGCGCGGGCGCTGATGGCCATGGTCTCCGCCGGAACTCCGAACCCGCCGATTTTTTCACCCCAGCTGGACTGGCGCGTGCTGGGGTTTACCGCCGGAATTTCCCTGCTGACGGGGATCTTGTTTGGGCTCGCGCCGGCTCTGCGCTGGTCAGACGTCAGCCTTACCTCTTCACTCAAATCTACGGAGAGCGGAGCCATTCCGGGCGCGCGGGGCAGGCAGCGCAGGTTTACTGCCGGAGGGGCCCTGGTAGCGGTGCAGGTGGCGCTGGCGATCGTGGTGCTGGTGACCGCGGGACTGCTGGTGCGCACGCTCAACAATCTTAAGAGCCTGAATCCGGGTTTCGATGCCCAAAACGTGCTGCTTTTCGGCATTGATCCGCGACTGGCCGGTTACAAAGGTGCGCAGATCGACCAGCTCTTCATTGCGTTGCAGGAAAAGTTCGCGGCCATACCGGGGGTAACCTCCGCTACTTACTCCTGGATCCCATTTCTTTCCGGAGGACTCTGGACCACGGGCTTTCATCGCCCCGGCACTCCTCCGCCGACCAAGGCCGAATTTGAATCAGGCGCCGCGGAAAAGAACGAAGTAGAGTCCGACGCCTATGCGGTGGGGCCCAAATTCTTTTCCACCTGGCGCATTCCGTTTCAGTCCGGGCGTGATTTCACAGCAGCGGATTTTGCTGTTGCCGCAGGCAACGAGCGTGACAATCCCAGCACTAATCCAACACCGGTCATTGTGAACCAGGAGTTTGCGCGACAGTACTTCCCGGGTAAAAACCCGCTGGGACAGATCTTTGGCGAGCAGGAGCCAAGCGGTTTTGGCGACGCCAAAGCGCCCGGCTACCTGATCGTGGGGATGGTTGCGAATTCGAAGTACAACAGTCTGCGACGGGAGATCAAGCCGGTCTTTTATCAGCCGAATGTCGGCGGCCAGGCTTATTTCGCGCTGCGCACCGGCACTGACCCGCTTTCACTTGTGCCAACCATCAAGAACCTGGTGAACCAGCAGAGCCAGGACCTGGCAGTCTTCCGCATATCCACCGAAACGGAGGCTATCGAGCGCCAGGTCTTCACGGAAAAGATGACGGCGCGGCTCTCCAGCCTGTTTGGAATCCTTGCCTTGCTGTTGGCTTGCCTGGGACTTTACGGACTGCTTTCCTATGAAGTGACCCGCAGGACAAGGGAAATCGGGATTCGCATGGCCGTGGGCGCGCGGCAGCACAACGTGATCCGGCTTGTGCTGGGCAAAGCGGTCTGGCTGATCGTGGCAGGCGCGATCGTCGGGATTGGCGCAGCGCTGCTGGTGACCCGTTTGCTGACCAGCTTCCTTTACGGAGTAAAGGCAGGCGATCCCGTGACCCTGGCGGCGGTTGCAACGCTGCTCGGCGTGGTTGCGCTGGCGGCCTGCTACATCCCGGCCAGGCGCGCGACCAGAGTAGACCCGCTGGTGGCGCTGCGATACGAATAGTCTTGTAAGCCGAAGCGAAAATGGGCTATATTCGGCCCATGTTTACCTCGCGTCCGAATCCGAGCCAGGCGGCGTACCCGCTTCCGTGTGCCGGCCGGGCGCAGGGACAAATATGACGGCTTAACCGAAGCAGCAATCATATTCAGGCCCGTTGCCCCCACGAAGGCAGCGGGTTTTTGTTTTTCGCCCATTCACGCGCAAAACCGGCGCGTGAATGGGGGCCCGGTTCTACGGGAGAGGGAGTACGCATGAGTTCATCTAGTACACAAAGACAGGCCGGGCGCGCCACGACCACGGCGCAGAAGAAGATTGCCGTGCTCGGCTGCGGCAAGATGGGCACGATCCTGCTTGAGTCGTTTCTGGAGCGCAGGCTGGTGGCGCCGGAGGAAGCCGTCGCCACGGTGCAGCACGGCGAGCGCTCGCCGGAGCTCTCGCGCGAGCTGGGCGGCGTGCCGGTCAGCACTGACAATCGCGCCGCCGTGCAGGGCGCACCGACTGTCCTGTTGTGTGTGAAGCCGCAGGCGCTCGGGCAGTTGCTGGATGAGATCGCACCCGCGCTCGCGCCGGGAACGCTGGTGATCTCCATTGCCGCTTCAACGACTACAAGCTTCATTCAGCAAAAAGTCGGCAAAGAAGTTCCCGTGGTACGCGCCATGCCGAACACGCCCGCCATGGTAGGCGCGGCGATGACGGCGATCTCACCCGGACCAGCAGCGAAGCTCGAACACCTGGAGACGGCGAAACACTTATTTGAGGGCGTGGGGCGCGCGCTGGTGGTGGATGAGAAACACATGGACGCCATCACCGCGCTTTCCGCCAGCGGGCCGGCGTTTGTTTTTGTGATTCTGGAATCGCTGGCCGAAGCGGGAGTCAAAGTCGGCCTGCCACGCGAGATGGCCACTACGCTGGCGGCGCAGACACTGTTTGGTTCGGCGAAGCTGGCGCTTGAAACCGGACATCATCCGGCGCTGCTCAAAGACGCGGTGACAACCCCGGCGGGCTGCACCATCGAAGGGCTGATGGAACTGGAACGCGGCGGGCTGCGCGTGACCCTGATGAATGCGGTAATCAAAACGACGCAAAGGGTCCGGGAGTTGATGACGGGGTAGGAAGAATTGGGGCCATTGGGCAACTTGAAAACCGAGTGCGAAACCACACCGTTTATGATCCACGCTTGAGGTCAAGATTTCATGAACAGAAAAACATTGCCGCTGCTCCTGTCGATTATCTTCGCTATCGCCGCGCAGGCGCAGACCAGCACGGACGGCTGGAGCAAGTTCACCAGCGATGCCGGGAAGTTCTCCGCGCTGTTTCCGGGCCAACCTGAGGAGGGTGCTCCGGCCGAAAAAGGCATAGTACTGCATACATTCAGGGTCGTGGCGCGACCGCGCGTCTATATGGTGCTTTACTCTGACTATCCTGATGCGGACCTGACCCTGGATACCAAGACCAGGCTGCGGGCAGAGCGCGACGGTTTCATTAAGGGCGCAGCGGAAGGGAAGCTTGTCGCGGAGCGCGAGTTCAAATTCAAACGGGGATCAACGGAACTTCCGGCGCTGGAGTTCGCCTCTGAAGGCGACGGTATCAATTACAAGAGCATCGTGATTATCGATGGCCGGCGAGTCTACTTTGTGTGCGCCGGCGGCCTGAAAGGCAGCGATTCCACCAGCCAGATCGAACGCTTTCTGGGGTCGTTTGAGTTGAAGTAAGAACGCGCGAAACGATAGTGGGGCATTTTGAATCGACCCGCGGCCGGCGAAACATCGGGGTTGCCTGGGCCAAACAGCTGTTGTAAACTCTAGTTGATGTTACTTTCTGTCTCCAACATGGCCATGTGCTGTAAGGCGATGGCTATGTGTGCTCTCCCACAGAGGCAGAGAGGTTCATAAGCAAGCATTCATCGAGCAATAATGAACCCGCTGCCTCAGGGCAGCGGTTTTTATTTTTCGGGGCTTTCAGGATAAGAACAGGAGAAAGAAGATGAGCACGGATTTGGGCTATCAACTGCGATGTCGCGAGTGCCAGGCCACATGGGGTAACCAGCCGATTTCGTTTTGCCAGAATTGTTTTGCCCCGCTGGAAGTGGCTTATGACTGGGAGCGCATCGGCAAACGGATCAGCAAAGATGAGATTGCGCGGCGGCCGGCAAATCTGTGGCGCTATCGCGAGCTGCTACCTCTACCGGACCAATACAACGCTGGCCCACCGGCCGGGTTCACGCCGCTGGTGAAGGCGGCGAACCTGGGCGAGACGCTGCGCAGCCGCTCGCTTTACATCAAGAATGATGCGGTCTGCTTCCCTACTCTAAGCTTCAAAGATCGCGTAGTGGCGGTGGCCCTGGCGCAGGCGCGGAATTTCGGTTTCGAAGTGGTGAGCTGTTCTTCCACTGGCAATCTGGCCAATGCGGTGGCGGCGCAGGCGGCGCAGGCCGGGTTCCGCGCCTGCATCTTTATCCCCGCCGATCTAGAGCCCGCGAAGGTGCTGGGCACGCAGGTGTACGGGGCGGAGATCGTGCGCATTGACGGCAACTACGACCAGGTAAACCGGCTGTGCTCGCAGATAGCGGACAAGCATCGCTGGGGCTTTGTGAACGTCAACCTGCGGCCGTATTACGCCGAAGGCTCGAAGACCGTGGGCTATGAGATCGCTGAGCAGATGGGCTGGCGCCTGCCGGACAACGTGGTGGTGCCGATGGCCGGCGGGTCACTGATCACCAAAATCCATAAGGCATTCAAGGAGCTGATTGCGCTGGGGCTGGTGGACGACAAGCAGGTGAAATTCTTCGGCGCGCAGGCCACGGGGTGCAGTCCCATCAGCTCGGCGGTGAAGGCCGGACGCAATGAGATTGAGCCGCAGAAGCCGGCGACGATCGCGCGCTCGCTGGCCATCGGCAATCCGGCTGATGGGTACTATGCGGCCAGGATGATCGTGGGCAGCGGCGGCTGGGCGGAAGATGCCAGTGATGCGGAGATCGTGGATGGTATGACGCTCCTGGCCGAAAGCGAGGGCATCTTCACCGAGACGGCGGGCGGAGTCACTGTGGCTTCAGCGCGCAAATTGTTTGCCCAGGGACGAATCAAGCCGGAGGAGACGACGGTGCTGTGCATCACCGGCAACGGACTGAAGACGACGGACGCGCTGGCCGGGCGGTTTGAAACCGCGGAGCCGATTGCGCCGAAGCTGGCGACGTTCGAACAGTATCTCGAGAGCGAGTTCGCCGGCGCCCGCGCGGCAAAGAAAGGAGCAGCGTAAATGAGCGTGACAGTTTCCATCCCCAGCGCTTTCCGCCGCCATACCGAAGGGCTGGACCGGTATGACTGCGCAGCGGTCGACCTGAACGGAGTGCTTGACGCCCTGGGCGCCCGCTTCCCCGAGCTGAAGCCGCATCTGCGCGACGAACAGGGCCAGGTCCGGCGGTTCCTGAACATCTACGTGAATGACGAGGACATCCGCTTCCTGGACAAGAACTACAGGTTCAAGGAAGGCGACGAGGTCACGCTGGTGCCTTCGATTGCGGGCGGGTAGCGGTCCGGACCGGCCAGCGCCAGATGCCGGCGAGTCCGTTTTTCGTCGGATTCGCTTATCCGGGCTTCCCGCCCGGAACTGCTGGGAAACCTGCGGCGAGCGACGGGTTTTTCCACCTGCAAACCGGCGCTTTTTTCTTGACAGAAAGGCGAACAAATGGTAAATTTAATTATTTTGGGGCGGGGGTGGAACCGTGATCCTTGAACGGCGGGCTTTGCCTGTAAACCACGTTTTTCTTACCACTTACGGACGCTCGCTGTCCATTGTTGATTTTCCGCTTCGACCCTCTTCAACCCTACGCCAAACTGGGATGCCCTGGGATGCACCCCTCTCAAGTGCACGCCAATCTGGGATGAGCTGGGAGGGGGGTACCGGGTGGGATGTTACCGGAGTTTCTAAAGTCCAGGTGAGGCTTTTCTTGACTGGCCGGGAAAGCCGGGCTATAGTCGCGGGTAATGCAGGTGAGCGTCCGCAAATTCGCCAGGGCCATGAGCTTGACAACAACAAGCACAGGCACAGCTACATCCAGGCGACAATCGGGCGAGCCGGCAGCGTAAGCAAGATCAGCAATTATAAGTTCCTGACCCACTCGCCCAAGGCGGGTGGGTTTTGTTTTTGAGCTTCTAGCCAAAACGGGACTGAGGCGTGAGCGGAAGGAAAGACCGAGAATGCAAGGAAAGAATTCAGAAAATGCGGGCTACGGCTGGCGGGCGGTGGTGCCGGCGAGCTCGGCCAATCTGGGCTGCGCGTTCGACTGTGGCGGGCTGGCGCTGAGGATTTATCTTAAGGCGCTGTTTCTGCCGTCGGAGGGAACGGAGTTGAGCCTGGAATACCGGGGAAAGACCCCGGAGCGTTTCCCGATCGACAGCTCCAACCTGGTGCTGCACGCGCTGCGCTTTGCCGCCGCGAAGCTGGATGCGCCCGCTCCCGCGGGACACGTAGCGGTGGAAAGCGAAATCCCGATCAGCGTGGGGCTGGGCAGCAGCGCAGCCGCGGTGATTGCGGGGCTGCTGCTGGGGGCGCAGTACAGCGGGCGCGAGGCTGCGCCCGAGCAGGTGTTGCGGTGGGCGGAGGAGGTTGAAGGTCACATCGACAATGCAGCGGCCGCGTATTACGGCGGGCTGGTGCTGGCTTTATCAAACAACGTCGATCAGGTGACCGCGTTGAAGACGAATTTTCCCGAGAGCATACGCCTGGTGATCGTCACGCCCGCGGTGACCGTACCCACGCATGAGGCGCGGCAGGCGCTGCCCAAGGCCTATGATCGCGCGGAAGTTCTGCACACCCTGCAGCGGACATCGCTGCTGGCGGCCACGTGTTTCTCCGGCCGCTTCGATCTCTTCCCTGCTCTCTTTGACGACCGGCTGCACCAGCCATACCGGCAAAAGCTGGTGCCAGGCATGGAGCGCTGCCTGCGCTTGCGGCGTCCGGGATTGCTGGGCGTGGCGATCAGCGGGTCAGGCTCGTCAGTGATTGCATTTGTGGTGCAGGACGAGCGTGACGTGGCGGAGGAGTTGCAGAAGATCTTCGCGGAAGAAGGACTTGAAAGCGAGGCCCTGTTCACCACGGCCGACAACAACGGCGCGAGCGTCACGCGGGAGCCGGTTCCGCTGGTGGACAGGCTGGGGCGAGTTCTGCAGAAACTGGGGAAGAGCAATGAGCAGTAGACGTTTGATCGTAATGAAGTTTGGCGGCACGTCAGTGGGCAATGCCGAGCGCATACGCCAGTGCGCCGGGATCGTGGGCCGCGCGGCCCGGCAGGACAACATCGTGGTGGTGGTCTCCGCCATGGCGGGCGTGACTGACCTGATCTTCAGGACCATTGAAGCGGCACGGCATGGCGATGCCGCGGCAACGAAAGCAAATCTGGAGAAGTTTGAGACCGTACACCGCGAGATGATCGCGCAGCTCTTCGATGCCGAGCACGCAGATGCGGCGCAGCGCTTTGCCAGCGAGGTTTTCTCGCAATTGCATAGCGCGTGCCAGGCGCTTTCAGCGCTGCGCTCGGACATTTCGGCGCAGACGGCGGACTCGCTGGTGGCGCTGGGCGAGCGCATCTCAGCGTGGGCGCTGGCACAATTCCTGCAGCAGAGCGGAGCGAGCGCCGGGTTCGTGCGCGCGGAAGAGGTGATCGCAACCGACAGCAACTTCGGCAATGCGGCGCCGGAGATCGAGCGCACGCGGCAGAATTGCGCGCGAGTGCTGCGGCCGCTGATCGAGCGGGGAGTGGTGCCGATCGTGGCCGGCTACAGCGGCGCCAACGCGCAGGGCAAGACCACAACGCTGGGCCGCGGCGGCTCGGATTATTCGGCGACGATCATCGGCGCGGCCGCCGGCGCGGACGAAGTCTGGATCTGGACCGACGTTGACGGCGTGCTGACGGCCGATCCGCGCATTTGCCCGGATGCGGCGACCCTGCCGGAGATCAGCTTTGCCGAGGCGATCGAGCTGGCGTACTACGGCGCCAAGGTAATCCACCCCAAGGCCGCGTATCCGGCCATGGATTGCGGCATTCCGGTGTGGATCAAGAATTCCTTCCGCCCTGAAGTTGCAGGAACCAAAATCACGCAGGCGGCCCGGCCGGCGAACTCGCCGGTGAAGTCAGTGACCTCAGTGAAAGACGCTACGCTGATCACGCTGGTGACGCGGCGCGACGTGCATCCGGTGGAGCTTTGGGGACGGCTGTTTTTGCGGCTGGGACAGGAGCAGGTCGAAGTCCTGTTTGCGACGCAATCGTCGCCGGAGCACGCGCTGGGACTGGTCCTGCGCAGAGAGGACGCAGCGCGCGTCCTCAAGCTGATCAATGTGATCTTTCGCATCGAGCTGGCGCAGGGCGTATTAAACCCGGTGGAGGTCAACAACGAGATTGCCGTGATCGCCGTGCTGGGCGAGTCGATGAAAGGCACCTGTGGAATCCTGGGGCGGGTCTTCTCCGCGGTGGCGCGGCGGGAGGTGAGCGTGATTGCGGTGGCGCAGGGCGCCAGCGAGTTGAGTATCTGCTTTGCCGTACCGGCAGAGCGAGTCGCCGAAGTGGTGCGGGCGGTGCATGACGAATTCTGCGCGCCCCCGGCGACGAACATACCGGTCTGCCTGCGGCCCACGGCGGCAGCGACCACGGGAGCGCAATGAATCCGACTTCGACCAACTCACAGGCGGTGGGGCACGTGCTGCGCTGCGTGCATTGCGGCAAGATACAGGAAACCGCCGATCGAATGTTCCGGTGCAGCGATTGCTCGGAGCTGCTGGAGGTGCTTTATCCCGAGTGGGAAGGCGCGCCGGCGGGGTTCGCTTCGCGGTTGCGGGAAATATGGCGGGAGCGGCGCGGATCCAATCTTCCGGAAAACGCGAGCGGCGTGTGGCGCTTCCGCGAGCTGTTGCCACAGGTGGAGCGCGAAAACATTGTCACCATGAGCGAGGGCAACACGCCGCTGGTTGCATTGAAGAAAACGGCACAGGCACTGCGACTCCCGAACCTGCTGGTGAAGCATCAGGGCATGAACCCGACGGGATCCTTCAAAGACACGGGAATCTCAGCCGCGATCACCATGGCCAGGGCTGAGGGCTTTTCCTGGGTGTGCTGCGCCTCAACGGGCAACACGTCGGCTTCAGTAGCGGCGTATGCGGCGCGCGCGGAGATGAAGAGCATGGTCCTGCTGCCGGCGGGGCAGGTGGCTGCAGGCAAGCTGGCCCAGGCGCTGGAATACGGCGCGCACGTTCTGCAATTGCGCACGGATTTTGATGGCTGTTTGAAAGTCCTGCATGACGTGGTGCGCAAATTTCCGGCGTACCTGCTGAACTCGCTCAATCCATACCGGCTGGAAGGACAGAAGACGGTGGCATTCGAGTTGATGGAGCAGCGGGAATGGAGAGTGCCCGATCACGTGATCGTGCCGGGAGGAAATCTGGGCAACAGTTCGGCGCTGGGCAAAGGATTTCTGGAGCTGCGTGAATTAGGACTGATCAAGGACCTGCCGAAGATTTCGATCATCCAGGCTGCGGGCGCAAATCCGCTGGTACGCACTATGCGGGAGAACGGCGGCAACCAGCTGATTCGAGTCAACCCGGAGACGCGCGCCACAGCGATACGGATCGGCAATCCGGCCTCGTGGCGGAAAGCCGTAGCGGTGCTCAAGAACACCGGCGGCGCGTGTGAGGACGTGAGCGAGCGCGAGATCGCAGAGGCAAAGGCGGAGTTGGGAGCTGAAGGCATCGGCTGCGAGCCGGCGTCAGCGGCAACCCTGGCTGGGCTCAAGAAGCTGGTAAGCGCAGGATTTGTGAAATCCGCTGAAACGGTGGTGCTGGTCCTGACCGGACACATGCTGAAAGACGTCGATTATATGAAGCAAGCGCCAGGACAGAGCCTCCTCGGCCCGATGGAGCCCGACAGCGACACGGTGGTCAAGACATTGGAGAAGATCTATGCAAGGCATTGAAGAGCAGGCAGCCGAAAAATCTGCGCAGTCGCCGGCGCGGCAGCAGGTGCGTGTAGGCATTGTGGGCTACGGAACGGTGGGTCGCGCCACCGCGGAGATTCTGCTGAGCCACGCCGAGGAGATTCGGAGGCGCACCGGCGGAGTTGCTGTGGTGGTAACGCGAATCTGCCGCCGGCGGGCGGCTGCGTCAGAAAATGGCGTAAATGGGGTTCCTGTTGTCTCGGACTGGCGTCAGGTAGTGACGGCGAACGACGTCGATATCGTTGTGGAAGCCATTGGCGGAACGACGACGGCTTTCGACGTGGTGCGCACGAGCCTGGAGCACGGCAAAGCCGTGGTAACGGCGAACAAGGCGCTGATCGCGCTGCACGGAGATGCGTTGTTTGGGCTGGCGCGCGAAAAGAACCTGCCCATCGGGATTGAAGCCACCGTCGCGGGCGGCGTGCCGGTGGTCCGCGCGATCTCAGAAGCGCTGGCCGCGGACAGGATCCAGGCGGTCTATGGCATTGTGAACGGCACGTGCAATTACATCCTGACGCAGATGGAGCAGCATGGAATCGAGTTTGCCCACGCGCTGGAGCAGGCCCAGGCCGCGGGATACGCGGAGGCTGATTCTAGCCTGGACATCGACGGGCTGGATGCGCGGGACAAGATCGCGATTCTGGCGCGCATTGCCTTTGGCCAGGGCATTCGTCCGGCGGAGATTCCGGTGACGGGCATTCGCAATATCACGGCGACGGACTTTCACTACGCCCACCGTTTGCATTCGACGATCCGGCTGGTGGCTTCGGCGGAGCGTACAGCGCAGGGGATCCACATTGCGGTGCAGCCGTGGCTGGAGCCGCGCGATTCCATGCTGGCGAAAGCCGCGGGAGCGAACAATGCCATCTTTATTGCCGGGGAAAAAGTCGGGACCCAGATGCTTTACGGCCGCGGCGCCGGCGGCGGCGCAACAGGAACGGCGGTCCTTTCCGACGTGTTGCAGATCGCGCGGCAGATTGCGCGCGGACAGGCTTCCACCAGCCTGTTGTCCGGCTTTGACGGCGCTCCCACACTGCATCCGGCGCCTCGTCCGGCGCCCGTGAGCTGGTTTTTGCGGCTGACGGTGGCGGACCAGCCGGGCATTCTGGCGCGCACGGCCGAAGCGATCGCGCACGAGGGAATCAATATCGATTCAGTGATTCAGGAGCCGAACATGAACAAAGACCGGCTCTCCTTCGTGATCACGCTGGAGCCGACGCTGGAGACGACGGTGCAGCGCGCGGTGGAGGCGATCAACAAGTTCGACTTCATGAAAGCGCCGGTGCTTCTGCTGCCGATGATTTCGCCGGTGGAAGAACATGTGTAGGAAATACGGTACTTGGTATTTAGTAGTTAGTACTTGGCAAAAGCGCGGTCTCGCGAACGCGAGCTTTTTCCTAATTACTAAATACCAAGTACTAAGTACCGGTTCAATGCATCGGCTCCGGTTCTGCCATGCCATCGGCTCGCGGATCAGACGCCGCGGAGTTCATTCCGGTCTTCGAGTTATGCACCACCACCTGGCCACGGCCCATCCTTGCCGTATATTCCGCACGCACGATCAGGTTGTGGCCTTTCTGCCGCAAGGCTTGAAGGACATCGGGCGGGACACGCGACTCAATCACAATGTCGCAACTGACCTGGTTGCTGTTCACGGTAAAGCGCGGCGCTTCCAGGGCAGCCTGGATGTTCATGTTGTAATCGACGAAGTTGGAAACAAATTGCGCGTGGGCCAGCGGCTGGTTGGCTCCGCCCATAATGCCGAAGCCAATATGTATGTCGCCGCGCTCCATGAATGCGGGAATGATGGTGTGAAAAGGACGCTTGCGCGGCTGAAGAGCGTTGGGGTGGGAGCGATCAAGCGAGAACAGGGCGCCGCGGTTTTGCAAGGCAAAGCCAAAGCCATTCACTACTATCCCCGAGCCAAAGCCGGAGTAGTTGCTCTGAATGAGCGAAGCGATGTTGCCTTCTTTGTCTACGACAGCAAGATATGTGGTGTCACTGGTGGGCGGATTTCCCGGACCAGAATCGCAGTTGGCCTTGTTCGCGTCGATCTTCGCGGCCCTTTGCGCGGCGTACTGTTTCGAAAGCAAGCCGGAAACGGGAACTTTCGCAAAGCGCGGATCAGCGTTATAGCGATAAAGGTCGGCATAAGCGAGCTTCATGGCTTCAATCCGCTTATGGATTTCAGCCTCGCCTCTGGGACCGTCTTTGCCGGGCTGGAACTGCTCCATGATGTTCAGCATTTCCAGAGCCGCCATGCCCTGGACGTTGGGCGGCAGCTCGTAGATCTTCCAGCCGCGATAGTCGATGGAAATCGGCTCAACCCACTCGGCCGAGAACTCTGCCAGGTCGTCGAGTTGCATGGTCCCGCCGAAGGCGGTGGAAGTGCGCACGATTGCCTGGGCGATCTCACCTTTGTAAAACGCGTCGCGGCCTTGTTCGGCAATCAGGCGGAGAGCTTTGGCAACATCAGGATTGGTGAACCTGGAACCCAGCGCAGGGACTTTGTCATTCGGGAGAAAAACGCGGCGAGCCTCTTCGGTCTTCTCGAGCTTGGCTTCCTCGTCAATCCAGTAGTCATAGATGATTTCGGGAACGCCATAGCCGTGCTCCGCATGGTGGATTGCAGGAGTAAACAGGTCCTTCCAGGGGAGCCGGCCAAAACGCTTGTGCGCCTGGCTCCAGCCTTCCACCGCGCCGGGAACGGTCACCGTCTGAATGCCGTCGTGAGGCATGACGGTGATGCCGTGCTGGGAGAGAAAATCGATAGTGAGCTTGCGCGGCGCCCAGCCGCTGGAGTTCAGGCCATAGAGTTTGCCGGCCTTCGCGTCCCAATAGATGAGGAAGAGATCGCCGCCGATGCCGTTCATCATCGGTTCGGTGACGCCAAGCACCGCGTTGGCCGTGATGGCCGCATCCATCGCCGAGCCTCCGCGCGCAAGGGTCTGCGCTCCCGCCTGCGAGGCGAGATAGTGGCTGGTGGCAACAATGCCGCGCTCAGTGAAGACCACGGAGCGGCCATACGATCGGTCCTGAGTAACGCCGTTACAGGTCATGGCCAGAAACAGGAAGAGCAGAAGAGTTTCACGTTGCAATCTGCACCTCGAAGCGAAGTCAAGCGCAGAATTATAGTGGAGGCATGCGCACTACGGAGATTTCTTCTTCCGGCTCCAGCTGAACCTTCGGCCAACGATCGCTTTTACGATGAGATGGTCCGTGGAGCGGGTCACACCTACGCCTACGCCAAAGTTCAACTCCCAATCCGGAGACACATTCAGGTCGATCGATGGGAAAAACTGCTGCTGCTGTTCCGCAATGGGATCAAAGCTGGTGATAGGGCCGAGCGAACCATAGTATTCCAGTCCTCCGCTGACGACTTTGCTGAAGTCATAAGACACCTTGGCATTGGGCGAAAACTCAAATCCGGCGCTCACGTTCTCGCCGTGCAGCGACTTATCGATGGTGGGATTGAACGAGAAATACCAGGGCCCCAGCTTTTTGTCGATGATCGGCCGCATCTCCCAGGTCCAGGTATCGGCAGAGAAGGATCGTCGCTGATATCCGATTTCATTGGAGAGGCTCAACCCAACCGGCCAATGCCATTTTTCAGGAATGCGAAAGCGGGGCCGGATGTGGTCGCCGACCCAATCCCAGCCATCGCCCGGGCGCGCGCTGGTGAAGATATAAAAGCCGGTTTCAAACCAGTCATTCCAGCCCTGCGTGATCTCGATGGTTTCGTGCAGCGCATGATTGGTGGGGCGCACTCCATCGATCAGGTTCTTTTCGCCCTGTACGGTGAAATTGGTGTGAAATTCAACCATGGTGGCGTGAGGATCGACGGTATCGGCAGAATAGACCTGGATTTCATAGTTGTCCTGCGCTGCAGCGGCACTTCCGCAAGCGAGAAAGGTAAGCAGCAAAAGACCGGGAACCTGGAACGGAATGTCTCGGACCACCTTCAGCGCTCCTCCGGACCGAAATTGGTGAAACTTCTCTTGAGAGAGCTTAAGCTGCTCCGGGCGGCGAAGCAATTTTGACTGACAATAAAGAGGGCCGCCCATGCGGCCCCCTTTATACCTTTTCCTTCTCCTTGCTTCCGATCTTTATCTTCAGGCTGCTTTGGCAGCTCTCTTTCTCTCCGCCCAGCGCTTTTTCATCATTTCTGATATGCGCCTCTTCGCAGCTGCACTCAAACGCCGACGTCCCCGCCGGCCCCTGCCTAAGCCGGCGCCCGCACGACGCCCCATGGAACCGCGAAGAGCGGAAATAGCCTGCTCAAGCCGGTCCCTTTCAGCTTCCAGTTCTGAGATGATCTGTTGCGTGTCCATATAGCTCCTTCCGCAAGCATGCTAGCAGCGAACGCCACAACCTGCAACAAGAGGCTTTAGTTTCCCACGTCTTATCAGCCACAGATTTTGGTTAAACTATCGCTCAACTAGTATCTTTTTTACTAAACCACTCATTATTTGAATACTGTTTAAGTCTGCCGACCACATCCCTTTATTTCTTTCTGCAAGCGTAAGCCTGCAAACAAAAACAGACGACTCTAACTTCGACTATTCCCTTCCCTGAATAAGAGCGGCCTGCCCGGCCAATGAGGAGCGCACGCGCGCGCGATGTGACATATTTTGCGCACAGTTCGTCTGGCCTTGAGGCCCAAGAGCTCAGAAAGTCCTGACCGGGCAACCTGATGCACGCGGACCTTTCTCTCGTCTCGTTGCACGATGTTCACGCAGGCTGGTGCAGTGGTTTTATCTATGGATGTCATAGCTTAATGCACTTCGGCCGTGAACTATCCTGGCTACTTTGAGTCATAGGCCAGTTACTCGCCATGCGATGCGGTACTAAATTGTTCGCAAAATCTATTTCGGAAATGCACCGATAGAAGACTTGAACACCTTCTCCTGCGTGAGGACTTGCGGCGGCACAGGGCGTCCCTCGCTCTCGCATTGAGTCGAAACCCACACAAGTTCACTGTGACTCCGGTCACTGCAGCGACTGCCCGGCGGAAAACATCATCAAGTGTGGTGATTGCGCCACGAAGGCAGCGCTCGCAAACGGGCGCCTGAAAATTTCCCGTTGCCGGAAGGGCGCACGCTCGCAGCTCGGAGTGAAAGCTCTCGGCGCTTCTCATGGCCAGGTCGTCGTCCTTTTCATCGCGGAGGCTGCATTGGCTGCTGCATTGCCGGTAAAAACGTCCTGGTTTTATGTCGTCCTGGCGGAAGTCATTGCGGTCGCTGCAGGACTGCTGGCCGGTGTCTTGCCGGCAAGGGTGGCTGCGCGGCTCGACCCGGTCCAGGCGTTGCGGACTGAGTCACTGACTCCTAATCCTTTGATCAGTAAGGACTTTCATTGAAACTGCCAGGTTCATTCAAGGCGAACTTTGCATTCATAAAGCATTAAAGTAATTTCAGGCTTGATTAGACAGAAAAAATTGATTTTTCCACAGACACATCTTGCCAAGTCCGGTGTCTACTAGTATTATTTAAGGTCATTCCCCTGCTTTGGGGAGTTTTGACCCAGGCAGGGGCCCTTCCTTGTTTCTGCTGCAAGTTCCTGACAACTCCACGAGTTTGCTCAGGACGCCTCCTGCCTTCCTTCGGGCCCCGAAATATCGCTATACGAGGTTGTAAATGGAGTACCTGGAGTACACGGCTTTCACCAAGGCGGACCGCGCCCTGGCCTGGAAGCTCTTCTCTGATTCACGTTTCTGGCCGGCTTTTTCTGACATTTATGGCGCTATCAACTGGAGCAAGGGCAAACCCTGGACGCCCAGAAGCCGCATGCGGATTGAGATTGTCCGTCCGGTCAAAGCAGTGGTTGACCACGTAATCACAATCTGCAGCCCGGGCGAGCATGTTGCCTGGATCGATCATGTGCTCGGCAACACCATGGAGCAATGGGTCACGTTCGACACTCTTCCCGATGGGCGCACGCGCGTGCACACCTGGGCTGAGGTGACGGGCCCCACCCGGATGGTTGACGGCCATGATCTCAGCGAGTTCCTGCGCGGATTCACTCGCATGTGGTATGACAGCTTTTGTGCGGCCTGCGATCAGCTGGCGGAAGGGCAGATGGTCTGCATCTGAAGCCTGGAGCGAGGAACTGAAGCAGCACCGATAGGGCAAAGGGCGTTATGGATTGAGCCTGCTCTCAATAAATGCCTTCACCACTGCGGCTGCATCCTTTTTCTCTCCGTCCACCGCGAAGTTCATCCGTCGCATCTCGTCTGCGGTGATGCGGCCGCTCAAGCGCCGGAGCGCCGCACCGACTTCCGGATAGCGCCGTAGTGTCTCCTGACGAACCAGCGGCACCGCGTCGTAAGGAGGAAAGTAGCGGCGGTCGTCTTCCAGCACCACGAGATCGAGCGCAGCGATGAGCCCGTCTGTGTTCGAGCCTGCCACCAGATCAACCTGATTGTTCTGAAGCGCGCGATAAAGCAGGCCCAGGTCCATCACGCGGGGCGCTTCTCTGAAGTTAAAGCCATATTTCGCGATCAGCCCTTTGTAGCCGTCCGGGCGCTCGAGAAATTCGTAACCCACGCCCAGGCGAAGCTGTGACGCAATCGCGGCGGCATCAGAGAGCGTCTTTAAGCCAAGCCGGCGCGCATCGTTGCCGCGCATGACCATGGCAAAGGTGTTGTCGAAGCCGAGCGAGGGCAGCGCCTCAATATTGAACCTGCTCGCATATTTTTCGCGCACCGCGTCGAAGACGGCGGCGTGATCGGACGAAGGCGGCTCCTTGAGAATCGCCACCAGCGCCGTCCCGGTGTATTCGACGTACATGTCGATCCGTCCGGCGAGCAGCGCCTGATGGCAAATGTAGGTTCCGGCAAGATAGAAGCGCTTTTCGATCGGCACAGAAATGAACCGGGCCAGGTATTGCGCCAGCAGCTCTCCGAGCACCAGTTGTTCAGTGAAGTTCTTGCAGCCGATGGATGTGCCGGAGCGCCTGGTGGAGCAGCCGGCCAGTAACAACGCCGTTCCGGCAAGAAAATGGCGGCGATCCATGTTAGTGGCGCACCTTCAGGAGCGTGCGTTGAAGAGCGCCCAGCAGCAAATCCGCGGCGATCGCCAGCAGGGCGGCGGGGATTGCGCCGGCGAGGATCACGTTATTATCGACCATCGCGACGCCGCGAAAGATAAATTCACCCAGACCGCCGGCGCCAATGGCCGCAGCAATGGTCGCCACACCAATCGTGATGACCGTCGCCGTGCGAATGCCCGCCACAATCACGTTGGCCGCCAACGGAAGCTCCACGTGCCATAACAGTTGCCAGGGCGTCAGGCCCATGGCAACCGCTGCTTCCCGCACCGGAGCATCCACACCGCTGATGCCGGCATAAGTATTCCGCACCACCGGCAGCAGGGCGTAAAGCGTCAGCGCGAGAATGGCGAGCCGGTCCACCCGCGCGCCCAGCCACGGAAGCGGCAGCAGCAGGCCAAAAAGCGCGAGGCTGGGGATGGTCTGGACTGCATTGGTGGCGCCCAGGACCAGCGCTCTCCAGCGTGGGCGGCGGCTCAGCAAAATTCCCAGCGGCACGCCAATCACGACCACAAAAAACATCGAGATGCCGACCAGCCAGATGTGCTCGCCGGTCAAGGTAAGCACCTGACGTCGATCGACGGCAAAGAAGGCCAATAAGAACATTCGCTATCCTCCCGGATTGAGAATCTGCAGCGCTGCGCGAAAGCTGCTTACGTAAGGACGGACGGCTTCGTCATTCGAGCGCAAGAATTCCTGCGGCGTGAAGACTCCCTTCAACATTCCCGAATCCATCAGTGCGATGCGGTCGCCCAGGAGCAGCGCCTCGGCGACATCATGGGTAACAAAGACGACGGTCTTGCTCAGCTTTTGTTTCAGCGCGCGGAACTCCTGCTGAAGCTCCGCGCGTGTAATGGGATCGAGCGCACCGAAAGGCTCGTCCATGAGCAGCACGGGAGGATCGGCCGCCAGAGCCCGCGCCAAACCAACGCGCTGCCTCTGTCCGCCGGAAAGCTGGTGAGGATAACGATCGCCGAATTGGTCCGAAGGCAGTCCGATGAGCTGAAGGACCTCTCGCGTCCGTGAGGCAACGCGGGCTGAATCCCAGCGCTCGAGCTTTGGGACCAGCGCCACGTTTTCCGCAACTGTGTAATGGGGAAAGAGGCCGCCTTCCTGGATGGCATAGCCGATGTGGCGGCGCAGCCGGATGACGTCCCATTCCTGCACCGAACGCCCGTCCACGCGCACCTCGCCCTGGGTCGCAATGAATAGTCGATTGATCAGTTTGAGCGTAGTGGTCTTGCCCGACCCGCTGCGGCCCAGCAGCATCAGCGTCTCTCCCCGGCGAACGGTGAGGTTCAGCCCGGAGATCAGCTCACGACCATCCGCGGTGCGGTAGGAAACGCCGGAAAACTCAATGTCTGTGGCTGAATTGTTCATCGCAGGCTAGCGAACGGTGTTCCAGCTCGCCGATCAGAGAAGCGTTTGGCGAACCGGCGCTGCTAGCGTATCAGAGATGGCCCGGGACGACGAACGGCGCCGCAGCTAAGCGGCCTTTGCGCGCAGGTGCGCGGGAGGCTGGCGGAAGGTAACCAGCAAATTGGCGGCAAACAGCGTTACAGCCGACAACTCAAGCACCGCGGACCAGGGCAGAACGTGCCACGCCGCCGGCCAGTAGTTTTCGTAAGCCAGAATTTCACTGCTCACGCGCAACAGGCAGCCAAGATTCAGCAGCAGCAGACATCCAAACATGGTCCGCGGACTGTAGAGGACACGCATGCCGGCGAAGGCCGGCAAGGCCCTCTGGCCGATCGCAAAAACCATGGTCGAGACGAAACCTACGGTCAGGGCGTGCCGTGAAGCGCCAATCCAGCCGTGAGCGCGGTCGAAATAGACGGCGCCCACGCCCAGCGCCGATGCGATCAGCAGCCAGACATAGGCAATCCGCACAAAAACCGGAAACGACGCATGGACGCCGCTGGTCTTGGGCTTTTGAGCAGGTTGCTCCAACAGTCGAAAAGCGGCAACTGCGGTTGCCGCCGCGGCGACGATGACCCAATGTGCCGCTGGGGTGAAGCCAGTGACTGCCAACAGAACTCCGGCGATGCTGAACAGCAGCGCATAACGAAGCGCCCACTCTCTCAGAGGCTTGAGACCGAGAAAAACCGGCAACCAGCGCGCGCTGAATCCCCACACCGTGGGAACAATGAAGGCGTAAGCGACCAGAGTGAGGAACCGGGCTTCAAAGATGAGCGGAAACGCGGGGCCGGTATCGTACACGCTCACGTAGATCGCAAGCACCAGGTTGAGCAACAATGCGGCGCCGAAGCCGACCGTACCGGCCAGGACGGAGATAATCCAGACCGGGGCGCGCTCATGCTGCTGGCTGGGCCCGCGCACGCGGTGGTTTTTCACCGAAATGAGGAAGAGGGCAAACCCGCTCAACTCCAGCACGGCGGAAAGCGGCAGCAACACGCGCCAATATAGATGATAGAAACCGCTTGCCCAGCGCAGCAGCACGCCGGATGTCCAGAGCGCCCAGGCCACCCAGCCCAGCGTGGCCGGCTGCACACGCCGGCTCGTCATTTTCGGAATGGAGTAGAAACCGATCCCCAGGATGAATGTCCCGATCCATCCGAAGATCTGCGCATGACCGTGCGCCTGGATCCAGGCGGTAGAAATCGCGGTGCCGTGGCCGCCGCTGATGGAAATCAGGTTCCACACGCCGAGAAACGTTCCCGGAAGCAGCATGAAGAAAAGACCGGTGGTCGCATAGGCCATCATCAGCCGCTGGGCGCTCTCCTCGCGCGCCCGGGCCAGGATGGCCGGCTCGGCTGTGGCGCTGATCTCCTCAACAGCGACGAAGGCCGGCATTAGACTGCGACCTCTGCGCCGGTTTCCATGGCGATCGCGCGCGGAAACAGGATGTTGTTTTCCAGGTGAATGTGCTGGTGCAGGTCGGCTTCAAAGTCCTTGAGCGCGGCATAAAGTGTCCGATAGCTGAAGCAGGCTTCCGCGGGCGGCTCGTAGTTGGAACTGAGCGAGCTGATCTGCTTGAGCGCCGCGCCGGCTGAGTCGTGTTCCAGCTCCATCATGTGAACGGGATTCGTGACGGTGCCGAACGCAGGCCGCGGACGCGGACGTCCGCTGCTGACCGCATTTTCCAGGGCCGCGATGTAGGGAAACAGGATGTGCTCTTCTTTCATCATGTGCGAGCTGAGCTCCTCCGATACCCCCAGAAACACCTGCTGGATTGTTGCCAGTTCCGCATGACCGGCGCCATGGACAGCTACGACCTTCTTCAGCAGCTGCTGCAAACGCGGCAACTCCTGCTTTACGTAGACGTGATGCTTGCCCACAATATGTTCTATCAACTGCGCCAGCGTGGCGTTCGCGACTTCCTGTTCAGGGGATTGGGCGCCGGGCTTGAAGTTGGAGCCCTGTTCCAGCTCGCTTACCACCCGCTCTACCGGGACACGGGCTTGCTGGCAGGCGTCGATCAAGGTTCTTGATCCGCCACAGCAATAATCGATGCCGAGTTTCTCAAACGTCCGGGTTGCGTTGGGGATTTCAATGGCTAATTCTCTGACAGTACGGGCGGCATTCAGCGCCATGACTTCTCTCCTTAAGGAAAACTTGGTCTGATCCAGAGAAAAGTCTAGGAGGCGAGGAGGGCGCGGCCTATGACTTTTGTCACAGGCAGCCTTTTATTCCGGTATTTCGAGTTCTGCCTGCAGCCGCTTCAGGTCGGGGATGGTGACGACCTTCCCCTCCATGTGGATAAGGCCTTCCGCCTGTAACCGGCTTAGATTGCGCGAAACCAGCTCCCGCACGGTGCCGATTTCTGAGGCGAGCTCCTGGTTGCTGGGCGGCAGCTCAAATTCGACGCCCTCGCCGGTCTTCCTGGCGGCCTTTCCCCGGCGCACCAGCACCGCGATCAGGCGCGAGCGCACCGTGGTGAAAGAAAGCTCTTCGATGATGCCGACCAGCCGCCGAAGCCGCGCGCCCACCACTTTGAGCACTTTCAGCGGGACCTGGGGATGTACGAGGCAGAGTGAGTGGAAGTCCTGCTTGCTGATGAAATAAATTCTGGCGTCGCTCATCGCCGCCGTGGAGGCCGGATAGCTGCCTCCGTCAAACAGCGGCAATTCAGCCACGGAGCTGCCTGGTCCCTCGACTGCTAGGATTTGTTCCCGCCCGGCAGGCGAGCTCTTGAAAATCCGCACCTGGCCGCTCTCAATTACAAACAATCCGGTGCAGGGATCGCCTTCAGTGAAGAGAATCTCGCCCTTGCGGTAGCTGCGCGGAACAGCGCGCTGCGAGAGAAACTGGAGTTCAGTTTCACTCAGGCCGCTGAAGATCTGGACCCGCCGCAGAAGTTCGAGAACATTGGATGGAGAAGCCACGCAACCATTGTAAATTCCCGCGCGCCGGACGACAGCTCAAGCAAAGCCGGGCCAATCACCCTTTTCAGCCGTCACGCGGAATATTCTTGTAACGGATTCCGGTGCTGCTGCACTAATTCAAACAGTTGACTTTCAGGTGATTTGGAGTATTGTCTTTGTCCGAAACTCCACCCATCCCCGGCGCTTGGTTGAGCAAGAATGCAAGCGCATCTGTGCGGGGGTTCTACGGCTTGCCTGCCCGCCTGTCGGCGGCGAAACCCTGGGCAGGGCCTTTGTGTCCCGCTCCGTTGCCGGGAAGAGCCATGGTCTCCCGCCTTACCTGAGATTCCAGTGGCAGGTAACCTGAGATGAAAGAATCAGAGCGCATTCTGCGAGTCAAGGAAGCGGTCGAGCGTGAGCTGCGGAAGATTCCAGGGGTACACGCCGTTGGCATCGGACCCAAGATTACGAATGGCCAGCTCACGGGTGAGATAGCGATTCACATTTTGCTTCCCAAGAAAAAGCCACTCGCACAAATCCCGCCGGAGCACGTTGTTCCAGCCGAAATCGAAGGCATCAAGACGGACATCCTGGAGATTCCAGGATTTGTTGCAAGCACCTTGCCAGACACTTCCACCTATCGCCCGCTGAAAGGCGGCAGCCAAGTCAGGGCCGGTGGCGGGCTTGGATCAGGGACTCTGGCCTGCCTGGCCAGGACCACAGCCAATCCGATTCAGGTGGTTGCGCTCTCAAACCATCATGTGTTGTTTTCCGGAACCGCGAAAGGCCCGAGCTGCTGGGGATGCACGTCTGGAAGCGACGTGGGCCAACCGACCGTATCGGATGTGATTGGCACCAACCTCCGCGGCTTCGCCAACGAGCAAATCGATGCTGCCATCGCCGTGGTGAATGACGGCACCCAATATCTGGCGGAGATCCAGGATTTTGGATTGATTTCAAGCGTACGTTCCACTCCTATTACGCAGGATGAGCTGCTAAACATAGCTATGCAGCCGCCGCCGAATAATAAATTTTGGGTCAACAAGCGGGGCAGGACCACAGGGCTGACACGGGGCTGGCTTGGCAGCGCGCAGCTTACCGGAGGGCCGGTGCACTGGCCCGATGGCTCGGTCCAGCGTGAGCACTACGTTAACCAGATTCTGATATTGCCTGAGGCCTTTACCGGAGCTCCAGCTCCACCGCCGGCAGGGAGCCATCCAGTTGTTCAGTCTGGCGATTCCGGTTCGCTCGTGCTCGATGACAGTCATCAGGCGGTAGCTCTGCTGTTCGGTGACGCTACCTCCGACAGCACAAGTCCTTTCTTTGGCTCGGCCATTGCCTGCCACATCAGCGACGTCCAGTCGCAGCTCGGGATAGCCATAGAAACGGCCACGGCACTGAACCAAATACGCACGGCAGCTACCGTGCACGCAGTGGCGCCCGCGAGTCCATCTCCAGCCCCGGCTCCCTCTCCTGCGCCTGTACATCCTGCGGCAGCAGTATTCGGTCCTCCTCCGGTTGTAGTCCAGGTGGAAAAGGAGATTCGTGAGATTCCCGAAGGCCGCGCTTATTTGGATCTTCTGCGAAAACATGCGCCGGAGATTCACTACCTGGTAAACCATAATCGCCGCGTAGCCACGGTCTGGCACCGCTGCGGTGGACCAAAAGTCCTGCAAAGCTGCCTGCGAATGCTGGAAGACCGGGCCCACGCCTTTCCGGTTGAAGTTGGGGGCATACCGCTCCAGGCCTGTATCGACCGCTTCATCAAGGTGTTGCAGCGGTATGGAAGCCGCGTGCTCGCTGCCGACATTGGAAGGTTCGGGCCTCGACTGGCCTGCTTTGCCGGAATGACGTATGCGCAGATCAAAGACTCTCTACACGCAGAGACTGCTCAATGGCTCGCAAGCACTGCGCGGTAGAGAAAGCCAGCACCGTTGTGTGCTGCCTGTTATGTGAATCGGTGGGGAGGAGTTTGAGGTAGCTATGCCGGGACAATCTGGGACGCTCGAAACCATAGCCCGGCATATCGGCCTGGCGCTCCAGCCGCTCAAAGACAGGCTTACTTCTGACCATGCCATCGATCTTCTGGCGGAGCTGGGCCTTGAGTTCCCACCCCAACTCTTGCAGCCCGCTTTCGTCAACGCCTTGAAGGCGGGCGCGAACGCAGCTGGCGCGCTTCCCGGCACGATTACGCAGCTTACGAATGCAATCGACACCGACAATGAAGGACAGATCCTAAGCTCTGGGGCGCAGCTCATTGGGGAAATCGCAGCCGTTATCACCGCCGTGGGGCAGATCGGAACTGCACTAAAGAACCAGGCTGGCAGCCTGCCGGGAATGAACGCGTCGGAGGTATCCAACTTTGCCGATGCATTGCCAGGAAAATTGCTGGGTTACCTGGTAGTTTCTTACCTGGAATCGGTTGTGCCCGGGGTCGTAAGCATAGGCAACCTCCTTGGATTCCTGGATTACCTTCCCAACGCCGGCGTCGACGGAGATCCCGCGCATCCTGGCTTTATCGTGCGTGAACTGCAATTAGGAAATTTGGGAGATCTCCTTACGTCTCCTGACAAGTTGCTGAAGAAGCTGTACGGATGGGGTGATCCCGCCTTCGATGGCAAGACCCTCATCAGCAGATTGAGCACGTCTCTGGGACTTCTGGGAGTATCCTCACAGGTTTCGGCGACTGGGGATTCGTTGAACGTGTTCCTGTTGACTCTGGGAGTCGCGCCGGCAACGAATCCGCCTGGGCTGTCCGCCACCTTAGCCGCAACACTCCCATCGGGCCTGGACATCACTCTGCCTCTGAGCCAAACGTGGTCTGTCCATGTACAGGCACAAGCAGCACTCGCTTCGGGTTTGAAAGCCACCATCACGCCACCGGCAAGTGTCACTCTAAAGCCTCCTTCGGGTACGGTGAATGGACAGTTGCAGGCAGACGTCGTCGCCAAGGGCGCGGATGCCTCTCATCCGATCATCATCATCGGACAGACCGGCGGCAGCCGGCTGCAGACCAATTCGTTCACCTTCGGCATGGGGGTGAAGATTACTTTTGATTCGGGTTCCGGCACGGCCACCGCCGAACCGACGATCCGAATTGAGATCAAAGGCGGCAAAGTCGTCATCGACATGTCCAATGCCGACGGCTTCCTGGCAACGGTGCTCTCCGGAGTTCATGTCGAGGCCGGGTTCGACCTGACGATCACCTGGGCCCCCGATACCGGAATCCACATCCAGGGCGGCGCGCAGCTGGAAATCGATCTTCCACTGCATCTCACGCTCGGCCCAATCAGTTTGCCGACGTTATATCTGGTGGCCGGCGCGAACGATAGCGGGCTGCCGATTGAAATCTCTGCGGCGCTCGGCCTCACTCTGGGCCCGATCCAGGCCGCGGTTGATCGCGTCGGCGTCAAAGGGTTGATCACCTTTCCCGATCACGGGGGAAATCTTGGACCGGCCAATCTCGCCATCGACTTCAAACCACCGAGCGGGCTTGGCATTGCCATTGACGCGGGCGTGGTGGCCGGCGGCGGGTACATCTCATTCAATCCCGATAAGGGCCAGTATGCCGGCGTGCTCGATGTATCTCTGGCGGAGATCGTTCAGGTCAAGATCATCGGCGTGCTCGACACCATTCTGCCCGACGGCTCTCACGGTTTCTCTTTCCTGCTGATCATCACTTTTGATTTTCCGCCCATCCAGCTGGGATTTGGCTTTACTCTGAACGGCGTTGGCGGGTTGGGCGGCGTGAACCGGACGATGAATACTGACGCGCTGCATGCCGGCTTCCGCGCGCATACGCTTAATTCCGTTCTATTCCCGCCGGACCCGATCGCCAATGCGCCGCAGATCATCAGCAACATCGAAAACTTCTTCCCCCCCGCCGAAGGGCGCTATCTCTTCGGACCCATGCTGGAGATTGGCTGGGGCACACCAACACTGATCACGCTGGCGGTGGGCGTGATCCTGGAAGTTCCGGACCCGGTGCGTCTGGCGCTGCTGGGACTGATTGATGCCGGCCTGCCGACCACCGAACTGGCGCTCATCGAGCTGCACATTGATGTGCTGGGCATCCTCGATTTCGGCGCCAAAACGCTTTCCATCGACGGCTCACTCTACGACTCGCGTGTGCTGATCTTCTCTCTTGCCGGCGACCTGGCGCTGCGGCTCTCCTGGGGCGACAATCCAAATTTCATCTTCTCGCTTGGCGGGTTCAACCCGCACTTCAATACCACCGGGCTCGATGTTCCCAAGATGCACCGGCTCTCGGTAAGCATCGGCGATGGCGACAATCCGCGCATCAGCGCCAACAGCTATTTCGCCATCACCTCGAATACTCTGCAGTTTGGCTCCAATGTTGAGGCTTATGCCTCCGCCGCAGGATTCACCATCCATGGGTGGCTCGGCTTTGACGTATTGATTATTTTTTCGCCATTCTCCTTCGAGTTCGACTTCTCCGCGGGATTTGATATCTCATTCGAAGGAGTGAGCCTGTGCGGCCTGAGAGTGGACGGCTTGTTCTCCGGCCCGCGGCCCTGGCACCTGCACGGCAGCGCCACGATCGATATTTTGTTCTTCAGTGTCAGCGCGTCGCTGGACCTCACCTGGGGTGACAGCACGCCGGCCATCCTGCCGAAGAAGCCCGTGCTGCCCGATCTGCTCCCGGCTTTGCAGGACCCACGCAACTGGAGCACCGCGCTGCCGAGTAATACTACGCAGGCGGTCACGCTTTCCACGCCCAAGCCGGATGATAAAACGCTGCGCGTCCATCCCATGGGCACGCTGAGCGTGCGTGAGAACATTGTTCCCCTGGACCTGCCGATTACGCGCTACGGAAATGCAACGCCATCAGACGGAAATCTTTTCTCCATCAATGATGTGCAGATCGACGGCCAGGAAGAAACCAGGCAGAGCTTCCAGGATTATTTCGCCGCTGGGCAGTTCCTGAGCCTGAGTGACGCGGACAAGGTCAGCCGACCCAGCTTCGAAAAATATAACGCCGGAGTGCAGATCGGTTCCAATGCCATTCTATCGGGCGCCGACTCGCCGCGGACGGTGTTCTACGAAGAGCGGTACATCGATGAGCCAAATGATTTTTCGCGCTTCGCCCGGCGCTATGGAATGCTGGCGGACGTTCATCTCGCCCTCACCATGCAGGGCGCGGGATTTGCTTCGCCCCTGAAGAACAGCGGGCTGTTTAAATATGCAAAGGGCAACAGCGAGGCCGCCGTCACGACCCAGGACCCGGCTTACGTTGTGGCGCATGTGGAAGACCTTTCGGTGCGCAGCGATATCGTCTCCTCATCCGGCGGCACGTACTTCCACGCTCGCGCGGCGCTGGACTCCTACCTGGTCCTGCATCCCGAGGAGACCAACAACCTGCAGATTGTTCCCGTGCACGAGGTGACGCCATGAGCGCTCCGCTGGGCCGCTATCATTTCCTGAGCTGGGCGCGCCGCGGCGTGGGCGCCAGCGTAGCCAACGTGGACAACGGTGGCGCTCTTCCCAGCCGCGCCGGCCTAAGCGTCCAGCTTTCCCTGCAGGTGAATGGCGCTCCCAGTCCCCAGCAGCCCACGCCCATGCCGGTGCAGATGTTCGGGCCGGGCGATGTGATCGGAATCGATCCGCGGCACATCATCCGCACCGAGCCGCGAAATTTTACCGTCAATTTCGAGCCCAATTATCTGTGCGGGGTGGAGTTCGATACACCCGATCTACCGTGGCTGTTCACGCCGGCGGCGCCCAAAGGCGATCAGCTTCGCCCGTGGCTGGCGTTGATCGCGCTGAAGCCGGACGAGCTCAAGCTGCCTAACATCGCACCGAATCCTCTTCCGGTGGTTGAAGTGCAGGCCATGAGCGCGCTGCAGGACCTTTCCGATTCGTGGAACTGGGTGCACGTGCAGGTCAGCGGAGATACGCCGCTCACCGATTCGATGACCAGCGCTCCGGGGAACGTGATCTCGCGGCTGTTGTGCCCGCGCAGGCTCGATCCGGAGACTCATTACAAGGTTTTTCTGGTTCCGGCATTCGAGATCGGGCGGCAGGCGGGGCTGGGGAAGGACGTCTCCGGAATTGCGACCGCCGATCCGGCGTGGACGAAAGCTACCGTCGCGCCGCTCACGCTTCCTTTCTATTACCAATTTGAATTCAATACGAGCGATGAAGGCGACTTTGAATCGCTGGTGCGGCGGCTGACTCCGCGCGTCCTGCCGGCGGAAGTAGGGCAGCGGCCGATGGACGTTTCGCAACCGGCCCCGCACATCGCCCCAGCAGGACCACCGCCTCTGGGACTTGAAGGCGCGTTGCACAGCGTGCTGACCAAGCCCACCGACTGGAAAGATCCGGTCAAGACGAATTTTCAGACGGACGTGCAAACGTTCATCAATCATCCGCAGCTCTCGACGGATGATCCGGCGAATCCCAATCCTGACGATCCGGTGATTGCGCCTCCGATTTACGGCCGGTGGCACGCCGCTGTCCAGAGCGTGGACCGCACCGCGGCGGGGTGGGTGAACGATTTGAATCTCGATCCGCGCAACCGCAGCGCCGCCGGCATGGGCACGCAGGTTGTCCAGGATGAGCGCACGCAACTGATGGCCTCCGCCTGGCAGCAGGTGGATGGCGTGCGCCAGGCCAACGAACTGCTTCGCCAGGCGCAGCTTGCCCGGGCGGCGTTGCAGCAGATCCATGTGCATGAATTGCAGCCCGCCACGGCGGAGACGTTGATGACCATGACGGCGCCGCTGCACTCGCGGCTGATGGCCAGCCCGCGAACTGTGCTGGCGACTGTGAGAAGCAGCCGCGTACCGGAACGTCTGCTCTCCGGCGCCTATCGCCGGGCGACGCGGCCGCGGCGCCGGGTCGGGCCTTCGCCCAAGACGCGAACTCCTTTGCTGGCCCGCGTAAACTCAGGCGAGGTCGCAATTGTGCCGCCCGCCAAACCTCCGGGCGGAATGGTCTCGATCGATCAGATCTCCGACAATTTCGCTCCGCCGTGGATCAAGACGCTGGCCAAGTACTGGAAGTGGATCCTGCTGGTGGTCCTGTTGCTGCTGGTGCTGGCAATCATCGTCGTAGGAGCGGTTGCCGGAGGGGCAGCAGCAGGCGCGGTAGTGGTGGCGGCGGTGGTCATTGCAGCCGCAGTGTGGCCGGCGATCAAGAAATTGCTCGACAAGGCCCAGGCCGCCAATGAGCTGAGCCCGTCAGGCTTCACGCCGGCGGCGGTGGCAAATGCTCCTCCGAACCCTAACTTCACGGTGACTACGCCAGGCACCGCGCCCTCGACGGGCGCCAGCGGCCCGGACTCAACGCAAGCCGTGGCCTTCCGTGCCGCCACCAGTGACGTGTTTACGGCGTTCCAGGCATTTCCGGCCGATCCGCCCCTGGCGCCTTCGCTCGAAATGGCAACGCTGAAGAGCACGGTGCTGATGCGGATCGATCCCGGGGTGACCGTGCCCAAGCGGGTGCAGTATCTGATCACCTTCTCGCCGAACTTCACCTGGCTGTTGCCGGACCTGCTGGAGCCGATCATGGCAGCGCCGGAATTTCCGCAGCCAATGTACGCTCCGCTGCGCGATCTCTCGCCCGACTACGTGCTGCCCGGAGTCGAGCTGGTACCGCCGGACACGCTGGGACTTCTGCTCACCAACCATGAATTTATTGAAGGTTACATGGTCGGCCTGAACCACGAAATGGCGCGCCAGCTATTGTGGAATGATTATCCGACGGACCAGCGCGGCAGCTACTTCCGCCAGTTCTGGGACGTGAGCGCCTACGTTCCGCAAAAAGGCGATCCCAGCGATCCGGCGAAGCTGCGCGAATTGCTCAAGGACATCCCTCCCGTTCACACTTGGCCCAAGCCGCTGCCGCTGGGCGAGCATCCCAACCGCACGGACATTGTCGAAAACAATGTTGTGCTCCTGGTGCGGGGCGAGCTGTTCAAGCGCTATCCGAACGCCATTGTTTACGCCGGCAAGGCCAAACGAGCGGTGGACGGCACGCGTGTGCTCGACGAAACCGACGAGCGCTATCCCATTTTCCGGGGCACGCTGCCCTCTGACATCACCTTCCTGGGTTTCAACCTGAGCCTGGACGATGCTCGCGGCGGGACTGCGCAATCGCCGGAGGGCTTCTTCTTCGTCTTCCAGCAGCAGCCGTCGGAGCCGCGCTTTGGACTGGAACCGAACGAAGATGCCACTCCGATCGCCCACTGGGCGGAGCTGGCCTGGACCAACTTCGGCGTGGCCGGTGGCGGAGACAAAGCGCGCCCCGCGGTCCTTCGCGCCGCCGATCCTGTTTTCCAGCTTCCCGACCTGGGAAAAACCACGCGGGGCAAGACGATCGCCAACAGCCCATGGCGGCTGGCTTCGCAGGTATTTTCCATCGTGCTCGCGAACGTGAAGCTCCCGGACTTTCTTTCCGCGAAGCTGAATCCGGTGCGGGTGACCATTCCTCCGGGCGGAGGAAATCCCAACCTGCCGGACTACACTCCGGAAGACCCCAACAACAACTGGGGCGTGAACAGTGCGCAGACGGCGTACATTCTTTTGCGCCTGCCGTTCCGCATTCTGATTCATGCCGACTTGATGCTGCCAAAATGAGTACACATCCTCCCAATCCGAATCCGAACCAGCCTCCCGCTCCGGGTCCGAACCAGCCTCCCGCTCCGGCGCCCGGAGGGAACGGGCAGCCGCACGCTCTGGATGCAGCTACGCCCGTCCTGTTCCTTCCCGTCAACATCGAAACCCGCTTCATGGATGCCGGCGTGAGGGGAGGCTCGGAGCTCTGGCTGCGCGTCTATCCCGATCAGATTGCCATCAACTCACATGAGCCCGAGCTCACGGACCAGGAGATCGCCGACGGAAAAGTTTACTGGGACGCCGTGTGGCGGGCGGGCAAGCCCCCGGCCAGGGAGGAGGACGTGAAAGCGCCGTGGCGCGGTCTGGCTGCGCGGTACGGTGGGCCGCGCGCCGCGTGGATCGCACTGACCATGACGCCGACGAACGCGCTGCAGCAGCCCGCGGCGCCGACAGCGGAAGGCGCCAATCCGGTCCCTCCGCCGAGCTATCGCACGCCGCCGACACACTCAGGATCGTGGACCAAGCCGGCGATCGCGGCAGCGCTGCCCGATTTCTGGAAGGTGGCCGCAATCTCCGGGACGGCAGTTCTCACGGCGCAGGGCGGGCCGATCACGCCCGATCTCGCTGTGGGAATGACGCCCGGCGTGGCCTTCCCGGCCGGGTCGCCGGTCGATCCGGGCATGCAGTGGCTGGTGGATTTTGACGCCGCCGTGAAAGCAGGCATGGCATTGAAAATCCCATTGACGGCGCAACAAAGGAACACCGGATTTGACCGCATCTTTGTTTATGGATTGCGTTCCCGGGGCGCGTCCGGCAGCCAGACGCTGACCGAACTTTTGAATGCGCACCACTACACCGACGGCTTTTCACTGGTGGCGCAAGGCGCTCCCACCAACAACACTCCGGACGCCGACGCCGCGTATTCGCGCAAGGACCCGGACCAGGAGGCCAGTTATAAGGTTGAGCGCAGCGATCCGCTGAATCAGGATGCGGCCGCAGACGGCAATGCTTTTGCCAATTTGATCGGCATTGATCCGGCCACCATGGCCCACGTCGGCGAATCCGACGGCACGGATGAGCGCAATGGCCGTGACATGTTCACCGCGCTCTGGCCGGCGACTCTGGGATATTTCTTTTCGCAGATGATGGCTGACGTCTTCACGCCGGCGCAGATCGAAACAGCGCGGCAATACGTGCTGGCCAATGCGCTGCCGCGCGGGCCGTTGCCGGCCTTCCGCGTGGGACGCACGCCCTACGGCGTCCTTCCCATCACCTCACTGCGGCGTTATCCCCAGGGAGAAAGAACTTTTGTCGGATCGATCGAGCCGGCGCTGGTAGATTTCATCTCAAAGCTGTGGCCGACCTGGCTGGCCAGCGCCAATGGGGCGCCGCACATGCAGAACTCGGGCGATCCTGACGCGCAGCTGGTGCAGGTGCTGGGCATGGACGCCAGCTCGATGACCTTCCGCGGGCGCCAGGTCCTTGGCGATGACTTCCTCTGGAATTACATCAATTTCCAGGGCATCGCGAGTTCGCTGGCGAATCCCTGGTGGCTGAGCCATCTGGCGCGCGGACGGCAACTGCTGGACAAGTTCGGCTTCAACACCTGGGACCCGCGCGTGATCCATCTGGGCCTGGCGGAGAAGTCGTATCCCGTGCCATTTCCCACGGTGCAGACAGGCGCGCTCTCTGAAACGGACCCGCTGAAAGCCGACGCTGACCTGGGCGGCGGCACGAAGGGAAATTACATTCGGTGGCTGCGGCAGGCGGCGGTGAGCGACATCCAGGCGGACAACTATCCCGGGCCCAAACCCACGGCGCTGCTGTATAAGATCCTGCGCCAGTCCGTCCTGCTCGATTATGCGAAGCTGGCCACGTTCGCCGAAGTAAACGCAGCTCGGCTGCAGTTTGCACAGGTGCGCGAGCAGGAGATCATCGGCGTGGTGCCGCAACTCGAAACCCAGGCTGCGGCCCAGGACCTTCCGAAGGTCAGCGTGTGGGAGGTGCTGGCGCGTCCTTCGATACCGAATCCGAAGCTCAGTTGGGCTGAGTACCTGGTGAACCTCGATCCTCCGCCGCAATCTCCTTTTGCCCAGCTGACGGAGCTGCGAGCGTGTCTTGACCGGCTGGCGAAGCTCTCCACCGCGGAGCTGGACCGGCTGCTGACCGAGACTCTGGATGCGTGCAGCCATCGCCTGGACGTATGGGCCACAGCGATTGCAACCGCGCTGCTTGGCCGCACGCGCGCTGGAAAAAATAACGGAGTGCATCTTGGCGCCTTTGGATGGGTGGAAGAGGTGCGCCCCGCGGCTTCGCGTCCCGCAGTAGTGGGCGTGGAGCTGGACGCGGTGCGCGCTCTGGACCGCCGCCGTTCAACCACGCTGAAGCGCGAATTGAACCTGCCCGTACCAGTGCAGCCGCTTCAGGACAACGGCGGCTACATCTTTGCGCCGTCACTGACCCAGGCCGCGACAGCCGCTGTGCTTAGGAATGGCTACATGACCCACAAGGGCACCAGCCAGGAAGGGCTGCTCTCAATCGATCTCTCTTCCGAGCGCGTCCGCAACGCGCTGCTTCTGCTGGAAGGCGTGCAGCAGGGCCAGAGCCTGAACGCTTTGCTGGGCTACCTCTTCGAATCGGGACTGCATACGCTGCAGCTGGACAAGTACGCGCAACCTTTCCGCGACCGTTTTCCCATTGTCGCCAACAAGCTCACGCCGTCGAGCGATCCGAGCGAGTCGGTGGCCGCTTCAAACGTGGTGGATGGGCTGGCCCTGCGCACGGCATGGGACACCGGCCAGCTTGCTCAGGGCGGGAACTGGGGCACGGGATTGCCCGCTCCCGGCGCGGACCAGAACGCCGTGATCGGGCTGCTCGAGACGATCGACGATTATGCCGACGCGCTGGCCGATCTCTCCATCTCCGAAGCGGTCTTCCAGATCATTCGGGGAAACTTCGGCCGCGCCGGCACGCTGATGGATGCGATCTCCAAAGGAGTGCGCCCTCCCGATCCGGATGTGGTGAACACGCCGCGCGGAGGACTGGACCTTACGCATCGGGTGGCGCTGCTCTGCGCCGGAGATCCGGCTGTGAATGCGGTATGGAGTGGAGTGACGGCGCATCCTCGCGCCGCGGCCGAGCCGTGGCTGGACGCCTGGGTGAGCCAGCTTCTTCCCGATCCCGCAACCGTGATCTGCAATGTGACGTTTGACGATGCCGGCGGCAACCCCAACACGCAGCAGGTCACGCTGGCCGATCTGGACGTGGGCCCGCTGGATGTGATTGCCATGGCGGACGTAGGGCAAAGCGCGCAGCAAGGCGAACTGGAAAGACGGATCGCGTTTGCCGCCGCTCTGCCGGCCGGCGCCAGCAACCTCAAGATCGATTTCCAGGCGCCAGCCGGCTCGGTAAGCTTCCCGGATGTTTTCTTCCTGGCCAAATCGCTGCGGAGCCTGATCAGCTCGGCGCGCGCGCTCACGCCGCAGGACCTGACCCGCCCTGAAGTCAAAGCGGCCGATGCCGGAGGCGCAGTGAAGATCGCGGATCTTCACGATCGCGCGGACAATGCCGTCAAGAGTCTGAAGAACGATTTGAAGAATTTAAACACCGCTGTGGCCGGACTGCCGGGCGCTCCAGGTCCGGTGCGCACAGCCCTGCTGGCGTGCAGCTCTTACGGGGTGGCCGGCTCGATACCTCTTTCGAGCAGCGGCGCCGATCCGGGGCTTGCCGACCAGGCCGCGGGTGTTACCAAGCAATTGCAGGAGCGAGTGGACACCGCTTCAAAGATCAACCTGGCAACTGCTCTGGCCAAGGCGGATGTTCCGGCGTTAACCGGAGTGCTGACCACCATATTCGGCGATGACTTTGTTGTTCTGCCGCGCTTCACGCCGCCGGACTTCACGAAGCTGAAGGCGGCATTCGGCCAGTCCGACAATCTGGTTGCTGCGGACCCGGAGGCCCCTTCGCGGTGGCTGCTGCAACTGGCGCACGTGCGGCCGGGAATCTCGCGGCTTGATGCGGCGCTTTCTCTGGCAGAGCTTCTGGGAGCGCAGGACGTTGCGCCTCCCGATCTGCTGCTGGGACAATTGCCTGAGGTCGACAACGACAAGTGGCTGGGGCTGGGCATCGACACCTCCAAGCCTCCCGACAAAGGCCGCGTGGCCTTCGCTTGCGTGACGCAGGGCGATCCGGTCAATGACAACAGCTATGCCGGCCTGCTGATCGATGAATGGCCGGAACGAATTCCTTCAACCCAGGAAAACGCCGCCGTGGCTTTCCACTATGAGGAGCCGAAGGCACGAGCGCCGCAGGCGCTGCTGCTGGCCGTCTGCCCCGACAACCGCGAGACGTGGGACGATGACCTGGTCACCGGCGTGCTTCAGGAGGCGCTGGAGCTGGCCAAAATACGCACGGTGGACCTGGACAGCGTGCAGGAGGCCGGCCAGATTCTGCCTGCTCTTTATTTTGCTCTGAACTTGCAGGGCGCCACCGTCTCCACACATTTCGCCAATTTCAAGGAGTTTAAGCGTGCAGCTCCAGTCATTCGCTAAATCCGTTATCAAGATACCGTCCATCACAACGTGGACACGGCTGGAGCCGCGTCCGCGCGAGGGCTCAATGCAACGCAGCCTGCAAGCTCAGGTGCGCGATGCGGCCTGGTTTCTGGCACGGCAATGGCAGATGGCGGAATTCCTGGGTGATGATGCCGGCTCTCCGATACAGGCCACGCTGGGCGTGGAGCAGCGCAGCATTACCACCTACCGTCCCGGAGCAGACGACACGAAAACTGTGGCGCTCGAGAGCAAACTTCCCGTCGAGACGCATGTGGAGCGCGAAACGGTGCGCCTGAATATGCGGGGCTCCGTACAGTCCGGGTTGTATTTTGAAAAGCTCGTCCGGCAGAAGCTGGGCGGAGGCGCGAACGCGGTGATGGCAAAATTTCGCGCAGCGTTTAAGATTGCCAGCAACTCGCCAGACCCGACATATGCCGATAGCGACTGCCTGCGCTTCCGCTCTGTGGCCGCGGGCCGCGTTACCGACGGTGAAGCACTGCTCCAGACTCTGAACGCGATTGCCGCGGGCCAGCCGCCGGCCATTCCGCTGCCGCCGGAAGCCGCCAATCCGGGAATGCCTGCCGTGCTCTCCGACTTTGCGGCGTTTCGCAATTCCCTGTTCACGGAACCCGATCATGATCCGGCATGGCAACCGCAGCGCCTGGACTACGACTTCGCGCTCGGCTCTCCGGTGCCCGAGGAAAACCTGTTGCTCAACGCGCCGGACTTTCCCGGCGGACATCTGGACTGGTATTCCTTCAATCTGCAGACGGCCCAGCCGAACCAGGTTTCCGCTGCGAATCCGGCGCAGATCACGCCGGAATCCTTCAACTTCCTTCCCAACCACGTGGTCTTCAACGGAATGCCGGACCCGCGCTGGTGGAATTTTGAAGACAGCGTGACCGACTTCGGCCAGCTCGACGCCGATCACGTAGACCTGGCCAAGCTGCTGGTGATGGAGTTCGCGCTGGTCTACGGCAATGACTGGTTCTGGGTGCCGGTGCCAACGCCGGTGGGAACACTGGAGCGCGTAACCACTCTGCTGGTGACTGACACTTTCGGAGTGAGGACGCTGATCCGTCCTTCCGAGCAGACGCAGGTCAATGCCGGGGAAACGCCGTGGTCAATGTTCAAACTTTCCGGCAATGGCCGCCGCTCGGATTTCATCGCCATGGCGCCCACGCTGGGAGTGACGGACGACGCGGGCGCGCTGGAGGAAGTTCTATTCCTCCGCGATGACCTCGCTGCCATGGCCTGGGCGGTGGAGCATCAGCTGCAAAGCGATCTTGACGGCCCGGTGGACTCTTACGAGCAGTACCTGAAACGGATCAAGGCTGATCCGCCGCCGGCTCCGCCGCAGGCACAGCCGGGCGGGCCGAATATCTACTACACGCTGGAAACGGTGGTGCCGGACAACTGGATTCCGATGGTGCCGGTGAAATCGCCGCAGGATGAGCTGTTTCTACGGCGCGGGACGATGGAGATCGCGGTTGCCGGTCCGCCGCCGCATTTTGTCAATCTGAAGGCGCATGCGCTGATTCTGGAGCCGGACCATCCGTTCTTTGTGGCTGACCGCATAGTCTCGCGGTCTGGCGTGATGGTGGACCGCTACTTCCGGCGCACGCGCTCGTCGGACGGCAGCACCTTCGTCTGGATGGCGCGCAAATCAGGCGTGGGGCGCGGGCCAGGCTGGTCAGGCCTGCGTTATGACATTGTGCGCGATATGGCAAAAGCGAAAACCGCGTAAAGAACAGATTGTGTTCCGGAGATCGAGCCGCCCGGGCAAATCGTATAATGACCGCACGATGAAGCGCCGAGTGCAGATTGTTGTTTCTTCCGGGCCTGCCGGAGGACATCAGGGCATCGCGCCACGCTTGAGCGTTTGGCAGCGATTCAAGCTGCTGATTATCGGGACTGTGCTGGCTGCAGGGGTGGTTGCCCTTCTGATTGTTGCAATCGTAGTCGGATCGATTGTAGCGACCTTCATTCTTCTCGCGATGGCAGTGGCGGTTGTGGTTTTTGTCGTCAGGGCAAAGCTGCGGCGGTGGCGTCGTTAAGTCACTGTGTGGCATTCCAGACATTTCAGGCCGCCGCCGCTACCGAACTTATGGCATCGAACTCATCTTCGCCCAACAGCATGCGCCTTTACTTTGGGCTTCGCCGGTCCCTTTTTCTTACTGTGAGGAGTCGATCCGCCAGCGGGCTTTACCTTGAGCGCCGGTGCGTTCGGATCGAAAGGCTTGGCCCTGGTCTTCAAATCAGCAAGAAAGACCTTCTCGAAATACTGGGCTATCGGTGCAGATTCGATAATGACTCCGGCGTCGCGGTTGGTCTGCACCCCTGCGGGCGAAAAGTTCTGGCTGCTCACCACCACCGTGCTGGAATCCACAACGAAGCCTTTATTGTGAACATCCGGTTGGAGGAAAATATTCGCGGTGAGGTCCACTCCCTGGGACTTCATCTTCTCGGCCCATTTTTCGCCAAATTGCTGGCTTTCGATCAGACGCACCTCCACGCCTGCCGCCACTCGTTCACGAATTGCCCGCAGCAATTTGTCGAAATCGTCGCCTGTCCCGCTTGACGCTTCGATGTACTGCAGCTGGATGTAGAGTTTGTGTTTGGCTCCGTTGATGAGGCTGATGATATTCGTCAGGTACTGCCCATTTTTTTGCGGCCCCACGGTATCCGGAGTCAACAGCGGCGTGATCTTCACTTGCACGTTAGGGAACACCTGCGCGGGCACGAGCTTCCCGCCTTTCGCCGCGGCCACAGCGGCCGGCGCGGGGTTTGCCTCGGCTGCCGCTTTGGCATGGGCGTCAGCGACGGCGCTGGCCAGGGCAGCAGGCGGTGCAGCCTGGTGCTGGCTGGCGGACTTGAAGTCCTGATCCAGATACGCGGTGAACACCTTGCTCAACTGCGCGTCTTCGATAATCACGTGCCAGTCGCGATCCTCTGTGGCCGGCGGGTGGGCGAGGTCGGGCTGGTTGCTGTTGTTCAGGTTCCCGCTTGAGATCCACACAGCCGAGCCGTCGCGCACGATGACCTTGATGTGATAAGAGGTTGTAAACATGATGGCGTCAGCGAAAACGTCATCACCCGCCAGCGCACGCACGATCCTGGCGCGGCCGCCCATGGCTGCCTCCAACTCCTGCACGGTCTGTGTGTCTGTCTGGTTACGGGTGTGATTGGGCGGAGGATTGTCCAAGACCATCTGCAGCGTTTTGCCGCCGGTGAGAACAGACTCGAAGATGCCCAGGATAGGCCCGGAGGTGAAGTCGTACATGCCGATCACCAGTGTGTGCTGGGTGCCCTGAAGGAATTGGGTGAGCGTCTTAAGGGCGGCATCCGGACTCACGTGCGCCGTGATCGTAGCCGTCGTGGTGAACGGCGTGAGCGGAGTATTGGGCGCGGCGACATATGGAATCTGGTTCTTGGCGGAGTGGGCCTGCAACGCCTGGGTCAGCATGGGCCGCTGTTGCCGGGTCGTGGCCAGCTGCTGCTGGGTGGAGCTTTGCGGGTCGTTCAATAGATGGCCACTCGGCATTTCCCTCTCCAGCGGCCAAACCGGCTCCTTCTGTTCCGGACGTCCGAAGGCCAGAGAAAGCGCCGCGGCGGCGGCATCGTGGGCCCGCAGACGCTGATGCGCCGTGCCCTCGCGGACATCTACCGGGATATTGTTGATCATGGCCGGAAGAAGTTCATTCCTAGGCAGGCTCTTTGTCTTGAGGTTAACCGTCGCCACAATAGCCTGCTTCCCGGTGAGCTGATGCTTGCGGATCTCAAAACCGGGACGTACGGTCAAGACGCCTGGTTTGCGCAGGCGTTTCAGATTTCTTGTTATAACCTTGTCAATGTGCTCTGGCGTGATGACTCTCTTGCTTGCCATAACTATCCTTTCTCTTGCTGATCGGCCCTGAAATGTAACACACTGAGCCTAGCAATCAAGCCTTTTTGGTGAATTCCAAAACGGTTTCCTGGCCCATACGAGTGCGATTTCCAGCTCTCCATGTATTATGAGAGAACTCCAGCTTGCCTACTCCGATTTTGCTTGACGTATGGATGATTTGGGGTATGTTTGTCCTACACTCCCAATAGGCCCCTAGCGTGAGTTTGTATTCGCGCCAGATAACTGGAATCTATTCGGCATCATTCGCAGTCGGTCCTTCAGATTGTCTTATCCAATCCCGAGCCGCAGGTGGGCCGCTCCCGGAGGAACGGTCCAGTTGAGGAGGAACCACTATGGCTGGTCGATCATCCAAGCCCAGGCGATCCAAGCTTTCACGTCGTGGTTTTCTGCAGAAAACAGGCTTCGCTGCGATTGCAGCGCTGATTCCGAGCAGAGTGGCGCCACAGAATCCAGTCGGAAACATTTACGGGGAAGGTCTGCCGGCATGCCGCGTTCAGTTTCCAAAGGTGAAGCCTGCCTACCCGGTGGATGCGTCACTAGTGAGGGCGTTCGTGGAAATGTCCGAAGGGCTGACCGGCGTATACTCTCTTCACAAAAGCCCAAACCTCGCCGCGGCCTATGCTGAGCGAATAGCTACCAACCCGGCCCTCACATCGGCTTTGCCGCCGTTGCTGGACGCGTTTCGTCAGCTTCCTGCCAGACCGAAGCCCCCGCACGATACCGCACACGAGATCGAAGCCTGGGAAGCAAAGATCGATGCCGCGATCATGAAGAACCCTCAACTACGCCCCTGTGCCGAGCAGGTGATCTATGTTTGGTATTTTTCAGCATTCTTTCTGCCGAACCTGGCAGAACCGGATACCAACAAGCGAAAGAAGATCTGGCTCTATGGCGACTACGACCATTACGCCCGCGGGTTGACCTGGTCACTGATTGGCGCTCATGCGCCCGGCGTGACCGGCGGTCCTTACGGGTACTGGGCAGATACCGTCACGCTCTAGAGCCAGACACGCAATCAAGGAGACGCACAATGGAAGGCAATATCGTTGCCCCTGAGTTTGACGTGATTTTTGTCGGGTCCGGTATAGCCGCTGCGATGGCAGCTCACCGGCTGGCGCGGGCGCGCTTTCGCGTCCTGATGCTGGAAGCAGGTGGCGTGGTGCCCGACTCGCTCAACCGGCTCGCGCTCTTGAGGAACTATATCGCCTCCCCGGGCAAGACCCCGGATTCCCCGTATTGCGGCGATGAACTCGACCCTGAAATTCAACCCGACCAGCTCACGGGCAAGAACTATTACCAGTATCCCGACGGCAACAAGCACATCTTCAAGAGCTTTTACGAGAAGCTGGTGGGGGGCTCAACCTGGCATTGGCAAGGCATCTGGATACGCATGCTCCCGAGCGATTTTGAGATGAATAGGCTCTACGGCGTGGGACAAGACTGGCCGAAAGAGTGCAGATACAACACGCTGGAACACTGGTACGCCGAAGCGGAGCAAGAGGTGGGTGTAGCCGGCAATGACCAGCAGGCAGAACGGTATATGGAACGCAAGTTCGGCGCTTATCGGAGCACGCCGTTTCCCATGCCGGAACTCACGCCCAGCTATCTGGATGCACACGTAGCGGCGGCTGTTCAGGGAAAGGTCTTCACCGACTCGACGGGGCGCCCGGAGAACGAAATCCTAGTGACCAACGTGCCCCATGCCATCAACAGCCAGCTCTATGACGGCCGGCCGGCATGTGACGGACGAACCTCCTGTGTACCGCTCTGCGCATCGAAAGCGCGCTATGACGCGGTGGCCCACATTGAGAAGGCGCTGGCGGCGGGGGCGGAACTGCGGGCGAATTGCACGGTGACCAGAATCAACCTGGACCCCGGCAATGGCAGAATGGTTACCGGTGTCGATTACATAGAAAAAAACGGCACGAACATGGAGAAATACACCGTGACCGGCCACATTGTAGTGGTGGCGGCCAATGGCATGGAAACGCCCCGGCTACTGCTCAACTCCAATGTGGCCAATTCGAGCAATCTGGTTGGCTGCAACCTGATGGACCATCCGATCAAGCAATCCTTTGCCTTGACCGTTGAACCGGTATTCCCCTTTCGCGGTCCGCAGACGACCTCAGACATTGAAGCGTTTCGCGATGGTGCATTTCGCCGCCAGTATGCCGCCTATAAGACGTCCATCAAAAACGACGGCTGGTCAACGGTGGCGGCCGTCCTCTCACCGCGTGGCACCGACACGGACAACCCCAATGTGATGAACAGGGAAAATCCACCCAAACACACGGACGACAGCATGGGGACGCTTTTGAATTTTGTAGGCAAGCAGGGATTATTCGGTTCCAAACTGAAGCACAAAGTAGTAAACCATCTAACCCGGCAGATCGTGCTGAACAGCGCGGCGGAGCAGTTGCCCAACCGGGACAATCGCGTGGTACTCTCCAAGACAAAAAACGACAAGTTTGGCGTACCGTTACCTGAGATCCACTATGCCCTGGATAACGATCAGGGATATCTGCAGCGCTGCTTCGACAACATCATCAAATTCCACGAGTTCGTCTTCGATCAGATGCATATTCCCGCCAAGGACCAGTATCTGCAAAACGACGGCTTCAATACTTACGGCGGTTCAGGGCACATCATGGGGACCACCGTGATGGGAGAGAAAAAAGAGTCATCGGTTGTGGATCACGAGTGCAAGGCCCACGATCACGATAATCTTTTTATCCTCGGCAGCAGCGTATTCCCGACCAGCTCTACCGCGAACCCGACTTCAACCATAGCAGCCCTCTCCTTACGCGCTGTGGATGCAATCGGGACGGCAGTGAAGGTGCAGCGAGCAAAGGCCCTCAAGGAGGCGTAATATCGCGGGGATTAGGTGTTGGATTTGTGCAATGGCGCCCTGTTCATTTCAAAAGATCTTCCGCCACAATGCGATGACGATGCTCGCCACCAGCACCGTGAGCCACCACACAATGTAGCCGGTATCCGGCGAAGCGGCGGGAAAAATCGCCCGCGGATTCTTTCTTTTATTGCGCGCGGCAATGTCATCGAAATAGGACGAGCGCAGGAAACTTGCGATCTCGACGCCAGTAATGCCGACCACAAAGACGGCGACGCCCTTGATGTCCACGCCTGGCACCCGCGAATCGTTCCACAGCTCGATGAAACCCCAAAGCAGAAAAAACAACGGGAGAACGAACAACAGCGAGAAGCTCAGGCGCAGCGTGGAAACGACCTGCTCCCTGCGATTGATGGGCGAAATCCAGTGAAAATAATGGTTCTCAATGGCCCGGGCCAACTCGGCTTCGGCATCTGGATCGGCCGCCGCTCCCGGAAACAAGCGTTGTCGCAAACAGAGTTTTTGCAGGGTGTTCCAGCGGCTTAGATTGATGTAAGCCAGGATGGCGCGAAAGAAGAAGCGCAACACAAACGCGTAGGCAACGGAAAGGCCAATGACGGTAAAGGCAGTGGGCCGGCCGGCTCCGGCGGCTCCGAACGCCAACGCGGGAAACAGGGCTCCCACGACCAGGATCGCCCAATTCGTGAGTTGATTCTGAGTGGTGTAAGCCAGTGTTATTTCGCGGCCGCATTCGCGGTACAGGTCGTGCAGCCACTGCTCATCGAATTTACCGGCGGCGGCAGATGTGCTGGAAGCAGGCGTCGTTGAGACGGTCATAGCGTGCCCTTTCATTCAGCGAACAGGCAGGATCACTGCCGAAATTCCGCGGAATACAGATATCTTTCCGGTTTTTGCCCTCGCGTTGAGGGATATTCCTCATACACCAGAACGGTCCTTCGCTCATCGTGACCCGGCCTTGAAGACCGGGACTTTTTCGAAACCACCGCAGGCCGGGGCCCTGACCGCAGGGCCTCATCGATGACACGTCCGCGCAAGCCGGAAACTGGAAATTCGATTCCCATCAGGTAGGCCAGAGTCGGCGCGATATCGGCATTGCTGACTGGTGCGCTGTCGGCAAATCCCTGTTTGAAATCGGGACCGGCTGCCGTCATGAAGTTAAACGTATTGTCACGTCCAAAGCCGCCGTGCATTCCCTGCCCTTCCTGTAACGTAGTGTCGGAAATCAGCGCCGCTTTCTGCCAATCCGGCTGTCCGGCGTTTTCGCCGGGATAAAAAACCTTGAAGGCAACCACGATGGCCGGCCGGGGCAGCCGGGCCGAGCCGATCAGGTTAATCTCACTTAAAGGCAGCGTCCCGGGAATGTCGTCGAACCGATCGTCGACGAAGATTCCCCCGACGTAGTCCAGCGCCGCGATCTGGTCGACGAGGTGGCGCACGGTACTCGCCTCCTGGCTGGGAACATAAATGAGGTCCGAACCTCCATTCGCCGCGACAATTGCCAGGGCATCGCTGCCGTCTTTTTTCAGTATTTTTTCTCCCAGGAAGCCATTGCCAGACGCGGGGTGCTCCCAGTGTTCGGGTTTTGATAAATCCACCTGACGAAAAGGCTGGCTCTCGCCTGTCCCAGGCCGATCCGGGTCCCACAGGTTAGTGTGCAGGGCGCGCGCAAGATCGATGGCGAGGAAGCCGTTGGGCAGTGTGCCTTTCTCGGTATCGGGCTGGTTCTTAGCATCGACGTAGAGGTGCTGAGCTGACTCCGCCTGGGTGGTTCCGTCGCCAATCTCACGGCGCGAGATCGCGGCAAACCCGTGATCCGATGTCACAAAGATATCCGTATTGCTCTGAATGTCAGGATGCGCCGTGAGCCAATCCAGGATTTGTTGCAAGTTGCGGTCCGCGTTCTGGACGGAGGCGCGGGAAGTCTCACCGTTGATGCCTGGCTGCAGCACGTGCCGGACCTTGCCCGGATCGCCAGGCACAGGCTCCTGACTATCGCCCTGGTAGTGTTGTGTGGCATCGGGATCGCGCGACCAGTAAAGCAGTATGAAGGGCTTCTCCTCGGCTGCGAACAACGGCAGAATGACGCGGGTGGTCACGTCAATCATCCACTGTTGCTGAACGAGATTGGCGCTCAAAGTCCCGCTGTGGTCCACGTCGCCCCGGTTGCCGTTGTTGTAGAGAGAAGTGTCGCGATAGCCGTTGCTGCGTGTAGGCGCCTCAGGAGGAAGATGCTCTTTCCGCAGGCTCTTGAGGACTTCTTCCGTTAAGGGAACGCCATAACGCGTACCCGTTTCATCGTCCACGATGATGGCTTTAGGGGAATTCTTCCTGCCCAGGGCCTCCAGGTCCTGCAACGCGACGGGCCCGCTCTTGCCAACAGCGGCGGTGTTGTAGCCGCGGGCGCGTGCAAGCGCCAGCAAAGACGGCTCTCCCAAATAATTGCCTTGATAATGCGCGTTCAGTTCCGCCAGGATGTGATCACTCTCGATAAATCTGACGGGACTTTCCGCCGGCGAAACCGGGTCCCATATTGTATTGCTGAAGGTGCCGGTATCGCCCAGCGCGTGACCTGTGGCAATGGCAGAGGCATTCGCCATGGTAAAGGTCGGGAACAGCGAGTAGCTGTTCTGAAAATCAACCCCTCTGCGGCGAAGCGCCCAGAGCGCCTTTGTGTCCTGCGGATTTATTGAACCGTGCCGTAGTCCGTCGGCAACAAAAATAATGATGTTGCGCGGGCGGCGAGGTGGGGCGCCATGCATCGTCAAAGCCAGCAAAACGGCACAGAGACCCGCGCAGCAGAACGATCTTCCCATCGAATGTCACCTCCGAAATCGACCTAGAAGGCAGGTTTCAACTGCGCTTGCGGCCTTCTGAAGTTGCTCTGTGATTGCTTTTGCCGCCGTCTCTGGGGTACCGCTGAAGATGATCTGCTCATTCTGCACCAGTAGAGCCGGCCGGCCTTTGTGAACAATGGCTTCAAGTACGAACGGCCTCTCTTCAGGGCGCGCCGCTTCCAAAGCCAAGCCTCGGGTGAGACCCGCAGTTGCCGGTTTAGCTAAAAGCTCTTGATGTAGGTTGGGATCGAGCTTTGCAAGTCTTTGTAACCACCTCTCGAACCCAACGCCTGGGGACATGGCGCCGTGCGTAGACATTGCTTCCTTGCTAAAGGGGTGATTCGATTCGGCAGGGGAACACTCCGCGTGCCAAACGAATGATTTGTCGGATGCGGCGCATTCTGTCCTTACTTTGTGTTCTTGTCAAGAGCCATTTTGACCTATCCAGTTCATACTCCTGTATATAAGAGTCGGGACGGGAGCTTGCGATGCCATTGAACAGACATCAAGGTTTCCGATCTGGCTGCTATAGGTTTGGGTCAAAGCACCACGATCTAAGTTTCCGCCAGTTCCGCCCCTTCTGAAGTCGTGGATCACGGCCCGCCCAGTCATGGTGTGTTTGAGTACCTGATATCTCGGCTCAAGACTTTCACACCGCTTGTCAGGTGAGAGTCTCACATCACATAAGATCGACGCGCAGCTGCTAGCTGAGCAGTGGGAGTTCTCCGCTGCTGCTGCTGCAAGGGCTGTCCTTGCGAACCAGAGCCACGTCGTTGCCGCTGACTACCAAACGAGCCTCGGAGAGATGCGTTGCCAAAACGGCTGCGTCGGTTTGCGGGAGGATCGGAAGCAGCGCTGGATGAATCGGCTGTAGCTGCAACAACCGTGAGTTCGAAACTTTCAGCGCGTTCTGCGGAGTTGGAAAATGCTGGGCTTAAACCATCTGGCAGCCAAACGGCAGAGCAGCTCTTCGCCTGTTGCCGTAAGTGATTGAAATGATGGAGGCGCGGGTCGGAATCGAACCGACGCATAAAGGTTTTGCAGACCTCTCCCTTACCACTTGGGTACCGCGCCTCAGTGCGGCCGGTTGCAATGTTCAGAGAGCATAAACCCTCGCCTGGGCGAGGGGCAACCACTCAAAAGTATGGAGCGGGAGACGGGATTTGAACCCGCGACTTCGACCTTGGCAAGGTCGCACTCTACCACTGAGTTACTCCCGCTTGAGAAAGCCAAGTGTGATTATATCGCCATGAAAATGAAGGGTCAAACAAGACATCGGGTGAGCGGGAGATC
>DASTJB010000319.1:0-7478 GCA_035717005.1 Candidatus Angelobacter sp.
TTGATGGAACGGAAGTGTATTCGCTGTTGCACTATGACAAGTAGGCGCAGCCGGTACTTGGTAGTTGGTAAGTACCGCTCTTCAGCAATTGATCCCCGCCTTCTCTCTCTCCGTATTCTTGTACGCCCAGGCCATGCGCGGGGTGTTGTGCGCGATGCCGAAACGGCCGCGCTGATCAAGCAAAATCATTCCGCCGTGACCGTTGAGGCGGCGCTGGAGATATTGCATGGCTTCCTGCGCAACCGCGTCGGGCGCACCGCCATTGCGAACGCGGTCGGCGGCCCATTTGGCCAGGACCAATTTCATGATGGGCTCGCCCCAGCCGGTGCAGGAGGCGGCGGCGCTGAGGTTGTCAGCATAGCAGCCGCAGCCGATCAGCGACGAGTCGCCCACGCGTCCGGGATCTTTGTTGAGCGTGCCTCCGGTGGAAGTGCCGGCAGCAATGTTGCCCGCAGCGTCGAGCGCAACGGCGCCGACCGTGTCATGGCTGGTGACCGGGCCGGCAAAAGTGAGGTCGGGCTGGCCGGCGGCTTCTTTTTCCTGAGCTTCTTTCAGACGCTTGGTTTCGCGCTCGATCACCAGCTCATCATTGCGACACAGCTTGATGCCGAGCTTCTCGGCGAAACGCTCTGCGCCTTCGGCGACGAAATAGACATGCGGGCTCTTATCGAGCACCAGGCGCGCGGCCTGAATGGGGTTGCGGATGCGCTCGACGCAGCCTACGCCGCCGGCGCGCAGGGTGGCGCCGTCCATCATGAGGGCGTCAAGCTGCACGCGGCCGTCGCGGGTGAGAAAGCTGCCGCGACCGGCGTCGAAGGTCTCGTCGTCTTCCATGCAGACGATGGCATTCTCCACGGCGTCCATTGCGCTGCCGCCGCCCTCAAGCACCTGCCAGCCTTTGGCGAGCGCCTTCTGCACGCCGAGAAGATGGGCCTGGACCATGTCATCAGGAATGGCCCATGCGCCGCCGTGGACTACGAGTACCGGGAGTTGTCGCAAACGGTTCCCCTTTGAGTGTGTGACAGTCGAGTGTAACAAAACGGGCGCGATTCCAGAGATCGCAGCTCGCCGTCAACTTCACCCGGCGATCTCTCTTAAGTGGCCGCAGGACGAAGCAGCCGACATCGAATCCGCGATGCCCTACATGTGCCGATTTTCCCCAACAACTCTGGCTGTGAAATAATTGTCTGTTTTGCTCGAAGCCCCGATTCGCCGGGCGCAATCACAGGAGAACGATGGACTTCCAATTCAACGACGAGCAGCTGCAGCTCAAGAAATCGATCCGCGAGTTTGCCGAGCGCGAGATCCTGCCCCACGTGATGAAGTGGGACGAGGCCAACCACTTTCCTGCGGAGACGGTCAAAGAGCTGGGCCGCATGGGCGTGCTGGGCATGATTTTTCCCGCCGAGTACGGCGGCGCGGGGCTGGGCTACGTCGAGTACGTGATTGCCATTGAGGAGCTTTCGCGCGTGGACGGCTCGGTGGGCATCACCGTGGCGGCGCACAATTCGCTCTGCACCAATCACATTTTTCTTGCCGGCAATGAAGACCAGAAGAAGAAGTACGTGACGAAGCTGGCGAGTGGCGAATGGCTGGGCGCATGGGGCTTGACCGAGCCGGGATCGGGGTCGGACGCCGGCGGGGCGCGCATGAGCGCAGTGCACAAGGGGCGCAAAGGCGGTTGGGTATTGAACGGGACCAAGACGTTCATCACCAACGGGCACCATGCCGACGTCGCGGTGGTGATCGCCGTGACGGACAAGACGGCGCATACGCACGGGCTTTCGGCGTTCATCGTGGAAAAAGGGACCAAGGGATTTCGTCCGGGCAAGAAAGAGAACAAGCTCGGCCTGCGCGCCAGCGATACCTCAGAGCTGATCTTTGAAGACTGCCTGGTGCCGGAAGAGGCGCTGCTGGGTTTGGAGGGCGACGGTTTTATAGACGCGATGCGCATCCTGGATGGCGGGCGCATCTCGATTGCGGCGCTGGGGCTGGGCATGGCGCAAGGCGCCTATGAGGCGGCGCTCAAATATTCGAAACAGCGCAAGCAATTTGGCAAGGCGATCAGCGAATTTCAGGCCATACAGTGGAAGCTGGCGGACATGGCAACGGAGATTGATGCCGCGCGGCTGCTGACGCTGCGCGCCGCGAGCATGAAAGACGCGGGCATGAAGACGACGCAGGAGTCGTCCATGGCCAAGCTCTACGCCGGCGAGGTGGCGGTGCGGGCCGCGAACGAGTGCGTACAGATCCACGGCGGATATGGGTTCATCAAGGACTATCCGGCGGAGAAGTTCTACCGCGACGTGAAGCTGTGCACGATTGGCGAAGGCACGAGCGAGATCCAGCGGCTGGTGATCGCAAGACAGCTTTTGAAGGATTAGCGCCTGCTGGGCGAAGATCTTGTCGCTTCGCTCCAAACCGCTAGAGATTTTTCTCGCCTGAACTCCAATTACGCTCCTGAGGCAGGGCGCTCGGCGCCGCACGGGCCTCGCGCTTTATTTCTCATACTGTCGCTTCGCTCCAAACCGCTAGACATAGAGGCGCGGAAGAAAATTCTGCTGCTCCGGCTCTTCCTCGGTAAGAATCACTCCCGGGGACGTTTCTCCCGCTTGAAGAAGGCCGTCCACTCGGGCAGGCCATTGCTGCCGCGCTCGCGGTAGACCACGGTGACCAACTCCCACGATTGCTGGCCGAGGCTGGCGGCAGCAGATTCAATCTCGCGCTCGCTCGCGGCGCGCTCCATGCGATATTCCCACTGGATCACGGGAAGCGGCTTGACGTTGAGGATGAACGAGTGCGTCTGCGGATTGTTGCCGGCCTGCACTGTCACGCCGACGTGAAACGAACCGGTGGACGCCGAAGGCAGCGCGGTAAGGACGATGGTGTTTGAGCCGGGATGTCCGGCGGGGACCTGGGCGACCACGCCGCCGGGCAGCCCGGAGAGCGTGAAGTCGAATTGAGGCCGTTCGTTCACAACGATGTTCACGGTGAGCGAGGTTGCGGATCCCTGCGTGACCGTGACGATCGACGGGCTGATGGAGACGTTGAACGACGGAGAAACCTGGGCATGCAGGCAGGAAGCGGCCAGCAGGAGAATGAGACCGGCAGCGGTGGAGATAGTTCGCGGCATAAAAGTTTTCCCTCAGAACAAGCAAAATGGACGTGAGCTCATTGTGACAGTTAAGGAACGATTTGGTTCGGAAAAGTTGCGCAGGTTTCCTGAAGCCACATAGCGCTGGAGCCCGCCTCTGTCATCTTTTCGACTCGCCCTTGGTACGCCTTCCCTCGCCGAACTCGGATCAGGCTCCCGCGGGCTCGCTCAAGATGACAGAGGCGAGGAGGGAAGCTCTACGGCACGGCTGAAGCGCGAGCCCTGATGCAACCAGCAGAGGTGTTTGTCAGTATCGCGCCCCAAAGGTGCAGCGAAGCGGATCCCCCCGCTTGCCGCGATGCTCATGGAAAGCCGAGACAGCAATGGAGCAGCGCGCTCGGAACGGCGGCGTCAAAGGGCGCAGGAAGGCCTCCGGACGAGGCCGGATTTCAACAGAAATACTGGGTTTTACACAGCCAGTAAGGGTCCGTCCTTTCGCGGACAATAATATAGAAGCGGTATTATCCCAAAGCAGGATCATCCTCTAACTGGATTAGTCCTGCTCATGCACTTTATTTCATGACCACGCTCAACGACTTCAAAGAATCGGTGCGGCAGCAGGCGGACATTGTTCGCGTGGTGGGCGATTACGTGAGGCTCAAGAAGGCGGGCGCGCAGAACTACAGCGGGCTGTGTCCGTTCCACAACGAGAAGACGCCTTCATTCAGCGTGCATGCGACGCGGCAGTTCTTCCACTGCTTTGGCTGCGGGAAGTCGGGCGACGTTTTCAAGTTCGTACAGGAGATCGAGAAGGTCACGTTCGGCGAGGCGGTGCGGCTGCTGGCGCAAAAGCTAGGCATGCCGCTGCCGAAGACGCAGTACAGCTCCGAGCACGAGGCGGAAGATGCGCGGCAGCGCGGGCAGTTAATGGAGATGCATGATCGGGCGTGCCGGTTCTTTGAAATGGAATTGAAGCGGCCGGAGGCGGCGCACGCCCGCGAGTATCTGGCCGGCCGCGGGCTAAAGGAGGAGACGATTCGGACGTTCCGGATCGGATTTGCGCCGGATTCGGGGTTCCCGCTGAAGGATTATCTGAAAAACGAGTTCAGCGAGCAGATGATGCGCGAGTCGGGGCTGTTTTCTGTCAAAGAGGGCAGCGACGCCCGGCCTGGACAGGGGAAAACCGCGCGCCCTGGTGTCGCCGAAGGAAGCGCAGCCGCGATGTATTCCAAGTTCCGCAACCGCGTGATGTTCCCGATCGCCAATGAGAATGGGAAAGTCATTGCGTTCACGGGGCGCACGCTGGCCAAGGACGAAAAATCAGGGCCGAAGTATTTGAATTCTCCGGAGACGGCGATCTATTCGAAGTCGCGCGTGCTGTACAACCTGGACCGCGCGAAAGAGGCGATCAGGAAGCTGGGCTACGTGATCATTGTGGAAGGGCAGATGGACTGCATTGCCGTGTATTCGGCCGGCTTTCACAACGTGGTGGCGAGCTCGGGCACGGCGTTCACGGAGACGCAGGTGCGGCTGCTGGGCAGGTTCAGCAAGGACATTGTGGTCAACTTCGATCCCGACACGGCGGGCGCGGCGGCGACAGACAAGTCACTGGCGATGCTGCTGGAAGAGGAGTTCAATATCCGCGTGCTGCGACTGGAGGCGGGGTTCGATCCGGATTTGTTTATCCGGAAGAACGGCGCCGAAGCGTACGCGCGGGCGCTGAAGGGCTCGCAGAAGTATTTTGATTACCTGGTGGATCGGGCGCTGGGGCTGTTTCCGGTGCGGACGCCCGAGGGCAAGAAGAACGCGGTCAACTTTCTGCTGCCGCACATCCATCGCGTGCCCAGCAGGATTGTGCGGGACAGCCTGGCGGGGGACATTGCGCAGAAGCTGGGAATCGATACGGCGGTGCTGCGGCAGGAGTTCAAGTCGGCGGCGGTGAGCCGGGGGTCGACGGGAGTGCGCGCTTCGGCGGGAACAGATGTGACGCCGGCGGAGAAGGTGCTGGTGCGGGCCGCGTCAACGAACGTCGCGGAAGAGGCGGAGTTGCGGGAGCGAGCGCTGCAGGCTGTGGAGCGAGACCGGCTGCATGTTGGGCTGGCGGTGGAGGGATTGCTGGAGACGATCTTCCAAAATGCGCGGAAGCAGGAGAGAGGCGAGGGCGTGGAGGATGCGCTGGCCTTGCCGCTCGATGAGGGCCCGCGGCAGATGCTGGCGAAGATCGTGATGCGGGAAGATGAGCCGCTGACGGCGGAGTTGCTGGAGGGCGCGCTGGAGGCGCTGAGGCATCGCAAGGATTTGAGCCAGCGGGAGGTCGATATCAAGCGCGGGATCGTGGAGGCGGAACGCAAGAATGATGTGGCCGCGCTGCTGCGGTTGAAGCAGGAGAAGCTGGAGCTGGACCGGAAGCTGGCTAACTCCTGATTCCCGAGCGTCAGCGGGGGAACCGTACTCGCATCATCAGAATTCTTTGAATCAGAGTTGCCGGTGAAAAAAGCACCGGAGTGGCTTTCGCTTGCAGGACCTTTTTTGGCCAGATAGGGGTCTCTCGCTGCGCCTCGAGATTTCAGGAATGGCCCCCTTAACCCCTTGGTTCTAGGCGATAATTTCGTGCATCGCGGGCCAAAGATCGCGCGAAACCTGCGGAGATGGGGAGCATCTATATATTCGAGGGGAAATTGCAAGGCTGGCGGTTGAAGTAACTTCTTTGTTTTGCGGCGGGTGGAAGGCTAAGGCCCTTTTCTTGTTGGATGGGATGTGGTACTCTGATTACTCTCGGGACGTGCGCGCATTTCAACCCAACTTCCGCCGGTATTCTTTAGTGGATACGAGCGCACAGCCCTGTATTGCTCATGCAAAATGTGACGAAACATGAGGTCGTGGTTTGGCTCTAGACGATAAATTTGACGACATAAAAAAACTGATCGACGCAGGCAAGGAAAAGGGATATCTCACCTATGACCAGGTCAATGACCTAATTCCCGGTGATGTCCACTCCCCAGATGATCTGGATGACCTGCTTACCACGATCGGGACCCAGGGCATTGACGTCCTGGATGCAGGAAAAGGACTGCCTTCCGAACAGAAGTTTGAGGATTTGGAGGAAGGCGAAGACGTAGAACTTGATCTCACCCCGGGCGCTCTGGAAAAAACGAATGACCCGGTCCGCATGTACCTGCGCGAGATGGGCACGGTTCCGCTGCTCACGCGCGAAGGTGAAGTAGAAATCGCCAAGCGCATCGAGCGCGGGCAAATCCGCGTTCTGAAAGCGCTTTCCCGCTCGCCAATCGTCATCAAGGAAATCCTCGCGCTGGGCGAAGACCTGAAGCGCGGCGTGCGCTCCATCAAAGAGCTGGTCGCCTTCGACGAAGAGGAGATCACCGACGAAATCGTGCAGGCGCGCCTGAAAGATTTCACCGGCCAGATCGACGACGTCGGCAAGCACTACAAAAAAGTCCAGCAACTCACGGAAAAGCTGGAGGCCATCCAGCAGAAGAAAAAGCCCAAGGAGTTCCGCCGCACGCGCTGGCATCTGGGCCGCGCGCAGGTCATGGTCTCCATGGGGATCCGCGGGCTGAAGTTCACCAACCCTGAGCGCAAGCGCCTGATCGAGAAGGTCAACAAAACCGTCGACTCCATGCGCTCGCTCGACCGCCAGATCAACAACCTGGAGAAGAAGATCGAGGCCACGCGCGTCGAGGAGACCCGGCGCGAGTACCGCCGCATCCAGCGCCAGCACCGCAACGATCTCGAGAAGCTCGAAGGCGACACCGGCGTCACCTACCAGGAGCTCAAGCGCACGCAGCGCGAGATCATCCAGGGCGTGCAGCACAAGATCGGCATCTCGATCAAGGACCTGAAGGACATCAACAAGCAGATGTCCACCGGCGAGGCCAAGGCGCGCCGCGCCAAGCGCGAGATGACCGAGGCCAACCTGCGCCTCGTCGTCTCGATCGCCAAAAAATACACCAACCGCGGCCTGCAATTCCTCGACCTCATTCAGGAAGGCAACATCGGCCTGATGAAGGCCGTGGACAAGTTCGAGTACCGCCGCGGCTACAAATTTTCGACCTACGCCACCTGGTGGATCCGCCAGGCCATCACGCGCGCCATCGCCGATCAGGCCCGCACCATCCGCATTCCGGTGCACATGATCGAAACCATCAACAAGCTGATCCGCACCTCGCGCCAGCTGGTCCAGGAGCTCGGCCGCGAGCCGACTTCGGAAGAGATCGCCAAGCGCATGGACATCCCTGTGGCCAAAGTGCGCAAGGTACTCAAGATCGCGCAAGAGCCAATCTCGCTGGAAACGCCCATTGGTGAAGAAGAAGATTCCCACCTGGGCGACTTCATTGAAGATCACTCCATGGTTTCACCCGCAGAG